>CAZUBB010000028.1:0-9109 GCA_964618485.1 uncultured Pirellulales bacterium
GCAGCGGACGATTCTGGAAGCTCAACGACACCGGCGTCTTGAGCTTGTTCTCGATCTGCACGTCCTTCTCGTTGCGCGAACGCAATCGCGGATCGGACGAACGGCGGCGAGCCGTCATGTCGATCCACTCTTTCTTGTCACCGAACTGGAACGGATCGTTGCTCTCGATGGGAACGCCGGCCATTTGCGCTTCGTACAGCGAAGTCACCACGCCCTGGTCCCGGTCCTCGACGAAGTTCATCTGATTCACGAAGTTCCGCATCTGGCGGACTTGCGTACGCAGTTGAATGGACAGTCGCGAGTCAGGCGACAGCTCTTGAGCCTGTTTGGCAACTTGTTCCGCTTCGCCGAAGCGGCGCTCGTCCATCAAACGGTTGAAGTCGTCCACCATCTTGGCGAGTTTCTGATCGACCTCGACGCGGACCGCCGACTCTCGATCGATCTGTCCCTTCACCTGCCGGTTCTGATCCAGCAGTTCGATGCGTCCCTGATTATTGGTGATATACTGATCCACCTGCGTCAGCCCGCGCTGCACGCGACGCAACAACTGGTCGCGTACCGCCGGCTCGACGCCGGAGTTCTCCACCATTTGCCCGGCCGTGACGAGCACTTCGCGCGCCCGCCGCGGATCGGTCTCCATCAGTCGCGTCGATTCCGCTTCCAGACGGCTCAGCTCCGCCGAAACCTGACGCGCGGCAAGCTGCTGCCGAGCGACGGCGTCCTGCGCGGGATTCCCCGCGCCCGGCGCCGGGGCGCCGGCGGGCGGAGTCAGCAATTGCAGATGATCCTGCAAACGCTGCCACGTGATCGGATCGAACTCATCTTTGTACGCCGCGGCCTGTCGGAACAGTTGCGCCGCGCGGTTCACGTCCCGCGCCCTCAGCGCGTCTTCACCCTGACGGAACAACACGTCTCCTTGACCTTCCCCCGCCGGCGTCGGCAGGCTCGTTCCCGAAGGATCGGTTTCCGGCAATGAGTCCGGCGCTTCGGCCGGCGTCGGTTCTTCATCAAACGGCGAGGTCGCTTGAGCGGCCACCACCTTCGACGTGTCCTTGCCCGCGTTGTAAACCGCGGGCGAAGCGTCCCGGGCGCGATTCATCCGCGCCTTCTGAATATCCAGCAGCAACAGCCAGGGACGGTCTTCGCCTTGCGCGAAGGCGTTTTCAGGAATACGAATCGCTTCCGCCTGGCGGGCCAGCCGCTCGGCGGTTTCCAAATCCTGCGCTGCCAAGGCCGCGCGGGACTTGGCAATCAGGTCTGTCATCTGTTGCTTCGAGGCATCGCCTTCCGCGCCCGGCATCGGTACGCCGGCCCCGATCTGTTGCAACTTCGGCGGTTCACCCGGAACGGCCGTCAAAGCCGAAACGCTCTTTCCGGTCCGCGCCGCGGTGATCCGTTGCTGGACGGTGTCCGGCTTGATGTCAAACGGACCGAAGTTCACCTTCTGCTGACCGGCGACGTTGCACAGGCGTTCCGCCTCGTCCAACTCGTTCCAGGAAAGCATCGCTTCGGCCTGCTCCAGAAGCGCCCCCGCGTACTCACGGCGGAAAGCCTCCGTCGTCCGCGTCTTGGGATCGCGCGCTTCGAGCTCTTGCAAACGCGTCAATGTCGCCTGCACTTTGGCCGGCGAGTCATCGGTCAACTCGTAGTTCAGCTTCAACGCCGCGGCCTGGTCGAGGAACGTCTTGGCGCGGTTCATGTCGCCGTAGGCCATCGCCCGTCGGGCGTCGAGCAACAGCCGCTTGCCGTCACGCGGAAGGTTCGCTCCCTTCAGCGGCGCGGGGCCGGCAGCTTGCACCTCTTGCCCGGCGAACGGATCCTCGAGCGTCGGCGCGGCCGTCTTGATCGGCTTCGGCGTTTCGGCCTCGCTCGCTTCCGTCTTGGTTTCGCCGTCGTTGTGCGCGGCGAAGGGGTCCTCGACCGGCGCCTCCTCGCCTTCTTCGTCGCCGAAGAACTTGAGGCGGTCGGCGAGCGTCTCCTTTTTGCCCGTGCGACGCTTCTTGAGTTTGTCCAGGTCGCGACGCGCCTTCTTCGGCGTGTCGCCGAAGTGCAGGCGGCCGTACGTCAGATCCAGCCCTTCGGCTTCGCTGACGAGCTTCTCGGCGACGTCGAGGTCTCCCTCTTTCATCGCCTGACGCGCGCGGCTCAACAAGTCGCGTGCTTCGGCTTGCTCGTCCTGCTTGTCGTCGTCCGACTGGCGCACGACGGCGGAGGACAGCCAGGTTCTCGGGATGCCCCGCGGCGAGGCTGCCGCGGAGAGCGGTAGGCTGGCCCCAACCAGGCCCAGTCCGACCATCAGGATGCGTGCCGTCGTATTCAAACCGTTCTCCTTTTGCAACGTGTGCGAACAGCGATCGCCGCCGCGAGACCCCGCACCAGCGAAGGCGCAACGCCTTCCCTCGCGAAGCTGGTCCGCGACCGGGTGAGTTTCGGCAGAATGGCGGGCGGGTAAGTACCTGAGCCGGAAAACAGCGTCAAGAGCAGTTTTCAGAATTTCCACGCCGGCGCCAGGAAAGTCGGGAATTCAAATTCACCACGGAGGCACGGAGAGCGCGCAGGGAAGATGGAGAAGGCATCGAGGGTGAGCGTCTTGAACCGCGGAGGCGCAGAGGCGCGGAGAGGGCATTTGGGAGAAGTTGCGTTGCGTGTCCCAAGAATGATTCCACGATGAGAAGAGCCGGCTCATCATGCATCCAGCTCGTCTCGCCACACGCCCCATCCACTCTCTCTCTGCGTCTCTGCGCCACGGCGGTTCAAAATGCTTTCCCCTCTCCGTGCCCTCTGTGCCTCTGTGGTGAACAACATAAACTCGCGTGGCATTGACGCTTCGCGCCGGATCGCCTAATTCTCACCTCCCAAATCTCGGTTAACTTCGTCGCCAGAGTAGTTTGCGACATGCAGCGTCAGTCGGATCGATTGCTGAGCGGACTCCTCGCGCTCTGCGCGTCGGCGTGCCTCGTTGCGCTGCCGGCTTGTTCGTCGTCGCAATACGTCAAGATTCGCTCGGCGCCCTCGAACGCCCTGACCGACACGCTGCAGCTTGCCAGTTGGTGGGGACCGCGCCCCAGCGACCGCACCATGCAGTTGCTGCGCAAGTACGATCTGCACGACAACCTGGACGACGACCCCAAGCAGCTCCTGGCCGATTTCCAGAAGTGCATCGACCGCGAACCCACCGCGGAGAAACTGCACGCCTTCGCCGAGTTGAGCTACCTCGCGGCCAAGCGCGAAGAATCGAAGAACGAAAAGCGGGCGCTCGACCTCTACGGCGCGAGCGTCGCCTATTCGTACATCTACCTGTTCGACGAGACGCTCGGCGACCTGCGCAACCCGTACGATCCCCAGTTCCGCGGCGCCTGCGATCTTTACAACGGCGCCCTCGAAGGCGCGCTGCGGATCATGCAGAAGCAAGGCAATCTCGCGCCGGGCTGCGGCTGCCAGATCGCCACGGAAACCGAGGTCTGGGATCTGCAGGTCGTCTCGCGCGGCACGGCGTGGCACGACGACGACTTCGAAAAGCTGGAGTTCTGCTCCAGCTACGAAGTCAACGGCCTCACGAACCAGTACCACGGCTACGGTCTCGGCGTACCGATGATCGCGATCCGCAAGGCGCACGCCGGCGAATCGCCGACGGAGAAATACTACCCGCCGGGGCTCAGTTTCCCGGTCACCGCATTCCTGCGCCTGTTGCCGGACGAAGGGCACGGCGCGCAGCAAGGCCGTCGCCACCGCGCGGTCCTAGAACTCTGCGACCCGCTCGTCTCGACCGACAATTGGGTCGGCACGCGCCGCGTTCCGCTGGAGAGCGATCTCAGCACGCCGCTCGCGTACTTCCTCAACAACCCGCAACTCAACAAGCTCAGCACCGCGGGATTGCTACGGCCCGACAAGACCGCCGCGGTCGCCGGGCTCTACATGTTGGAACCCTATCAACCGGGCAAAATCCCTGTGCTGATGGTGCACGGCCTCTGGTCGAGCCCGCTGACGTGGATGGAGATGTTCAACGATCTGCGGAGCGATCCCAACATCCGCTCGCGCTATCAGTTCTGGTTCTATCTCTACCCGACGGGACAGCCGTTCTGGTACAGCGCCGCGCAGTTACGGCAAGGCCTCGCGGCGATGCGCGGCACCATTGATCCGGAACACCGCGAAGGAAGCCTCGACCAGATGGTCCTCGTCGGCCACAGCATGGGAGGGCTGATCTCCAAGCTACAGGCGGTCGAGAGCGGTAACGAATTTTGGAACGCCGTCTCCGAAAAGCCGTTCCACCTCGTGAAAGCCAGCCCGGAAACGCGGGAAGTGCTCGGCGAGACGTTCTACTTCCACGCCAATCCGTCAGTGAAACGCGTCATCACCATCGGCACGCCGCATCGCGGCAGCGAATTCGCGAACGAAACGACACGTTACCTGGGCCGCAAGCTGATCACGCTCCCCACGATGCTCATGCAAGGCAGCGACGAGCTACAACGCGACAATCCGGACCTGTTCCGCGATCCGTCGTTCCGCTATGCCAAGACGAGCCTCGACAGTCTCGCGCCCGACTCGCCGCTCTTACCGGTGCTTGTCTCCGCCAAGCCGGCGCCGGGCGTGCATTTTCACAACGTGATCGGCGTGCTGCCGGATGAAGGGATCGTCGGCAAGTTCGCGGCCGGCACCGACGGCGTCGTTTCGTACGAAAGCGCACACCTCGACGGCATCGACTCCGAAGTCGTCATCCAGGCCGACCATTCCCGCGTGCATCAACACCCGCTCGCGGTGCTGGAAGTCCGCCGCATCTTACTGCTGCACGCGGCCTCGGCGCCCATGCGGCCGCGCTCGTACTTCCATCTTACACAGGCGCCGGGGCGCACGCCCGCAGCGGCGCCCCCGGCGGCTGCCGGAAATGAAGTCCATCTCCATCACTGATCGGCGTCTACGCAGGGTGCCTGGGGCTGGGGCGGGCATTTGCAGTATCTTCGCCGAACACGCTGGGGCATCGCGGCGTACTCAGAACAAAACTGCCGCAGCCCCAGCCGATGGGACTTCGATACGTCGACTTGTTTGCCCCTGCCCCCGGCACCCGCGCCAATTAGACGCCGCGGCGTCCGACCTTTTTGCCGAGCAGCCGCGTTTCCTCTCTTCCGATCAGCGCAAACAGCTCGTCGGCCGATTGGCTGCTCGACCGCTGCTCTCGCGCGGTAAAGAGCGCATCGACCGCCTCCGTACGCCGTACTCCTTGCAGCGTCCGCGTCGCTTTCACGGCGGGCGGCGCGCCGCTGTAGCCGAAGTTATTGCGCACGCTGTTCAGGTCGTCGAGATCGACGTCACCGTCAAACGGCGCGGTGTCGCCGCCGCCTGTGCCGCCCAGGTTGTTGCGCACGTTATTCAGGTCGTCGAGATCGACGTCGCCGTCGAAGTCGGTGTCGCCAGCCGGCACCTCGACATTTCGCAGGTGGAGCACGTACTCGCCGCTGTTCGCGGCCGAAAAAACGCGCAAATAAAACGTGCCGCCGGCGGGCGTGAAGCGCGACAAAGGTCCGCCGCGCGCGTCCGGTCCCGCGTAATTGGTCGCCACGAGTTGTCCGTTGGAGTCGTACAGCTCCATGGCCGGATTCAGCCGGTTGTCGAACTCACCAGGCCGATCTCCGGGCGTGGTCAGCGAGGCCAACAGAATCTGTCCGGCGACGGCGTCGAAGCGATACCAGTCGTCATTCGGGCTGCTGGCGTCACCGCCCAACGCCGACATGACGAACGGCGTATTGATGGTACGGGTATACGCGCCGGCGCGGGTGTAGACGTCGATGACTGGTCCGGCGTAAAGGCTGCCGAGATAGATTTCATCCCCCACCACCGCCACGCCGCCATAAACGTTCAACGCATTGAACAACGGTGTCACGCTCCCCGTGACGGGATCGATTTCGATCACGGTCAAGCCGTAGTCCGCGGTGGCGATGATCCGATCCGGATCCGCGGCGCCCGCAATTCCGCCGACGATTGCATAGCCGCTGACAGGAATCGACTTGATCAGCGTGTCGGCCTCGGGGTCGATTTCATATAACATGCTGAAGCCGTAATCGCCGATGTAGACTCGGCCATTCAAATAGGCCAGCGAATCAAAATTGCCGAAGCCATAGTAATCGACGTCCAGAATCGCCCCGGTGTCAGGATCGATCTCGTACAGCTCCTGCGAGCCGAAACCGTTGATGTAGAACAGGCTCGTGCCGCTAAACGCCAGGCCGTCGGGACCGCCCGAGGCGCCGCCGGGGACTGTGATGCGATTGATCTCGGCGCCGGTGACGGGATCGAGCTCGACAATCGCACTGCTTCCATCCGCCGCCACCGCGAACAATCGGGAGTTTCCGGCGCGAATGGCGCCGAGGACCACGCCAGAACTCGGCACGGCCTGGGCCGTGGCGCGCGAGTCGTTTTCCTCCAAATCAAGTCCGGCCGACTTGACGACCGACAGCGAATACTCTTCGCCCGTACTGCCGTTCACGACAACGTAATAGACGCCGGCCGAGGGCGCGACAAATGCAGGAATCACCTTGCCGAAGTTGTCGGTCGACAGGCTCGAAGAGAGTAACGTCTGGCCCGCGGCGTTCTCGATCGAGAAATCGCTGTCCGCGCCCGTGAAGGCCTTCAAGGCCACCGCGATTGTCTCGCCGGCCGCGAGTTGCAGACGATAGTAGTCCCTCGAAGGCGACGGCTCGGGCGGGGCTGTCGGTGACGCCAGGAAGACGTTCGCGAAGTAGCCGCCACCGCCGCTTCCTTGCACTTCAAGCGTATAGCGCCCCGCCGCCGGAATTCTTAAACCGAACAAGGCGGAATCGGAGGCAAAGAGCGCACTGAAGCCGTCGTCGAATCCCAGAACTTCACCGTCCGGACCCCACCAGGTCAGCCGGGTATCGGGGAAGCCGTTGAACACGTTGACAATCGTCGTCACCAGATCGCCGGCCTGGAAGTCATAGGCGAACTGGTCCGAATCAACGGCGGACATTTCGCCACGGGTGGCCGACTGATAATTCAGCGACCGCCAGGACGCCGACGCCACGTTGGCCGTTCCGGCCGTATCGTTCGGCTCGACCTCCGCCTCCAAGGTTTGGTCCGTTCGCGGCCCGCGGTCGGTGTTCTCCAGCAGCACCGTCAACGCATACGAGCCGACGTTGAACCCGTCGTAAATTACCGCGACATAGTACGAGCCGGGGCCGACCACCGCGTATTGCGAGATCAAGGCGTCGCCGCCCGAACCGCTGCCGAAGCTATCGCTGGACACCAGGATCGGCGACGCCGCATTCCCGGTGTACAACTCCAACCGCGCGCCGGCGAGCGTGCCGCGTCCTGAGCCGGCCCCCGCCACGTTCACGGTCAGTACGTCGCCGCCGTTCATCGAGCCGATCGCGTACCAGTCAACGCCCGTCCGGCCGCCGGTCAACTCGCCTTGAATGCTCAATTGATAACGTTCCGTCGCCGGGCCGAAGTTCGACGACGCCACATTCGCCGACTCCAAGCTGTTGTTCGGCTCCTGCTCCACGGGCAGTAAGCCCGTCGGCAAATCGGCACGCCCCAGCACATTGGCTGCCGAGGCGCCGACGCCTACGTCGATGAACGCGCCGCTCAGATTCTGCGCGGAAGCACGTTCGCCATTCGTAGTCCCGCCATGGTGCTCCATCTCCAGGTCGGCATTCAGCATCGCCCGCAGCGAGAACGGCCCCAGGGCGCCGTTGATGGTCGAGAACGCGATCGTGTACTGCCCGGCGGTGGCCACCGGACGCGTTCGCAATACCGCTTCTCCGCCGACCGACGTCGCCGAGGCGGTACCGAGCAAGGCGCCATTCGGACCGCGCAAGCTGAAGGACGACTGCATGTTCGGCACCGCTGCCGTCAACGTCAGTACCTGCCCGGCTTCCAGGTTGATGACCAATTCATCCGTATCGTCCGCGAAGCTCATAATCCCTTCCACGAGACCGCCAAATGAGAGCGATCCGCGCGGACCCACGGGCTTCAGCGGCACAGGAAACGGTCCCGTGACCACGTCGGTGTGGAAGGGCAATTGCAGGCTCCCGCCTTCAATCCCGTCCCCCGTTTGGTTCGGCGGCACCGGGAATGCGCCGATCTCGCCATCCATGTCGATGCCGACCACGTCCTCGAACGCGCCGTCCCCGGAAAGCAAGGTCAACGTGAAGTCGTCCTCCCACAGACCGTTGAACTGTGCGCTCAGGATCGTACCGGAAGCATCCCACGCCAGGGCCGTCGGCAAAATGCTGTTGGGCTTGTACGTTCCCGACAGGAACAAGTCGTCCGCCGACAAATTCGCAACGAGCATCGGTTCGGCGAACGTGATGGTGAAGTTGGCGCTGCCAAGGGGCAGCACGTCGCCCGGGGCGATGCTCGAACCCACGATGCGCGGAGCGGTCAAGTCGAGCTCGAACTGGCTGGAAAACGCCGCCAGCGGCGTCCCCTGGAGATCGCTCAGCGCTCCGGCCTCGATCGTGATGGTGTGCATTCCCTCGGCGATCCCGGGCGGCAAGGCAAATCGCACGCGAGCGCCGTCAACCAACGTCATGCCGGTCGCGGGAACGCCATCGAGCAACAGGTCCGAGGCGCTCAACGAGGACACCAGGAAGTTGCCGCCGAACGTCACGTCGATCGTAGCCGGCGCGTACCGCAGTTTTTCGCCGTCTGCGGGAGTCACCGCAGTGACCTCAAACGGCGCAGGAATCGACGCGGGATTCGTGATGTGGAGCAGGTAGTCGCCGCGCGAAGCCGCGCCGCTCTCGGCCGGACTTACTTCGATGTAGTACGTGTTCACGCCCCGCGGAATCACAAACTCCAACCGGGCGTTTCGCCCGTCCGCGGCAGAGTTATCGTCCTCGGCGACCACGTTGCCCAGCGCGTCCAGCAACCGCAGCCGCGGGTTGAGCGCGTTCGATGGCGCCCCGGCGGCATCCCCCGGCGTCTCGGTTTCGAGAATCAGCGTTCCCAACTCCGCGACCGTCACCGGGAAGAGGTCGACGTCCGGATCAAACTCGTACTTCAGGTTGTCGAGGAAAAACCTCACCGCGAATTCCTGAGCGAAATCGAGCTCCGCCCGCGCAACGGGGGCGCCTTGATACGAGAAGAGCGCCTCGGA
>CAZUBB010000028.1:9119-11764 GCA_964618485.1 uncultured Pirellulales bacterium
AGAAGAATCCCTCATCCCGAAGCTCCAAAGGAACCGTCGCGATCAATGCGCCTGCCTCGTCGAACAGACTCGTCACCACGCCGTCAGGAATCGTTCCGAACGTGCTCAGCAAAATGCCGAACTGCAAGGTCGACGTCGGCGCTTCAAAGTCCAACGCCAGAATTCCGGACGCGGATCCCTCTACGCCGATTCCATCCCCAAACTTGGTGACGCCCGGCCCAAACGAACCAAAGTAGGCGTCGAAGGAATCGATGCCGTTGATCTTGAAGTCGTAAGTGACGTGGTTGAAGTTCAGATTGTCGACCGATTGAAACGGCAACTCGGAATACGTGGTGACTTCCAGCGTCGACGGCGCCAAACGCCCCAGCACCCGCTGCGAGCCTCCTACGCCGCGCGACTCCACGAGCTGCGCTTCGGAAATCGCGTCGTTCAATTCCTGTTCGATCGTCACGTCCCGCGCCGCCAGCAGCCGGTAACCCGGGGCGCGATTGGCCTCAATGGCGACGTAGTACGTACCGGCCGCCGGGGCCACGAAATCGCTGATCGACAGATCCGTGCCGAACCCCTCCGCTGCGCCGACCGCCAGGACGTTACCGAGCGCATCCTGCAACGCGAGCTCGATCGGCCGATCGTCGGTCGCATCGATCAACAGCGACAGGGATTGCCCTGATTCCAAGTCGACGGAGTAGTAATCCGAGGTGACGGCTGCCGCCGGCGGGGGCGTCGCCGAGGAAAGTTCCACGCGCAACTCGTAGTCCCCTGCGCCGAACCCCGAGTTGACGCGGAAAAAGTAGCTGCCGCCGCTTGGCGCGCGATAAGTGTACACGCCGGCCCGGCCGTTGAAGCCTGTATCGGACACCACGACGCCGCGCGACGGAACGAGCTCGATGTACGGCTGGAAGCCGTCGAAACCCTGCACGTCGATGGTCACCAGATCGCCGGCGCTCAACGTCGCGCGGAACACGTCGATGTCGTCGAACGAGGCGATTGTCCCCGCCGTGATCGACTGCCGCACGACAGGACGCCAACTGGTCGACATGTCTGTGGCGGTCTCAGGACCGTTATTCCCTTCGACTTCGCTGATCGCCGATCCACCCGTCAGCGGCGCACTCCCCACGTTCTCCAGGTACGCCGTGAGGTCATACGATCCGGTTTCAAAACCGCCGTAATCTTCGGCCACCACCATGTAAACGCCGGTAGAAGGAATCACAAAGCGGTACAACAGAGGATCGTAGCCGGGACCGTCATCGTCGCTGCCCGCGACGTAGTTCGCCACACCGCCGATCATCTGGTAGAGGAACATGATCGGGTCGATCAGCCCGCCGCGTCCCGAAGACGAGCCCGACATCGAGAATGTCACGATGTCGCCGGCGTCCAGCGTTCCCAAGTTGAACCAGTCCACGTCGGTGGAGTTGTTCTGTTCCCCGTCGATGAACAACTGATAGCCGCCCTCCGGCGACGCAATGAAGTTGCCGCTCAGCGAGTTCGGCGTCGACGTCGTCTGATTGGGCTCAATTTCCACCGGCATATCTCCCGCCGACGGGGCGCGTCCCATGACCAGCGCTCGTTCAGCGACGCCATCGGGACTATTGAACAGACCCTCCAGCGATTGCGCCGTCGCCCGCGTATCGTTGGTCGCGCCGCCAAGCAACTCCGTTTCGTAGTCGGCATTCAACAGCGCCGCCACGGCGTAAGCGCCGATGCGACCTGCCGGCGCGCCAATCTCGATCGAGTAATCTCCCGCCGCGGCGATCGCGACCGCCGGCAGCAGCAATACGCCGTCCGCGCCGCCGCCCCCTGAGGCCACGACGCCTCCTTGTGCATTGCGCAACGTCAAACGGGGCTGCCATCCCGCATCGCTCGTGCCGCGAAATGCGATCGTCTGTCCCGCCTCGAGCGACAAGGTGAAGGTGTCGGTGTCGCCATTGACGCCGATAATGCCCGAGGTATCCCCCTCGTAGGCCAAGGCCCCGTATGGCGACACGGCGTGAAACTCTCCACTGAACGGCACGGTGCCGAAATCGAGTTCCCATGCGCCGGAATACGGGAGGCTCGGATTGCCGAACCCATCGGTGAACGCGCCCGCGGCGAACTGGAACGACAGCGTTCCTTCGCGATTCAGCCCGCCGACGTGAAATCGAACCGTATCGCTATCGACCGCCTCGACGCCGGTCACCTGGCCATGGCTCAACGACAGGTCCGTCGTCTGTAAACTCGCCGGATCGAACGCCTCGTTCAGGTTGACGTCGACCGAAGTCATCGGCAGCACGACGCTCGCGCCCGCAGCGGGAGCCGTGGCCGTGACCGCCATCCGCAACGTGTCGTAGCGGAACGTGCGCGAGAAATCGAGCGAATCCGCGCCGTCGCTGGCCCGCAACAGCGCCCCTTCCGCCATCGTCATCGTTTGCGCCCCCTGCACCGTCACCGGGCTGGCTGCGAACGTGAATCGCAAAGAGTTCGAGTCCAACACTTGCACGGCTGACGCCGAGACGCCGTTGACCTTGAAATCGGCGGCGTCGGCCGTGTTCGGATCGAACACCTGCGACATGTCGACGTTGAACACCGTCGGCGGCACGCCGACGATCTCGCCGTCGGCCGGCGACGTCGTGGTGACGTGCAGATCAAAGATCGGCATGTCGAACGCC
>CAZUBB010000028.1:11774-18874 GCA_964618485.1 uncultured Pirellulales bacterium
CCTCGATGACCGTGAAGTAGTCGGCGCCGCTGCCGTCGTCGACGTCTGCGCTCAAGCCAAAGCCGCGCCGCGCGAACGCCGTCCAGATCTCCTTCGCGTTCGCGCCGCCGGTCAGCACCGCGTCCGCCAGCACGATCGCGTCCCGCGCGTCCGTGAACGTCGGATTCGCTGGCTGCAGCTTCAGCCCGTCCATCACCAACTGCAATGCCAACAGGTTCCCCGCGCTCCCTTCCCCTTGGTAGCCCAGAGCAATGTTCGGCTCATAGCCATACTTGTCGATCAACAACCAGTTCATGTCCCACAGCGCGGACGTCCAGATTTCGCCCGAGTCATGCACCTCGGCGCTTTGGTTGTAAATGCCGAGCGTCAGCGGGTTGATCGACATGTCGAAGCTGTACGGGAAACGCCGAATCCCTTGGCCGTTCTCCGGCTGCCCCAGCACGTACGTGCCGACGGGGTAGGCGGCGAATTTCGTGTCCGCGGAATCCTGCGAGAACATCAACGACCACCAGTCGCTCCAGCCTTCGCCCATGCCGCCGCTTTGCAGCGCGTTCAGCGCGTTGGAATTCGCCGGTCCGCCGGTCAGGCGATTCGATACTCCATGACCGTACTCATGCACGATGATGTCGTTCGACAAACTGCTGTCACGCCGAGGACTCGTGATATCGAACAGGAACTGCTGCATCCGCGGCGGTTGCCCGTCGGGCGGCGTGAACATGTTCGCGTTGTTCGTTCCTGAGCCGTCCTGGGCATCCGCCTGTACCGGATCATCTCCCAGACCGCCGTTGCCATAGTTGTTCACCTGGAAATTGCCCGACACTTCGTCGAAACCGTAGTGGTAATGAACGTCGTGCAGCAAGTTGTTCCAGTAGAACAAATTGGTGATCGCCGCCTCGCGATACGAAGACGGATCCTGCGCCGTGTCGAAGGGAAAATCGAACACCAGCCCCGCCCCGCCGTCGGGCCGAAATCCGCCCGAATCGTTTGCATCCGCGTCTTCCTGCGCCGAGACGTTGTTCCCGCGCGTATCCGTGAACTCCGCCCCTTCGACGCCGTTCGTGTCATGCCAGCCGAACGGGCTCGCCACGGGGTCGTGCGGATTCTCAACCACGATCCGCCCGCCGTCGTGAGGGCTCTCAATCGGTTCGGGCAACACGTTGTACGAAGCCCCGTCGGCCCAGTCCGACGCCCACAGCAACTCGCCGGTCTTGGCGCTCACCGCCGCGTCGTACCAATGCTGTCCGTCCGGCGTGCGCAACTGCATGTTCCACGACAATTCCAGGCTACCGCTCGCCTGCGGCACGTACATCAGCCGGGGCGTAATCCGATCGAGGGAAATCGACCGCGCCTCAAACGCCGGGCCAGCCAGCAGCGCTTCGCCCTCAGCGGGTGGGCTCACCGTGATCGAACCCTTCAAGCCAAACGCCTGGCCTGCTGCCGACACCGCGGCCCGCGCATCGAGCGCCGGCGAACGCACCGCCGTCGAATTGCGATCCAGCCCGCCGACGAAGCTGCTGCCGGCGTTGATCACTCGTCCATCCGCGGTGAGGTTGATGTTCAGATTGGCGTTCGCCACCCGCAGGCCGTCCAGCGTTTGCGCAAAATAGAGGTGCGTGACGCCGCTCTTCGCGTCGGTGTATTGATCGGTCACCACGGCGGTATCAATGTCCGCCTGGGTCACGCCCAACAGCGGCGCGTTGGCGCGCAGATAGCTCACAGCAATCTGCCGTGGGTCGCCGGCAACCGGTTCGGTCAGCAGCCCGCCATGCGCATCGCTCAAATGCGATTGCGGCGGAATGAAAAACGGAAGTGCGTCGTCATGCGCCGATCGCGCCGCGGTCCAAGCGGAATGATCGTGCGGCGCTACCGAGAGCAACTGCCGCGACTCGAGCGATTCCAGTTGAGGATGTCGTGCTGCTCGGGAGACCGCATCGCCTTGCCCTGCTTTGCACCAGTTGGACCTGTTGGATCGATTCCGTGACTCCGTCTCCCGCAAGCTGCCCACCTGTGGATACGTCACTGCCGGCTCCTTCGCGTGTTTTGTTGAATTCGATCGCTGTGGTTCGTTTCACCTGCGGTGGTCTGAACGTCTTGTTCCCGACTACATTTTGAATTGCGCACGGGCCCAATCGCGCGCAATCGGTTAGGAGTTTAGTCGCCCCGCGCACGCATTGCAAATCACGGCGATAAACATCGCGCAAATATCACGCGATCATCATCAGTAATGCGCAAAATTCTGCTGTCCGTTCCAATTTCATAGCGGTGAACTGGCCGTCCGCCGTACTCGACGATGTGTTGTTCGTTTCCGATTCCAACTTTCTTGGAAATTCGCGAACGCGACATTGACTTGTCTACATCGCGTAGATAAGATACGGGCCGTTGACACCTTGTAAACGATTACCCCGGAGCAAGGGCAGATGTCACCCGAAGCGAGAGCCGCCATCAGCGACGCCGAGCGCGAAGTGATGCGCGTCCTATGGGACGACGGACCGGCCGCCGTCCGCGAAGTTCACGAGCGGCTGACCGCACTGGGCAGCGATTGGTCCCGTTCCACGGTCATTACGTTGCTGCAACGACTGGAAAAAAAAGGCTACGTCGCCAGCGATAAGTCCGGCTACGCCTTCATCTTCCGCGCCGCCGTCTCGCGCGAGCAACTCGTGCAGCAGCGCATGGCGGAGCTCGCCGACGACCTCTGCGAAGGCCAATGGGGACCACTTCTGCTGGCCTTCACCGAGCGCCAGAAGCTCAAGCCCAAGGAAATCGCCGAGCTCCGCCAGCTCGTCGAGCGCCTCTCCGCCCGCGCCGGCGACGAAGGCGCAAAAAACGAGCGACCGGGCCACTCACACTAATCGAGCGCCAACCATGACTGCCGCACTTTGGTGGACCGTCCAGAACACGTTGACCGTCGCGGCGCTCGCACCAGCCGTTTGGCTTGCCTGCCGGTGCCTGCGATCGCGCCCCGCGGTGCAGCATCTTCTCTGGCTGTTGCTCTTAGTCAAGCTCGTTGCGCCCCCTATCGTCGATTGGCCCTGGAAGCTGACGCTCGCCGCACAGCCAACCGTCCGGCAAGCGCCGCTCGTCGAGGCCGTGCCGCACTCTGTCGTCGCCGCGCCGGTCAACGCCGAATGGATCCCCGACACCGAAATCGACTTCCATGCGCTCGACGCGCTCGCCGAAGCCGATCTCGATGAAGCGTTGCCGGTCGAGCCCCCGGCGCCCACCGTGACGGCATCCACCACGCCACCGTTCTCGGAACTCGTCCTCGCGGCCTGGTCGCTTGGCGCCGTCGCAATGCTCGCGTTCACGCTCCGCGCCCTCGACTCGCAGCGTTCCGTCCTGCGTGCGTCGCGCCCACCGTCCGCGCTGCTTCGCGCAGCGATTGCCAGCGCCGCAATGCGCCTGCATGTCCGGCCGCCCCGCGCGGCCGTTTCGGACCGCGTCGATTCCCCCGTCGTCGCCTGCCTCCCGCGGCCGAAACTGATCTGGCCCGAAGCGCTCGACGAACCCGACGCAATCGCCGCCAGCGACGGCATCCTCGCGCACGAGCTAGCCCACATCGCGCGGCGCGACCATCTCGTCGTTTGGTTCGAGACGCTGGTCCTCATTCTCCATTGGTGGAACCCCATCGCCTGGTACATCCGCCGACGGCTCCGCGAAACGCGCGAGCTGGCTTGCGACGCCCTGGCGCTCGCGCACGCCGAGCAATCGCGCGGCGACTATGCCCGTCGCTTGCTGGACCTTTCGATCACACGCGATAGAGCACCCCACTTCGCGCCGGCGTTCGGTGCGGGGACGTTTTCTCGACGCTTCTTGCAGAGGAGATTGACAATGATTTTCGATTCCCGCACCAACGGGCGGCTCTCCGCCGGCGGAGCGCTCCTGGCGGCGCTGCTGGCCGCGGTAGCCCTTCCCGGCTTCGCCCGAGCTTACCAGGCGGACAACGCGCCGGTCGCCGCTAACACCCCGGTGGCAACTAGCGCTGACGCTCCCCCGGCGCCCGATGCCGCTCCGACGGCCTACGTCACCACAAGCGATACCGTCACGGTCGCGGACGCAGCCCCGGCCACTACTTCCAGCATTACGGTCGCCGACGCGCCATCGGCCGACAACGTTTCAACCGCATCGACGAACGTCGGGGACGATTCCGCTCAGAAGACGGGCGCCCAGGCGTTGAGCGACTTACCGCTCGTGGGGCGCCTGTATGCGACAGCCAATACGACGGACGCAGATCCGACGCGAACGACGCTGACGCTCGATGCGGCGCCCGTCAACACCGCGCAGGTGGTCTCACTGCCGCATGGCGGATCGATGGAGATTCTGCAGCAGGGAAAACATCTCCGCCTGGCGATTCGCCAGCCCGACGGCACATCGCAGGTGATCGTTTACAAGCTCACCAACGAAGACCTGAGCCCCAATAAAGCCAGTACCTATCAGCCAGTCGCTGACTATGTCGAAGGTCCCGCGGCCGCGACTACTGCAGCCGCCGTCCCAGCCCCGGCCCGGCGTGGTGGACTTTCCACTGAGGCCGTCTCCGCTCCGGCGGTCGCGCATGGATGGACGCTGGCCACCACCGAAGATATTGAAATGCTGAAATCCGACGTGGAGTTGGCGGAAATCAACTATCAGGAAAAGAAGGTGGAGTGGGACGCGATTGTCTCACAGAACAACTCGGTGCCAGGCGCAATCCCCGAAAGCAAGCAGAAGCTGGCGGCCTTAGCGGTACGCCGCGCCGAAATCGAACTGAAGCGCAGCAAGTTGAAATTGAATCGTGCCACAAGTGGACCGACGACCGCGCCTGCCGCCACGTTGGATCCGAACATTCAGTCCAATTAACGAACCGAGCGTTCGCCACAACTCGTTCGGAAGCGCCCGGAACAGCGTTTCCGCCACGCTCCGAGTCGCACCTTGCGCGCTCGGAGTTTTGGCGTTGCATCGGCGCGAGTTCGCGCTCAGTCGGCCGGCAATTCTTTCGAGCCGACGATCGTCAGGTTCAGCCCGATCTGCACGCTGACCACCTTGTCGCCGATCTTCAGCGGCATCTTGCCGTTCAAATACCAGCCCAGCGAGCCGGTGGAGAACTCCTTCACCTCGGCCAATTGCGGGCTGCCGCCGATCGAAGCTTCAATCGCCTGCGCCAGGTTGCGAAATTCTTCCCGCGTAATGGGACAAGTCGTCTTGGCCATAATTCAACTACGCTCCGTCGGCAAGGAATGAATTGAAATGCGGCGATGGTTTCGGTTCGGAATTCACCACAGAGGCGCAGAGGAAACGGAGTAGCCGAGCAATTTGAACCGCGGAGGCGCTGAGACGTAGAGAGAAGAGGAAAGAGGAACGATGATCTGCCAAGCAACCCCACTCATCGCTCTCACTTCTCCCCTCCGCGTCTCAGCGCCTCCGCGGTTCAAAAAAACGCCCCTCCCCTCCGTGTTCTCTGTGACTCTGTGGTGAAAAATCCTCACTCGTTCATCAAGTTGCGCTCAAAGATCACCAGATTCTGCTGTCGGTCCGGATCCCAGCGGATACCGATGATGTCGTAGCCCTGCGCGATCGCCATATGCAGCATCGGCCGGTGCTGGTTGTGGCATTCGAAGCGAATGCTCTCGTAGTCCTGTTGCTTGGCCCATTCATGCACCGCGCCCATCAGTTGCGATGCCACGCCCGCGCGGCGATAGTCCGGCAACACGCCGTAAAGCCAGGCAAAGAAGGCATTCGGTTTTAACTCGAAGCCGACGAAAAACCCCACGGGGTTGTCATCCAACGTGGCCGCCAGCATCAGCACGTTGTAACGCCCCAAAAACCGGCGACGCAAAAATGCCGCGTCGCGTTGTGGGCGATAAATCTGGTTATAGAGCCCCGCCACGAGCGGGATTTCTTCTGGCCCCAGAATGTCAATCTTGGCGTTGGCCATAAGCGATCCGTCATTTTCCTGAGGAGCCGGAAGCGTCAGAGCCCGGAGTAAACCATCGCAGCAGAGCGGCCGCCATTGTGCCCCACGCTCACCCGCCGCCGCAAGGGCGTTCATCGCGACTCACTCTGCAGCGTTAGTCGCGCGGCAGCAGCCAATCAAACAAACCAAACGGCGTGCGCGGCGCAGGGGCAGGCGCAGCGGCCTGCGCGGGCGGCGGCGGCACGGGCGGGAAGATCTCCGCGATGCGCACCCGCGGATCGGCCAGATTCACCAGAGCTGCGCCCTCGTACTGCGGCAGCGTCCAACTGCTAGCGTCCAGCGCTGCCGCTTCGTTCATCCGCACGGCGCCAAGGTCGATTTCCAACGCAAACTGCTGCCGCGGCCATTGCAGGCGAATCGTCCGCGGCGCAAACGCCCCCGTGAGCGCATCGCGCTGAAAGTCCTCCGCTACGGCGATGGCGAACGCCTGCCCGCCGGCCGCCGACGATTCGATCAGCGACTGCTGCACCACCCAGCCGGTCATGCCGTCGATGACGATCGTCTTCGTCACCGGCCCGCGCGGCGTTTGAATGATCGTGTACAAGCCATAGCGCGTGTTCTCGCCCGGCGCGGTCTCCAGCAAATAGGGCCCGTAGTGCTGGCGGTTCGGATCGATGATCGGCAAGCCGCACGCGTCAATCAACCACTCCGGATCGATCGGAAATACGCGTGCGAACTCGGTCGAAGGAAACTCCTGATGCCGGCAGTAGAGAATCGACGGCTGCGCCGATTGCTTCATCCAGATCCAGAACAACTCGTCGTTGCTGCCGAGGTCCACTTCCGGACCTGTCAGCGCCGTCTCCCCGGTCAGGCGAAAATGCTTGGCCCGCTCCCAGGCCAGATTGGCCTTCACCGAAGGGAGCAACGCGTGGCCCGGCACGCTGATCTTCGCCTCCGGCGCACTGAGCGCCCGGACCTTCGTGCTGTTCTCGTTGACGACTCGGGCCAACTCCTCGAGCGTCGGCGCCGGCCCGAACACCGGCTGCGGATTCGCGGCCAATGGCTCAGCCACGCGCGGACAACTCGCACCGCCGGCGCACACCAGCGTCACGACCACCCACAGCCAAATCGCGGAGCCCCGTCCCACGTCAGCATCCTTGCTACGCGTTTCGAACCACACACCTTGTTGTGGCACAACCGTTTGTTGTGGCAC
>CAZUBB010000028.1:18974-20642 GCA_964618485.1 uncultured Pirellulales bacterium
CACATCAATCGCACCGTCGCTACGCCTTCACCGGCGGCGCCACCGTCTCGCTCCCCGCAAACAACAACTGCTCCAACTCACTCTGAATCACCTCGATGCGTCCCGCTTCCGGTGTTACGACCGGCACCTGATACGTCTTCTCCTCGCGCGGCGAGTACAGCACCAACTGTTCGGCGCCGTCCTCGGTCTTCTCCGTATCTTCCAATCGCAAAATCCGCCGCCGCACCAGCAGCAGCGCGATCACAAAACACTTATCCGCCTGCTCCGGCCGTGCGAGCAACTCCTGAAACACCTCGAGCAGCACTTCGTTCGGCGCCCAGCGCGCCCGTTGCGCTCCTGGCATCGGAATCCGCGACTTCCACCAGGCAATCGTCTCGCTCCCTGGCCCTGCCCAGGCCTCGGCCGAGTAATCGAGTCGCTCGAGCGCCGCGCCACGCGCCACGAGCGCCGAATAAATCTCCTCGCCATCCTCCAACCGCCGCCCGGTCGTCACGCAATGCCGCGTGCAGCGTTGAACGTCGATATCCATGAGGAGGCTGAGGCATGTTGTGAAAGAGGAACTGTCCGCTAAACACGCGAAATGGGCTACGCGAAAACCGAAGGCGAAGGAAGTTGTCCACGGAACAGACGGAATAACACGGAAAAATGCAAAACGGCGTCTCGCCTCTCCTCCTATTTCCGTGTCGTTCCGTGTGTTCCGTGGAAAAACTCTCCCTTCAGTTCCCCTTTCGCGTATTTCGCGGGCCAAACTCGCGCGGGAATCCTAAGCGATTCCGCCGTTTCGCTCAATACGCGGTGAAAAACCGTTCCGAGGTCCCCCCCGGCCCCACGGTCAATCGCACCTGCCGCAGGCACCTCGGGCAACGCCCCAGGTAGGCTGACTCGTCGCGATTGATATATACCCGGGCGTACCGATCGCAGCAGGCGAAGTGAATCCCCACGAAGCGCCGCCCCGCATCCGCGCCGCGCGCGCCGCCGTCCGACTGCGAAACGAGATCGAGATTTTCGCCAGCCATATTGCCCTGCATCGTACCTTCGGCGGCCGCTTGCATGAAATATCGGCCAGAAAGACGTCTATTCCACGCATTTTGCCAGGCCCTCCTTCGTTGCCTAGGCCACGGTGCGAACTAAACGCCTTTACCAGCAAGGGTTTCCGGCTCGTTGACACCCGTTTTTCCGCTCGCTAGCATGGCGGATCACCTGCCCGCGAAACACGCCAAACACGCGAAAACCGGAGCCCAACCCGAGCTAGCGAGCGGGAGAATTTGTCCACGGAACACACAGAACGACACGGAAAAAGGACTAGGGCGCGCCGCCGAACGGGTAGCGAACAAGGCTCATCGTCCTGCCCCCTTTTTCCTCTCCCCTTCCGTGTATTCCGTGGACAATATCCAGTCCTCCCCTTTCGCGTATTTAGCGTGTTTCGCGGGCAACCTCATCGCCACCCACCAACCCAGCGCTCACCATGACCGGACATCACCAAACCGCCGCCCATCGTCCTGGCAAGCATTCGTATCACCAGATTGGCCTGGTTCGCGGCCAGTTCGGCAATGTCGACGAGACCAAGTGGCTCGATTGGATCGCCGCCACCGGCTTCGACGGCTGGGAAGAGGCGAGCTGGGAACTCGACCTCGGCCGTTGCGGTGACGACGCCAGCGCGGCCAAGTA
>CAZUBB010000028.1:20652-32156 GCA_964618485.1 uncultured Pirellulales bacterium
CCAAAGCCAAATCGCGCGGCCTGGAAATCTTCTCCCTCGCCGCGCACCTCCAAGGCCAGGCCCTGGGCGACGAGCCGAGCGCCAAGACGCTCCAGTTTCTCGGCGGGGAATCGGTCGCCGCCTACGCCTCCTGGCGCAAGGAAGGCAACGAGCCGCCCCGGACCGATCCCTACTTCGTCCCGCCACACGTCGCCGATATCGCCCGCAAGCAAGCCACGACGGCGCTCGTGAACACAGTCCGCCTGGCGCACTTCATCGGCAAGCTGGAAAACCGCACCGTACCGGTGAGCGGTTTCGTCGGCTCGCCGGCGCATTGCTGGAGCCACTGGTTCCTCTTTCCGCCGTTGCCCAAGTCGCTCGGCGGATTCCCGATTCCGGACGTCTATGAAGTCAGTCTCGGCCTGCTGGTCGAGCGCTTCGCGCCGGTCTTCGAGGCCTGCCTCAAGTACGGCACCACCTACGACCTGGAGTGCCATCCCAGCGAGCGCGCCATGGGCGATATCACCAGCGCCGGGCAATACCTCGCCGCGGTCGACGCCGCCGGGTTCGAGAAAGCGGCCGGCTTTAACTTCGATTGCTCGCATATGGAATGGCAGGGCGTTTCCGGCGTCGACTTCATCCGCACGCACGGCCACCGCATTCACTGCGCCCACATCAAGGGCGTGCAGGTGATCAAGGGCTACACCCGCAACGGTCGCCTCGGCGGCCACCAGCCGATGGGCGACCGCCACAACGGCTGGAACTTCGTCACCGCCGGCACGGCCCGTGACGCCACCTGCACGGAAGAGCTGATGGTCGAACTGAACCGTATCGGCTACTCCGGCGCGGTCTCGATCGAATGGGAAGACAACGACGTGGAACAACACGCCGGCGCGAAAGCCGCCCTGGCCAACGTCCACCGCGCCGACCAACCCCCTAGCCACATGCGCCACGACGAACAACTCAAGGCGTAACGAATTGAGAGTCGCAAGCCCTGTAGGAGGGGACTCCGTCGCCGATGGAAGCGACGCGGGTATCAATTCGCCGTCGAAATCCCCGGCGTCCGACGCATTGGCGTTGGAGGCGCCTCTTACAGGCCGCTACTCCTGATCCTCGCTCAGCGTCACCAGCTTGGTGAAATCCTCCCCCTTGCGCTTGCCGCGAATCTCCACGACTTCGCCCGGTGGCTTGGAACGGATCATTGCCCGCAGGCTGTCGAAGTCGTTAATCGGCGCGCCGTTGAAATGCGTGATCGAATCGTTGACTTCAATCCCGGCCTTCGCGGCCCCCATCCCCTGACGCACCTCCTGCAAGAGGCAGCCTTGAATATTCGGCGTCCCGTACACGCCGAGCAGTCCGCCGGCGCGATGATCGAAGCGCACGCCCGGGTGCGCCGCGGCGTACTTATCGGCCGCCTCGATACTGATATTTGTCCCATACAGCCGCGCATCCATCAACGATGCGGACTTTTGCATCCCCTCGAGCGTCGCTTCTCCCACAGGGCAATATTTGACAAATAAGTATTGCAACCGCGTGAGCGCTCCCAGATTCTTCAGCGGCTCGCCTTTCAATTCCGGCAAGCGATTCAAATCGAGCCATTCCAGGTTCGGCAATTGCAAAATCGTTTCCAGCGAAGCGTCGGTCAGGGGCAGTCGCTCCAGCCGTAGATTGCGCAGGCTCTTCAATCCCGCCAATTGCTGAATGCCGGCATCGGTGATATCTCCACCCACCAGGTACAAAATATCCAGCGTCGGGAGCTGGCCGATCACGCGCATCGACGCATCGCCGATGCCGCCGTTGACGACCTGCAGCACGCGCACGGCCGGCAGCCGTTCCAGGTGCCCCAGGCCGACGTCAGTGACGCGCACTTCGTTCAGCGAAATGTACTGCAGTTTCAAATCGGGCGAAAAAAACCGCCACGCGCCGTCGTCGAGCGTCATGTCGCGGCAGATCAGGCTGGTCATCTCCGGAAACCACCGCAGGAGTTGCCAATCGTCCGCGGTGCCGCGCCACGCGGGGCCTTGCATGATGACCGTTTGCAGTTTCCCTTCTTGAAACTGCAAGTTCGCCCCCAGCTCCTGCAACTTCGCGGCGGCCTTGTCGCGCCGCACTTCCTGCCGCTCGCGCAGCGCAGTCTTGGCGCGGCCGGCCACGAGCGGCTCACTAGAAAGCGAGAGCGTATCGAGCGCCTTCTCCGCCGCCGCCGAGGTCTCGGCGTCCGCGGCGTTCGCGAGGCGCCCCAGAATCGTGATCGCCCGCGCCGTCGTTTCCAACTCACCCGCGGCGATGGCCTCGACTAACGGCGCAATCGCCTCCACGCCCGCTTCGGTCAACGCCTCGGTCGCCCTCTCGCGCGTGAAATAATCGTCGGATCGCAGGTCGGCGATCTGCTGGGCGACGTCGTTCGGTAGGCCCTCCGCCACGCAAAAGCCCGGCGGCGATGCCACGACGAGCAGCAGCAAAAAGAAAAGGCTGTAGCGCATAAAGTACCGCTCGTGAATCCTGCCAGCGCCGTCGAACCACCGGTGCTTCGGTCGCGTCATTCCGCGCCGGTCTCCGCCGGCTCGTTCTCTCCCCACTCCTCGCCGTCGACCGTGCCTCGCGGCAGTGTTGCCCGGACCGAGGAGGCGCTCGGCGCCGTTGCAGGGAATTCTAGCGTGAAACGGCTTCCTTCGCCGACCTGGCTCTCGCACACGATTCGCCCGCCGTGCTCTTTGAGGATTTTCTGGCTGACGGCAAGCCCTAACCCCGTTCCCCGGCCCCCTTTATGGGAAACAAACAGCGTGAAAATATTCTCGATCTGATCGGCTGGAATCCCCGAGCCGTTGTCCTCCACGATAATCCTGGCGAGCGTCTCCCCCGCAGCATATTCCGTTCGGACCGTCACCACGCCGTCGTCCCGCTTGTCGCAGGCGTCAATGGCATTGGTAACCACGTTGAGGGCCGCCCGGTGCATCCCTTCCGAATCGAAATTGAGTGTCGGAATGCCGTCCCCCGGCAGGAACCGCAGCAGGACGCCCAGCTCGCCGGCCCGCACCGTCATCAACTCCACGACGTCGTGGACCACTTCGTTCAGCTCCGCAGGCGCCAATTCCGGCTCCCGGTTCTTGCTGAATGTCAGCATGTCCATCACCAGCGCCGAGATGCGATTCTGATTCCGATCGACGATATCCCACCCCTTCCGGGTCATCGTTTCGTCGTGGTCATTGAGCCCCATCTCGATCAGATAGCTGCCGCCGCGGATGCCTTGCAGGATATTCTTGATATGGTGCGACAGCGTGGCGATCGTCTGCCCGACCGCGGCTAACCGCTCGGCCTGCACCATCGCGGAGTAGTACCGCGTGTCCTCCACGGCCAGCGCCGCCTGGTGGCCGATCGCCACCATCAGCTTCAGGTGTTCTTCGGAGAACTTGCTCCCCTTCGTGCTACGCAGCGCCTGCCGCGGCGGCACCGAAGTATCGATGTAAATCACCCCCACGATGTCGTACCGGCCCTGCATCGGCACGCAGATCGCCTCGCGGATGCCGGCCTGCATGATGCTCGCCGCGTTATCCCAGCGCGAGTCGTCCTGCGCGTCGCTCGTGAGCACCCCTTCGCGATGCTGAATCACGTAATCGAGAATCGTCCGGCTGATGCTCATGCGGTCGTCCGGCGCGAGGCCTTGCCGGTTCCGCCGCACCTTCGGCTCTAACTGATGCGCCTCGGCGTTGTAGAGCATGATGCAGCCGCGGTCCGGCTCGACCCACTCGAAGATCAACTCCATGATCCGCGCCAGCAACTGCTCAATGTCGAGCGTCTGGCTGACCGCCAATGCGGTGCGGTACATCACCTGCAGGTTGGCCCGCACCCGTGCGACCCAGGGGCTCCCCGGCACGTCGAGCGCCAGATCGAAAATCCGGCTTCCTTCCTCCTGCGTCATCGAGCGAAGAATCCGCGAATGATCTTCCGCGTTCCGCCCCTGCACGATATCGACGTCCTTGGCCGCGGCGCCGGTCGTCTCGTCCGGCGCGCCGGTGAAAAGCATCACCGAGGCCCCCAGTTGCAACTGGTCGCCGTTGGTGAGCTCCGACATCTCCATCCGGCGGCCATTCACGTAGGTGCCGTTGGAGCTGTTGAGATCAACGAGCACATAGCGGCCGTCGATCAGCCGCAATTCCGCGTGCCGCCGGGAGATCTCCGTATCCTGAAGTTGAATCGTGTTCCCCGGCTCGCGCCCCAACGTGACCGACGGGGTGCGCAACTCGAACTTCGAGCCTTGGTCGATCCCCCGGATCACGAATAACGACGGCACGGCGCTCTTCCCGCGCGAAGCGCGGTCCCTCACTCTTAAACGCCGAAGCCGGCGGACAAGCTCGCTGTGGGCGATCTTTTTATTCTACGAACCCAAATTGCAAAGCGACAGTCTTTCACAGTCGCTACCCCCGCGAAGGTGGGTCTCGGCCGCAGCGAATTTGCCATCTGTGCGTTGAATCCGTTCGGCAACGTGGCCATCGTAGGCGAAGGTACTGCAAAACGGACTGCTGCACCCCCATTTCGCCACCTGTGGACTGTTGACGCGGCAAACCGGGTCTTGAACAATCATTACTACCGGCCGGTGGGCGTCAGGGTTGCAACTTCGACCACGTCCACATCGAATCCCTCCCCCCCAAAGGCGTAGCGCATGCGCGTGAGCAAACTCTGCCCGATGAGGCTGTTCTCCCTGTTCGCGGTCACGGTCGTCCTTGTTTGCCCAGCCCATGCCGAAACCACGCCGGAAGCACCGACGCCCTCCAGCGAAAGCCATCTTCGCGACACCGTTACGTACCTCGCCTCCGACGCCCTTGAAGGGCGCGGCGTCGGCACCGAAGGCCTCAACAAAGCCGCCGATTACCTGGCCGAGCAATTCACCGCGATTGGCCTCAATACGTCCCCCTACGACGGCAAGCCGTTTCAGAACTTTGAACTAATCACCGGCGCCGAACTCGGCGAAACGCAACGCCTCGCGATCGCACCGCCGGCCGACGCCGCCAACGCCCACCCGGTCGAGCTCAAGTTCAACACCGATTTCACCCCGCTGGCCCTTGGGGGCGGCGGCACGTTCGATCTCCCGCTCGCCTTCGTCGGCTACGGCATCACCGCCAAGGACGAAGGGTACGACGACTACGCCGGCATCGACGTCAACGGCAAGGCGGTCATCATCCTCCGCCACGAACCGCAGCAGGCCAATCCGCACAGCGCCTTCAATGGAACCGACGATTCCCCTTTCGCCACGCTCATGCGTAAGGTCTCGAACGCCTACGAGCATGGCGCCGCGGCGGTCGTCTTCGTCACCGACGACTATGCCGTCAAGCAAGCGTGCCAGGAGCGCATCAGCCGCATCCAAAACACCGTCGCCGACCTGTCCAAGGCAGAAGCCGACTTCCGCGAGGTCGAATCTCCCACCGCGGAGCAAACCATCGCCTTCCGCGACGAGGTCTCCAAACTCGCGTCGCGATTGAAAGAACTTTCCGATGAGTTCGCCACGGGCGACGATACGCTGCTCAACTTCCGTCACGGCGGTTCCCCGAACTCCGGCCGCGAGATGCCGATCCTCAACACCACCCGCGCCGCGCTCGATCCGATCGTCAGCACTGCGACCGGACAATCGCTCGCCGCGCTGGAAGCCGCGATCGACGCCGGCGACAAGCCGACGCCCCACAGCCGCGATCTTGCCGGCTGGCGTCTGCAAGGCGAAACGCAAGTCAACCGCGTCAAAGCCGCCGTGAAGAACGTCGTCGCCGTGCTCGAAGGCGAAGGCCCGCACGCCGACGAAACGATCGTCATCGGCGCCCATTACGATCACCTCGGCTTCGGCGGCGAAGGCTCGTTCGACCCCCACGCCGAAACCGTCCACAATGGCGCCGATGACAATGCCTCCGGAACCGCTGCGTTGGTGGAAGTCGCGAGGCAACTCGCCGCCCGTCCCGAAAAACTCGGCCGCCGCGTCGTCTTCATCGCCTTCACCGGCGAAGAACGCGGCCTCCACGGCAGCGCGCATTACGTCAAGGAACCGCTATTCCCGCTCGAAAAGACGGTCGCCATGCTCAATATGGACATGGTCGGCCGCCTCCGCGACAACAAGCTCATCATTCAAGGCGTCGACACCTCGCCCGAGTTCGGTCCCATCATCGACGGCCTGAACGCCGACTACGCCTTCGAGCTGACCAAGCAGACAGGCGGCAACGGCCCCAGCGATCATGCGTCGTTCTACCCGCGCGAGATCCCGGTGATGCACTTCTTCACCGACCTCCACGACGACTACCACCGTCCCACGGACGACGCGGAAAAGGTTAACTTCGCCGGAGCGACGAAAATCGCGGAGATGGTCACCCGCACCGCGGAAGCAATCGCCAGACTCGAGACGCGTCCCGGTTACGTCGCCGTCGCCGCGTCCGCCGGACCGACCCGCGATCGCTCCGGCAGCCGGCCCTACTTCGGCAGCATCCCAGATTTCGCTCAGGACCAGGAAGGCTACGCCATCACCGGCGTCACCAAGGACGGCCCCGCCGCCAAGGCCGGCCTGCTCGGCGGCGATGTCATCATTGGCCTCGGCGAAAGCAAGATCGGCAATCTGGACGACTTCGACAACGCCCTGCGCAAGTTCAAGGCCGGCGACAAAGCGCCCGTCAAGTTGCGCCGCGGCACGGAAGAACTCACCTTCGAGGTCGAGCTCGGCAAGCCACGGTAGTTGTCACGGAAGGCCGCGATGAGCACCTACCCGCGCCTGCCCCCAAAAAAACGCAGGCCCAAGCGCCGGCTCAACCAGTATTCCCTGTTGCAATTGATGATCGTCTGCACCGTCAGTGCAGTCTTTGTCAGGATCTCGCTGATTGAAGGAATCGAGTCTCAGCTCGAAGGAATCGGGGGGTTCATGGGTGGGCTGGTTTGCGCGATTGCGCTGTGTGTCAGCACCACCTGGGTCGTATCGCAATTGCCGAGCTTCATGGCACTCTTGGCCTTTGTCATCGTCCTGCCTTTAATGACGCTCGTGGCCGCCCGAGGCGTCGGGCCGCTGCCGCGATTCGGCAGCGCCCTCGCCGCCGTGTTTCGCGGAGACCCATCACCGCATGACCTCGTCATGGTCCTCGGCAGTTGGTATTGCGTCCTGCTATTGATTGGGCTGGCCGTGGGTTGGTGTATCGCAATTCTTCGAGAGCGGAGCGACGTTTACGCTTGACGGCATGTCGGAAAAGCACGCAAATTCATCCGCCGACGACGACGAGCAGGGCATGACGCTCGATGACCTCGGCGCGGCGTTCGCCCAACTGCTGGGTCACCCGGAAGATCCGCTAGCGGCCTCCGACGCATCGACGATCGCGGCGGACGACGCTCAGGCCGAAGACAACGCCGAAGTCACCCCGCGCAGCATCTTCGAGGCGATGCTCTTCGTCGGCGACCCCAACGGCGGAGCGCTCAGCGCCACGCGCGTCGCCTCGCTGATGCGCGGCGTCGATGCCGAGGAGATCGACCAGTTCGTCGCTGAGCTCAACGAGCAGTACACGGCGCTCGACTGCCCCTACCACATCCTCTCGGACGCCTCAGGCTATCGCCTCGCGTTGCGCAACCAATTCAACGATCTCCAAGCCGCGGTGCAAGGGCGCGCCCAAGCGCGTCGCCTCACTACGTCGGCGCTCGAAGTCCTGTCGATCGTCGCCTATCGCGGCCCGCTCGACGCCGAATCCGTGAGCCGCCTCCGCGGCAAGCCCAGCGGCGCGCTCCTCGCCCAACTCGTCCGCCGCCAGCTCCTCCAAGCCGAACGCCAACAACAAAAAACCCACTACCGCGTCACCCCGCGCCTCCTCCAGCTCACCGGCCTCGCCACCCTGGCCGACCTCCCCCGCGCCACCGACCTCGACACGAAATAGTGTCCTCTCCCATTCTCTTCTCCTTTTCTCCTTTTCTCCTCCCAGAAAATGCCTTCCCTCCGCACCGTCACCCTCGGTTGCAAAGTCAACCAATACGAGACCGAGCTAGTGCGCGAAGGGCTCGCCCGCGCCGGTTTCGCCGATGCCGCGGAGGACGAATCGGCCGATCTCTGCGTCGTGAACACCTGCACCGTCACCGCCGAGGGAGACGCCAAGAGCCGCCAGACGATTCGCCAACTCGCCAAGCGCAATCCCGGCACGCGGATCATCGTCATGGGCTGCTACGCCACGCGCGCTCCGGACGAAGTCGCGGCGCTCCCCGGCGTCAGCGAAGTCATCACCGACAAGCGCGAACTCCCCGATCTTTTCGGGCGCTTCGGCGTCATCGATCTCCCCACCGGCATCTCCAACTACTCCGGCCGCCAGCGGGCTTACGTAAAGGTTCAAGACGGCTGCCTGCTCAACTGCAGCTTCTGCATCATCCCGCATGTCAGGCCGCACTTCGCCAGCCGCCCGGTGGAGCACATCGCGGAAGAAGTCCGCCGCCTCGTCGACGCCGGCTATCACGAACTGATCCTCACCGGCATCCACCTCGGCCACTACGGCGTGGAGTGGAACCGCGATCGCCCCAAGCGCGCCTGGACCCGGCTTTCGCACCTGCTGGAAACCCTGGTCCAACTCCCCGGCGACTTTCGCCTTCGCCTCTCGAGCATCGAGGCCACGGAAGTCACGCGCGAGCTGATCGCCGCGATGCAGACCCATCCCGAGCGGATCTGCCCGCACCTGCATGTCTCAATGCAAAGCGGTTCCGACTCGGTACTGCGCCGCATGCGCCGCCGTTGGGGCGCGAAGCGTTTCATCGATCGCTGCCAGATGGTCCAAAGCGAGCTCGATCAACCGGCGCTCACCACCGACGTCATCGTCGGCTTCCCCGGCGAGACCGATCAAGACTTCGCCGACACTTGCGACGTGGTCGACCGTGTCGGCTTCTCGAAACTCCACATCTTCCCCTTTAGCCCTCGCCGCGGCACCGACGCCGCGCTCTATCCCGATCAAGTATCAGCCCCGGTCAAAGCCGCGCGTGTGGAGCAATTAACGCAACTCGAAACGAAGCTCCGCGACCGCTACCTCGATGCGCTCGTCGGCCGCCCGCTCCGCGTCTTGGCCGAATCCCCCGTCAGCGATCGCCCCGGCCACATGCTCGGCACCGCCTGCCGCTATGCGACAGTCGAATTCCCCGGCGACGTTTCGTTGCGCAAGCAATTCGTCGAAGTGATCGCCACCGGACGCCGCGACGGAAAACTCATCGCCACTCTCTCGCCGTCGTAGCACTCACTCAAATCCAAATCAAGGCGATGTCGCCTTCCGTCTGTAGCCGAGGTCTGTGACCTCGGTGGAGAAGACGCCATCGCGGTGTCCACCGCACCGAGGTCACAGACCTCGGCTACAGTCATCCGACACTTCGGCCGCCAACGAAAATGCCCCGCGACCGACCGGCGATCGCGGGGCTTTGATTTTTACTTGCGACGCAGAACGCGTCTTACAGCATCTTCCCCACCCGGGCGATCAAATCGACCGTGCGGCAGCTATAGCCCCATTCGTTGTCGTACCAGCTCACCACCTTGAGCAGGTTGCCGTCCAGAACCTGCGTCCAGTCGGCGGCGAAGATGCTGCTGTGAGGGTTGCCGATGATGTCGCTCGAGACGATCGGGTCTTCCGTGTATTCGAGAATCCCCTTCATCGGTCCCTCGGCCGCCTTCTTCATCGCGGCGTTCACTTCTTCCTTGGTGACCGTCTTCTTCATCAAGGCCGTCAGGTCGGTGATGCTGCCATCGGGCGTCGGCACGCGCAACGCGATGCCGGTCAGCTTTCCCTTGAGCTCCGGAATCGCCAGCCCGACCGCGCTCGCCGCGCCGGTCGAGGTCGGCACGATGTTCATCGCCGCGGCCCGGGCGCGATACAAGTTATCGTGCGGCAGGTCGAGCAGGCGCTGATCATTCGTGTAGGAATGGACCGTCGTCATGAGCCCCTTCTCGATGCCGAACGAGTCGTTCAGCACCTTGGCCATCGGCGCCAGGCAGTTGGTCGTGCAACTGGCGTTCGAAATGCACTTCATCGCCGGAGTCAGCTTGTCGTCGTTGACGCCCAGCACGCAGGTCAGGTCGGCGCCGTCCTTCGCGGGAGCGCTCAGGATGACCTTCTTCGCGCCGGCGGCGAGGTGGGTGTCGTAACCGGCCTTGCCCTTGGCGGCATCGGCGCGGGCGGTGAAGAAGCCCGTGCTTTCGACAACGACGTCGACATTCAACTCGCCCCAGGGGAGCTTGGCCGGATCGCGCTCGGCGAGGGCCTTGATCTTCTTCCCGTTCACCGTGAGCGAGGCGTCGTCGTAGGCGACCGTGCCGTCAAAGCGGCCGTGCGTGCTGTCGTACTTCAGCAGCGTCGCCAGCGTCTTGTTGTCGGTGAGGTCGTTGATGGCGACCACTTCGAACTCGGAAGACCGGGCGGCCAGATTCCGGAACACCAGGCGGCCGATGCGGCCGAAGCCGTTGATACCAACGCGGATAGGCACAGTCGTAACTCCTGAAAATGGCAAAGCCGCACCGGCGAGAACCGCCAGCCGGCCAGTGAATTTCTCTGCAAAACTCGCCGCTGTGGGCTGGCGACGAAGCGCACAAATATACCGAACGGCAATCGCCAATCCCAGGGGGCCAACAAGCGCCAACGCCGCCGATTCCTCGCCCACACCAAGCCCACGGATGGCCGCCACGGACTCGATTTCCATCCACCAAGCCGCAAGCGGCCTTCACTGGGATGGCACGGTGCGCGATCCCAGGGGAGGCCGCACCGAGTCCTCTAAGCACAGAGAGCCCGTGGTGGCCACCCCTGGGCTTATTTGTCCCTTGCGCCGGCGTTAAGATGACGCCTGGTCCGCTACGAAAACAATCCCTCGCGTCTGGAGTGCTTTCATCCCATGGTCAGAGTCGGCATCACGGGCATCGGTTTCATGGGGATGATCCACTACCTCGCGTACCAGCGGATCAAGGGTGTCAAAGTCGTCGCGATGTGCGAAAGCGACACCAAGCGGCTCTCGGGAGACTGGCGTGGCATCAAGGGGAATTTTGGACCTCCCGGGGAGATGATGGACCTCTCCGGCATCGATACCTACACCGACTATGGCGCCATGCTCGCCAGCCCTAAGGTCGACATGGTCGATGTCTGCCTGCCGCCGGCGCTGCATGCCGATTTCACCGTCAAAGCCCTCCAGGCCGGCAAGCACGTCTTCTGCGAAAAGCCAATCGCGCTCAAGACCAAGGAAGGCGAGCGCATGGTCGCCGCCGCGAAAAAAGCCGGCAAGCTGCTCATGATCGGCCAGGTGCTGCCGTTCTTCCCGGAATACGCCTACGCCTACAAGCTCATCACCAGCGGCAAGTACGGCAAGCTGCTCGGCGGCTTCTTCAAGCGCATTATCTCCGAGCCCCTCTGGGTCCCTGGCTTCTTCGACCCCGATCGCGTCGGCGGACCGCTCTTAGATCTGCACATTCACGACGCCCACTTCATACGCCTTCTGTTCGGCATGCCCACCGAAGTAACGTCCGCCGGCCGCCTTCGCGACGGCCTTCCCGAGTTTTGGCATTCGCAGTT
>CAZUBB010000029.1:0-31314 GCA_964618485.1 uncultured Pirellulales bacterium
CTGGGTGGACATCGGCGATGAGAAACCGGCGGATCGCGCGAAACGCTCGTTCGTGATACGACCAAGGCCCGCCGTCGCGCAAAGGCGGGCCTCAATCGAATCATGGATCGCCCCGGTTCGCCGTGCGGCGATTTCACGGGGATACTGTCGACATCGCCGCGCCGGCCCGCCCTACGCGGGGTGTCGCCGGCCCCTGGCGACCCACCGTACCGACCCTAGCCAGCCCCCCGTGGGTCCGGTATGTTGAAAACGCACACTAGGTGACTGAAGTCCCGTTTAACCGCATTGACCGAGGTGGAACGATGCCATACACCCTGCCCCCCTTGCCGTATCCGTTTCACGCGCTGGAGCCGCATATCGATGCCAAGACGATGGAAATCCATCACGACCGGCATCACCAGGCGTACATCAACAACGTGAATACGGCCCTGGAAGGGAGCCCGCTCCTGGACCTGCCGGTCGAGGTGCTCGTCACCAAGCTGAGCGAGGTGCCGGAAGACAAGCGCACCGCGGTGCGCAACAACGCCGGCGGTCACGCGAATCACTCGCTCTTCTGGACGATCATGGCCCCCAACGCCGGCGGCGAACCGACCGGCGCGCTGGCCGAGGCGATCAAGACCGACCTGGGCGGTTTTGCCAAGTTCAAGGAAGACTTCACCAAGGCCGCCACGACGCAATTCGGCTCCGGTTGGGCCTGGCTGAGCGTCACCAAGGACGGCAAGCTCGTGGTCGAAAAGACCCCCAACCAGGACAGCCCGCTGATGGCCGGCAACACGCCGATCCTGGGCATCGACGTCTGGGAACACGCCTACTACCTGCACTACCAGAACAAGCGCCCAGACTACATCACGGCGTTCTACAACGTGATCAACTGGGCGGAAGTGGCGCGGCGGTACGAGGCGGCGCTGAAGAAGTAGAATTCAGAAATACGAAACGACCAAATCAAGAGCCCAAGGTACCGTTGGTTCCTTGGGCTTTTTCGTTTTCCCAACATGTCAACGTTGTTCCGTCCTCTACTTCATCGATGCGATTGGCAAGGTCCCAGTTGAATCCTGGCAATCGCTTGAATTCATTGCGTAACGACGACTCGTAAGTGGCATTCCACGGAATTAAGAGCTCCTGCGAAGAGGTCCGGAGCACCCAATAAACCGCAGGGAAATCCGCGTCAGACTGGGCCTTGCTGACTCCGATGGAGCGAACGTCCGTCCATGCCAAGCATATCGATTCTCGGTTCGGGTAAGTGCAACAAACAAACTTCTCCGACGCCGTCACGATGTAACTTGCTTCAGGAGCGTTCGGGTCACTAGTATTGGCTCTGGGCGGCGGGCATTCGCGCAGCACCTCTTGAAGAATGTCTGCGACAGAAATACGCGGAGAAAACAGTCGATGGATCGCTAGCATCAGGAGAACGAAGCCCGAAGCCAGCAACAAGGTTTGCGCGAGTCCTGCCACGGTTTGCGCGGCTCCGAACGTTAGTGTTCACTTGCGCGCATTATATAGGTAGGTTGTGAGATTTGCGTCCAATTGTAAGGCGAGGACGAGGGGTGGCACGTTGTGCGTATCCGAGGGAAGGCCGCGCCGGGTCGTTTGAGCGCAGGGAGACCGTGGTGGCCATCCCTGGGCTTAATGGATGCGAAAGCGTGATTCGCAACTAACGAATCGCTTATGCCGCACGGTGGCGGACCTTGTGCCACCAGAGCTTCCACGTCGGCAGCTTAAGCTGCCGCGGCAGCCGCTGGGCGTCCCCGCAGACGAGCGGGTGCTTGTCGATTTGCAGCATCGCCAAGACGTGCTGCATCCGTGGATCGTCGGCGATCCGTTGCGGCGCGTCGGCCAGGGCTCGGGCGACGTACGCGCGGTGTTCCGCCGCCGGGCTCTTGGCTTGTTCAAAGAGCGCGCGGATGACTTCTTCTTCCGTGTGCGGCCCGCGGCTGGTCCAGCCGGGCAACTGCGGCGCGGTGCGGCGCGTGGCGAGGTAATCGAGACACACGCTCGGTTGCACGTCGAACGAGGTGGAGCGGACCAGCACGCCGGGGCCGATCAGGTGGTGCTCGAAGCCGAGGCGTTCCAGCGCCCGCATCAGCTCGCTCGGGCGGCGGCCGTAGAAGTTGAGCGTGTGGCCGTTCGATTCGTAGACCATGATCGGCGGTTCGCTGCCGCCGAGGAGTTTGCGCATGCCGTCGACGGCCTTGATCTCCGATCCTTCGACGTCGAGCTTGATGAAATCGACGCGCTTCACGCCGAGTTCCGCCAGCAGGTCGTCGACGGTGAGCGCGCGGACCTCGACGCTCTTGGCCTCGTTTTCGCTCGTGGCGACGTGGCCGTAGGGGCCATAGGAGAAAAACTTCAGCGTGCCGGGGCGATCGCTCACCGCCGCGTGGATGACTTGCAGGTTATGAAAGTGATTCTTCTCGGCGCTGGCCCGCAGGAGCGAGGCGTTTTCCGGCGAGGCCTCGACGGCGATCACGCGGCAACCGGCCGCGGCCGCCGCCAGCGAAAACGTGCCGAGATGCGCGCCGAGATCGAGCACCGTCTGACCCGGCTTGATGACGCCGAGCATCAGCTCGAGCGGATTGTTCTCGAAGATGGCGCCATCGGCAAAGTGCTGCGAGACGGCATCTTTCGCCGAAGCGTTGACCACAATATCGAATTCCACGCCATCCGCCACCTTCACGTGATGGCAAGAAGTCGGACAAGCGGGAGCAGGAAATTTGGCGGACATGGAACTCCTCCGTGAGTAGGTGGCGAGGAGGAGAAAAGGAGAAAAGAAGAAAAGGAGAAAAGAAGCTTTGATGCCACCTTCTTTTCTCCTTTTCTCCTTTTCTTCTTTTCTCCTCCCCTCACGCCGCCATCTTGGCGGCTTTGTGCATGTGTTCCGCGTAATGGTGAATCACTTCTTCCGGGCGGCCTTCCATGCGGATGGCGCCGTGGTCGAGCCAGAGGACGCGATTGCAGATGTTGGCAATCGAGCGCATGTCGTGGCTGACCATCACGATGATCTTGGCCTTGTCCATCATGCTGTACATCCGCGCCCGGGCTTTGTCCTGGAAGGACATATCCCCGGCGCTGAGCACTTCATCGACGAGCAGGATTTCCGGTTCGATCGACGTGGCGATCGAAAACGCAAGCCGCACCAGCATGCCGGACGAGTAGTACCGCACCGGCATGTCGAGGAACTCGCCCAATTCGCTGAACTCGGCGATCGCTTCGACCTTGCTGCGGACCGTTTTGGGAGTTTCCCCCTGCAGATAGCTGCGGAAGGCGATATTCTCCCAGCCGTTGGCTTCCATCTCGAAGCCGAGCGTGAGCTCGAACAGCGAACTGATGTGCCCGACGACATCGCGTACGCCGCTGGTGGGCGGATAAACGCCGGCCAGCAGCTTGAGCAGCGTGCTTTTGCCCGCGCCGTTATGACCGATGATGCCGACGCGATCTCCTTCTCGAGCTTCGAGGTTCAAACCACGGAGCGCCTTGACCTCCGTGATTGGATTGCGCGACTTGCGAAACATCTGCCGGACAACGAACTCCTTCAAAGGCACGCGTCCCCGCTGCCGCAGATGGAAGGTAAGCGATACGTTGTCCAAAGAAATTCGCGACATGCTCAGGAAGCAGTTGAGACCGGGGTGCTTGGGCTTAGGATTGATGCAAGCTTATTTCATTTTACGGACAGGGGAATTCACCACGGAGGCACAGAGGGCACGGAGACGGGAACGAGGAATGAGGAAGTGAGAACGATGAGTGACGAATGATGAACAGTTCCTTCCACTCATCACTCACACAGCAATTCTCCCTCTCCCCTCCGTTTCTCCGTGCCTCCGTGGTGAACTCTTTGTGACTACGCGGCGTTACGGTTGGGTTGTCGGTGGATCAGGCGGCGGGCCCAGTTGGCCATCTTGGGGTGGCGATGGGCGAATTTGTGCAGTTGTTCGGCGATCGGCGCCAGGGGCGCGAGCGCTTGCAGCCGCTCACATTCGGCGGTCAAGCGGAGAATCGCTTCGTGTTGATTCTGCATGATCGCGACGAACTCCTCGATTCGCTGCTGGCATTGCGCGCCGAGCGATTCCACCTGGGCGATATGTTCGTAGAGAATGTAGTCGTCGAATACGTTTGGCGGAATGTCAAAATGATGCTGCCAGGCGGCGTCCTCGGCCCGCAGGTAAAAGCGGTTGAGGCCATCGAAATAGGCGAACCGGTAATCCGCCTCCAGCAGGAGCGATTCCCAGCCCTCGTGCGTGGTTTCGGTCAGGTGCGGGCGCGTCGCCTCGATCAGCACGACGCGCGGCCGCCAGCGCCGCCAATCGGCCCCGCTGAGCACCTGCCGTTCGTATCCTTCGACGTCGATCGACATAAAGTCGATCTCGCGCACGCTTTGCGCGTCGCAGATGCTGCGGAGCGTCCGCACCGGCACGCGACGGGCGACATAGGCAAAGCCGAAGCGCTGGCGGTGTTCTTCCGCTTCGATTTGCACAAACGTGGAAAGCGCCGGGTTTGCCGCGAACTCGTAGAACGTCTGCTCGCCGTCCTGGTCGCCGATCGCCACGTTCAAGTTGATGTCGCGTGGGCGATCTTCTGCCAATAGATCGAACTTGGCGTTCGGTTCCACGTTAATCCCGTGCCAGCCCAACTCATAGAAGTACTTGGTGACCGAGCAGTTCTTGGGGTCGTTCGCGCCAACGTCGACGTAAAAGCCATCCGTCCGCCCGGCGAAGATGCGGGCGAGCAGGATGTCTTCGCGATTCTGGGCGTAAGAGATCATGGTCATAACGGCATTCCGCACATCGTGAGTGGGCGACTACATGTGAAAAATCACGCGGCGCTGGAACTTGCGTAAAGCGAGGGCGGCAAAGCCGAACATGATCAGCACCGTGACCGTCGCCATGAGGTAGGTCGAGGGCGGCGGAATCTCCCCGGCAATCAACGGTCGGCGGACCGTCTCCAGCAGCGCGGCCAGGGGATTCCAATCGACCATCCACCCGAGTCCGCGGTTGCGCAACAAGGCTTCCGGAATGATCACCGGCGTGGCGTAAAACAGGATCTGCAGTCCGACCTCGAGCATGTGCGAGGTATCAGGAAAGTAAACGTTCGTCAGTCCCGTGAGCACGGCGAGCGACCACCCGAACACTAAGAGCAACGCCAGCACCGGCGGCACCGCGGCGATGCTCGGTAAATTGCTGAAGCCGCGCAAGACCCACGTCAGGCCGATCACGACCGTGAGCGCGATGAGCAAGTGAAAACCTGCGCCCAGCACGGTGCGCAAGGGATAAATCGCCATCGGCGCCGGGTACTGGCGGATGTAGGCCTCGCCTTGAAACAGGCATTGCGCCCCCTGCAGCGCCGAGGCGCTGACGAACCCCCAGAAAGCGAGCCCGCCGAGAATCTGCGGGCCAAGTTCCCTGAGGTTCATGTTGAACAGGTTGCAATACACAAAGCACAGCACGGTGGTCATCGCAATCGGATTGAGCAACGACCAGCCAATGCCCAGCATGGAGCGCCGGTACCGCGTCCGCAGGTCCATACGAACCAGGGAAAACCAGAAGTAGCGGCAACGCCAGATGGAGGAAAGGTATGCGGACATAGGGGAAAAGCCAGGAGCTTGGAGTACGGAGCCAGTAGTTCGGAGGCATTGTTGTGGCACGGTCTCCCGACTGTGCCACTCGACGTTGTTTGCGGAAGTTGGAGACCTTCGGTCGGCCGCGTGGCACGGTCGGGAGACCGTGCCACAACAGAGTCAGGAGTTCGGAGATATTCTCTTCTCCTTCTCTCCTATTCTTCTTTTCTCCTCCCCCTACGCCGCACGACGAGCTTCACCGTTCACCACATTTCGCTTTTTCGCAATCGCGTTCTGCAGGACCTGCATGTAGCCCTTCGCGGCGACGGAGTAAGTTGCGTATTGCCGTACCCAGCGTTGGCCGTTGCGGCCGAGTTGGTCTCGGGTTTCAGGGTGACGCAGCAGGTGTTCCAGCATCGCCACGAGTTGCGGCACTTCGCCGTCGTCGACGTCGGCCTTCCAGCAGACATCGTCCGGCAGATCTGCGAATTGCTGATAGTTGCTCACGATACAGGCCTTGCCGCGGCCGAATGCCCAGATCAACGTCCCGGACGACTCGCCCATGCTGGGGCAGCGCAGGTTCACAATCACGTCGCTCAGGTGGACGAGCGCGTCGAACTCGCACTCCTCCAGGTAACCGGTTTGCTTGACGTAGTCCTGCAGCTTGAGCTGGGCGATCCGTTCTTCGACGCGCACCTCGGGATCAAGGGAAGCGCCGCCGATCACCAGTTCCACCGGATAACCGCGATCGACCAATCCGCGCACGGCCGCCAACACGCTCGGCAAACGCTTCAACCGATTGACGAAACCCATCGTGCTGATCACGAAGCCATTTGGATTCAATCCCAGCCGCTCGCGTAAGGCCGCGTGTTGGTCCGGAGCGGAGAGCGGCGTATCGAGCACTGCGCAGAGCGGCAGTACGTTGACGTTTTCCACGTGCGCGTCGCGCAGTTGCTGGCCTGCCCAGCGACTGTGGACGATCGTCCCCAGGCTGCGCTTCAAGAGCGCCTGGCACATCGGGTATTCGAAGACATTCGTCTGCCCGGAGTGGTATTCGTGCGGCTGCTTACCGTGGCTCGCGAACCAGGAGTCGTAGAACAGGTGTTCTTCGGGCGTTTTCAGAAAGGCGTGCTGAAGGAACGGATGAATGTTGTAATCGTGCAGCACGACGACGCCCGGGCGTTGCCAGGCGACGCGGTAGATCTCCGTGTGCATCTGGCTGTTGTTGCCCATGTGATAGACCGCCGCGTCGAAATCTCCGTAGGCTTCCATCAACTCGGCGATCGGACGCACCGGCAGTCCATACGTGGTGTGCGCGGTTTCCGGCTGCGGCAGGAAGAGCGTCAGGTTGGCGTCGTGGCGCAGTTCGTTGACGAGTCCCAGGCTATTGTCGGCGATGCCGGAGCGCTGTGGCGGCCAAGGCGAGGCGTACGCGACGCGAGGTCGACCATCGCCGAGCGACGTGATCGACAGGCTCCGCGCGGCGCTAACTTGCCGGAACACGCGGTTGTACTTGCCGGCGGTCGCGGCCCAATGAAACGTTCGCGCATGCGCGACGGAGCGTTCTTTCAATGCAACGTCATTGCGCGCGTGCAGGGCCTGCGCCAGAGCGCGGGCCATGTCGTGCTGATCGTCCGGCGAACAGTAGAACGCCAAATCGCCGGCCACCTCAGGAATCGACGACACGCGCGTCGTCACGACTGGCAGCCCGCAGGCAAGGGCCTCCAGCACCGGGAGTCCGAAACCTTCGTAGCGCGACGGAAAGAAGAACGCCGCGGCGCCGCGATAGAGTTCGGGAAGTGCATCATCAGGGACGAAGCCCGTCATCTCGAGTCGATCCGCGATGCCCAGCCGCGCCGCATGCGCTTTGTACTCCGCGCGCGACTCCGGCGTTGCGGCGCAGGCGACAACGAATTTGAGATCCTCGTACTCGGTAGGCGCGGATCGCACCAGCGCGGCGAAGGCCTCTAGCGCGCCGTCCATATTCTTCCGCGCGTCGAAACCGCCCATCAGCAGCACGTAGGGCACTTGCGAACGCGCCGTGGGGGCGCGGCGCGGCTGAAAGCGTGCTAGGTCAACGGCGAGATGCGCGACGCTCGATCGATCGGCCACGCGCGGTTCGAAGCGGATGTAGTCCTCGCGGGCGCTGGCGGAAATGAATAGTAGGTGATCGGCCCAAGTGGGAAGCGCCGCCAAACGTCGCAGGTACTCGTCGCGCACCTGGGATGGCCAGCGATCGAGATACGTCTCGCGCATCGCCCAGGGGATGAGGTCGTAAATCGTGGCAACGATCGCCGGGCCGCGCAGTTCCGTCGGCAGAATGACATTCGGCATCAGCGGGTTCGGCGTCCAATAGACGTCGATGCCGTGCTCGTCGCAAAGCTTCTTCAACGTGCGACTATACGTTTCGTGCGGACGGGCGTCCGTGGCGTTTGGGGGCGCGACCGCCAGCGTCGTGATGTTGCGCAAGGCCGACGCTTTGAACGTCCGCGGCGCGGCGCCATCGGGCGTTGTGAGGAACCACTCCACCGTAGAATCGTGCGACGCCAGATGCTCCGTGAGCGAGCGCATCACCACGCCGATGCCTCGTTGGGCCTCGTGCGTAGCGAGCGTCTGGCCGTCGATCAGAACGCGCATGCTCAGGCGGCTCCCCGGAGAAAGCGATCGACCACCGCGTCCCAGGAGTACTGCCGCTGGACGTAACGCCGGCCGGAATCCGCCATCCGCCGCCGCGCCGATTCATGTTCCCAGATGCGTAGCACGGCGTGAAACTCTTCGCTGGCGCCAATTGCCGCGCCACCGCCGCTGCGACGGCAATGGGCGCTTGTCACCGGCGAACGCGCGGAAACAATCGCCGGAATGCCGGCGAGCCAGGCTTCCATCACGACGATCGAAAAACTCTCGTTCACCGAAAGATTGATCAGCGCCACTGCCTGCGCCATCACCAGATACTTGTCGCGCTCGGGCAGGAAACCGAGATCGCGAAACCCAGGCTCGGCCGGTACGAGCGAGGCATCGCCGCCGCCCAGGAACAACAATTCCTCGCGCCCGCCGGCAGCTCGGTGCTCGCGCACAAAGCGGATGACGTCCCCCACGTTCTTACCGGGATCTTTGCGGCCGACGTAAACCACGAAACGGTCTGGCAGACGATAATGCTCGCGGACCTCGGCCAAAGCCTGAGCATCGTCGAGCACATCCTCCGCGTCGCAAGGCAGTTCACAGCCGACGCCCACGACCGTCGACTCCACCAGCCGGCGGCCGAGTTTGGCCCCGTAGAGGCGAATCGCCAAGGACTTTTCTTCCTCGCTCAGGAAGCAGTAGCGCCCCGCGGCGGCGAACATCTCAGCGGTCGTTTCCCAGAACGCCTGGGGCTCGTCGTGCAGGCAAGGGGTCAGCACGAATCGCCCCGGGGCCGCGCGGCAGGCCGCGTCGATCAGTCCCTGCGTGAACGGAAGCCCTGCGACGATGCGGTCAGTGCATTGCGTGCGCACATACTCAACAAGCGCGTTGCTGTTGATCGTGTGGTCGACGAACTGCCGCTGCTGCGCCGGCGTCATCTCCTGGCCGTGAATGACGCGGGCATTCATTTCGTGATAGCGGTTCTCTCCCGCGGTATTAACCGGGAACCTTCGCACCGTGACGCCGTTGCGTTCTTCTACGCCGACGGGAAGCGTGTTGCGCCACCAGTTCTCAAACGGCGCGCGGCAGCAGGTGGTGAGCACCTCGACGTCGAACCCGCGGCGGGCAAGTTGCTCGGCAAGCGAGCGCGCCGCCACTTCCGCGCCCCCCGCGAAGTGACCGTACCAGGGTGTGACAAAAGTGAATCGTGGCGCATCCATGCGCGGCGATCGTCCTTGATTATCGTTGATGACTCGCCGCGTGCTGGCGGTGGACGTGCCAGTGCGGGCCGTCCGCCTCGTGCGTTGTCTTGGCCGCGGACTCGATCTGCCCACGCAGCGCGGAAACCGTTTGCTCCAGCAGTTGCACGCGGGCCTGCAACTCCAGACGCGCGGCTTCTTCGTCCTTGAGGCAACCGAGGATTCCCCGTGCAGCCTGCAATAACGCAAAGTTCACGCGCCGCTGCGGCACGGTGACGACCTTCGCAAGATACATCACCACGCGCGACGTGAACCGCGCCGCCTTACGCAGCACGCGCCCGAAGCGCTCGAAGCCAGGCACCACCGTGCCGACATCGGCGCTCCGTTCCTCTTCGGCCAGGTGCGTGCTGATCGCATCCCGCTTGGCGCTGTGACTCGCCCCACCAGCGGCGCCAAACAGCGCGCCGCCCCCCTCGCGCCCCGCCGAGCGGAGTTGAATCATGATCGATTCGACATCAACTTCGAGGGGGAAAGGCATAGGAGAGGAAGGAGTCAGGAGTCAGGAGTCAGGAGGCAGAAGTCAGGAGGTAGAAGTCAGGAGTCGGAAGTGGATTCTTGCATCCCCCTTCTTTTCTTCTTTTCTTCTTTTCTCCTCCCCGCTACGCCGCCATCTTGCGAATACTCGGCGTGCGGACCGTTCTTTGGAGCGCTGCCAGATCAGAGTCCACCATCATCGTGACCAGTTCGCGGAAGCCGACTTCCAGCTTCCAGCCGAGTTGCTGTTGCGCTTTGCTCGGATCGGCCCAGAGGAGGTCGACTTCGGCCGGGCGATAGAACTTGGGATCGACCTTCACGTAATCGCGGTAGTCGAGGCCGACGTGCGCGAAGGCGATCGCCACGAATTCTTCGACGCTATGCGTTTCGCCGGTGCCGATGACGTAATCGTCCGCTTCCGGCTGTTGCAGCATCTGCCACATGGCGCGGACGTAATCGCCGGCGAAGCCCCAGTCGCGTTTGGCTTGCAAGTTGCCGAGGCGCAACTCGTCCTGCAGGCCGAGTTTGATCTTCGCCGCGGCATGCGTGATTTTGCGGGTGACGAATTCCAGCCCGCGCCGCGGAGATTCGTGATTGAACAGAATGCCCGAGCAAGCGAAGAGCCCGTAGCTTTCGCGGTAATTGACGGTGATCCAATGGCCGTAGACCTTGGCGACGCCGTACGGGCTGCGCGGATAGAACGGCGTCGTCTCGCGCTGCGGCGTCTCGACGACCTTGCCGAACATCTCGCTGGAGCTGGCCTGGTAGAAGCGAATGCCGGTATCGACCAGGCGAATCGCCTCCAGCATCCGCGCGACGCCCAGCCCGGTGCATTCGCCGGTCAGAATCGGCTGATTCCAACTCGTCGGGACGAAGCTCTGGGCGGCGAGGTTATACACCTCGTGCGGGCAGATATCGCGGAGCAGATGGACCAGGCAGCCTTGATCGTGCAGATCGGCCTGGTGCAGATTCAATCGGTCCTGCAGGTGCGCGACGCGCTCCAGGGTGTCGGTGCTGGCGCGGCGGAACGTGCCGTGCACCTCGTACCCTTTGTTGAGCAGCAGTTCAGCGAGGTAGGAACCGTCTTGACCGGTAATTCCGGTGATAAGCGCCGTCCGTGGCATGATCGCCCTTCAAGCGATGAGACGCGAGCCGTTCGGCGAACGTCTCCGTGAGCGGAATGGTGGGCCGCGCGTCCATACGCGACACCAAGCCGGGGGATGATAAAACGCCCCGCCGCGACGTGTCAACGCCGGATTCAGCCAGGTCGCATTCCGCAGCTTGTGCAAGTTTCCGGGATCAATCGGTTGCGGAACTCCACGGTTATGCCGTGCGGTAGGGCGCCGTTCCGGAAGCTGGGGGCCGAAACGCCGCGCAAATGCGGACTTTTTCGGCCCGGCGGGATATATTGATGAGGTAACCCTATCCTATGACGGGGGAATGAGTTATCGCGCGGTTCAGGGCCGAGGGCTAGTCCGGAGCGGCGCGGAGGCGGCGAGGTTTCCCCGTTCTTTTCGCGGAGTTTCTTCTCATGTGCGGCATCGTCGGATATGTCGGGTTTCGCGAGGCTCAAGGACTGTTGTTGCAGGGACTTCGCCGTCTGGAATACCGCGGCTACGACAGCGCCGGCGTGGCCGGCATTACTTCGCACGGCAGTTTCAGTCTCGGCAAGGCGGCGGGACGCATCGATAACCTGGCCGCGCGCCTGGTGGAAGAACCGGTGCGAGGTTCGATCGGCATCGGCCACACCCGCTGGGCGACCCACGGCCCGGCGACCGACGAAAACGCCCACCCGCACCTCGGCGGCAACGAAACCGTGGCGATCGTCCATAACGGAGTCATCGAAAACTACCGCTCACTCAAAGATCGCCTCGTCCAGCAAGGCTACATCTTCCACTCGGCGACCGACACCGAGGTCATCGCCCATCTGCTCGACAACTGTCTGGAGCAAGTCCGCAGCGCCGAGGCCGATGCCTTCGACGCCGAACCGAACGACAATCCGTATTCCTTGCCGCTCCGTGCCGTCCGCCGAGCGCTGGCTCAACTGCAGGGTACGTACGGCCTCGCGATCTTGTTCCGCGACTATCCGGATGCCATCTTCGCCGCCCGCCTCGGCAGCCCGCTGGTGATCGGCGTGGGCGACGGCGAACATTTCGTCGCTAGCGACGCTTCGCCGTTAGTGGGAGAGACCGAGCGGATCGTCTACCTGAAGGACAACGAAATCGCGGTCGTCACCGCCGAGTCGTTGCAGGTGATTCATCGCGATCAGGGCGAGGTGCAACATAATATCGAGGTGCTGGAAACCCAGGCGACCGACGTCGACATGGGGGGCTTCCCGCATTACATGCTCAAGGAGATTTTCGAGCAGCCGGAGTCGCTCCGCAACGCGATGCGCGGCCGCTTGACGATGGACGAGGCGACAGCGCACTTCGGCGGCCTGAATCTTCCCGCCAGCGAGCTGCGAAACGTCGAACGAATCGTCCTGACCGGCTGCGGAACAAGTTGGCACGCGGCGTTGGTGGGCGAATACCTGATCGAGGAATTTGCCCGCATTCCCGTGGAAGTGGAGTACGCCAGCGAATTGCGCTACCGCAACCCGCCGCTGGATCGGCACACGCTGTTGTTCGCGATCACGCAAAGCGGCGAAACCGCCGACACGCTGGCGGCGCTGCGCGAAGTGAAACGCAAGGGACACCCGACGTTGGCCATCTGCAACGTCGTCGGGAGCACGATCGCCCAGGCGGCCGACGGCGGCATTTACCTGCACGCCGGGCCGGAAATCGGCGTGGCCTCGACCAAGGCGTTCACGTCGCAGTGCGCGGTGCTGACGATGCTGGCCCTCTACTTCGGCCGTCTGCGGCACATGAGCTACGGCGCCGGGCAACGCGTGATCGATCAACTGATGAAACTGCCCGATTTCGTCGCTCAAGCCCTGGAGGAGAACGACCGCATCCGCCGCATCGCGGAAAAGTACTACCAGGCCGAGAATTTCCTCTACCTGGGGCGCCAATTCAACTTCCCGGCCGCGCTCGAAGGCGCGCTCAAGCTCAAGGAAATCAGCTACATCCACGCCGAGGGTTATCCGGCGGCGGAAATGAAGCACGGCCCGATCGCGCTCGTGGACGAAAACACGCCGAGCGTCTTCCTCATCCCGCAGGGACTGGTGTACGACAAAGTGATCTCCAATATGGAGGAGATCAAAGCCCGCGGCGGCCCGGTGATTGCGGTTGTCTCGGAGAACGACGACCACGCCTCGAGCCTGGCGGACGACGTGATCCGCGTGCCGAACGTGGAAGACTTCCTGCAACCGATCGTAACCTCGATCCCGCTGCAATTGCTGGCGTACCACATCGCAGTATTACGCGGCTGCGACGTCGACAAGCCCCGCAATCTGGCGAAGAGCGTCACGGTGGAATGACGTTGGCGCGTCTTGCTGATTGAAACGCAGAGACGCAGAGGCGCGGAGAAACGCGTAGGGCGGGCCGCGCGGCTGCAAGAACGCAATCTGTAATCAATCGATGCGGCGTCCTCGACGGTTCGATCACTAACCGCGAAGGCCCGCCAACCAACGGCGGGCCTCTCCAAACGGCATTGCGCACCTTTCCGTTCGTGCCTACTCGTTCGCGTAACACGATTCACCGTCATGCGCGGCCCGCCCTACGCTTCGATGGGGCGCACGATGCGCACTGGTGACGCCTATTGCAAACCGATCAAATTCGGCCGCGGCCGCCAGCCGAGCTCGGTGCGATTAAGAATCGCCAGCAATTGCCCCTCGGCGTCGACCGCGGCGAGCTCCGAAACGCTTTCCGGGGCGTCGATCGCGAGCAAGCGTCCGTGGGCAATCAAATCGCGCTCCGGTTCGCTCATCACGCGGCGTTCGACGTCCGGAATCGCCTCGACGGCGGAGCGCAAATGCTCCGCGATGGTCGCCCGCGTAGCGTCCCGCGCGCCCAGCGCCATGTCCTGCGTGAATGGTCCGATCGCCGTGCGCGTCAGCGCGGTCATCACCGCCGCTGAGCCCAACGCCTGGGCGATATCCCGGCCCAGCGAGCGAATGTACGTTCCGGTGCTGCACGTCACGTCGAACACCGCTTCGGGATAATCATACGCGACCAACTCGATCGCATGAATCTTGACCGTCCGCGGCGCCGGTTCGACCGCCTCGCCGCGCCGGGCCAGCGCATAGGCGCGCTCGCCATCGACCCACAGGGCCGAAAACGCCGGGGGACGCTGCTCGATATCACCCCGAAACCGCGGCAACACGTCTAGCAGTTCGTCGCGCGTGGGAATCGGCGCGCCGGCCAACTCGGCCACCTCGGACTCCAGGTCGAGCGTCGGGCTGGTTGCCCCAAGTCGAAACGTCGCCACGTAACGCTTGGGAAGTCGATGGACGTAGTCGATCAACCGCGTCGCCCCGCCGACGCAAATCACGAGCACGCCGTCGGCCAGCGGATCGAGCGTCCCGGCATGCCCCACTTTTGCTGGCCGCAACGGCTTCTTAACGCAATCCACCGCCTGCCGTGACGTCATGCCGCGCGGCTTATCAAGAACGAGAATACCGTCCGGCATGGCTGAACGCTCGGTGGCCAACTGGCAGTTCCACCGATCGCAACCGGCAAGCAGGCCAACGGGCCCGAAGTAAAAAAAGTGAGGCGCCGGTGGGAGTCGAACCCACGGTGGCGGATTTGCAATCCGCTGCCTTAGCCACTTGGCTACGGCGCCACAGGAACTGAATACGGTAGGACGGTCCGGCGATTTGGTCAAGGCGGGTAGCGAAGGTGAACGCGGCCGCCGTCGTTTGTCGGATTGGTGGCGAACCGGCGGTCTACTCCTTCCGCGCTGGCGCGCTAGACGTGCCATTGACGCCGGCTGGCGGACCCGATATTCCCCCACTTCTGGCCGATACTAGCCCCCGATCTGACCGTCGACGGAGGGAGTCTTATGCGCGGCGACCGCCTACTGGCAATCATTTGCGTACTTGGTTTTTCCGCCCCGGCCCTCGCCGAGGAGCCCGCGCCCGACGGTATCGCGGCGCAGATCGCCTTTAAGCAGGCCGCGATCGACGCCTTGCAGCGCGAGGTGGATCAGTTGTGCCTGCAGCAGGGCCTTTCGACGCAATTGATGTTTCACGTCAGGATGGTTGAGGTCAATCTCACCAGGTTGCCAAACGAGGGCCTTGGCGTTTGGATCCTCGGCGAGCCTGGTGAGGCCGGCCAACCCCCCGCCGCCGGCGAATGCGTGCTCTCTGCGAAAAAGGCGAAGGGCTATCAACAGGTTTTGGAGCACCTGCAGAAAAAGAATGTGGCACAGCTCATCTCCGATCCGACGCTCGTCACCATTCCGGGGCGGCCGGCGCATTTCAACGAAGGCGGTGAACTTCCCGCCGGCAAAGACGCGAACGGTCAGCCGATCTATAAGAAGTTCGGCACCGAGTTTGAAGTGAACGCCCGGCGGATTGGCAGCAACCGGATCTCGGCCAAGGTCATGTTGCGCGTCTCCACGCCCGAGGAACTGCCTTCCAAGAGCGGCGAAGGCCCGCAGTACGCCTTCCGCGTTCGTCAATGCGACACTTGTTTCGAACTCAATGCGGGCGAGACGTTTTTCTTGCGCGGCGCACCGCAAGCGAAGACCGTCGTGAAGCATGATCCTGTCCGGGATGAAACGCAGACCGTCGAAGAACAAACGATGCTCCAGCTGATGGTGACGCCGGAAATCATCGAGGGTCCGATTCCCGGGGCGATGACGACGGTGCAAACGGCAACGCAAAACACGTTCGACGCGTCGGGCTTCCCTGCCCCGATGGTCACAACGCTCCCGCCTGGTGTGCCGTACCCCGGCGCGCAGCAACCGCCGCAACCGGTAGCGGCGCCCGGTCGGCCCGCGGTCGTCTATCTACCCAACCCAGTGCCGGTCCCTGACATCATCAACAAGTCCCAGCATGCCGCAGGCATCGATGTCTCGGCTTGGACCTACACAGTCTCGCTGAACCAACTCCGCAAACATGGGATCGAAGCGCGGAGCGTCAAGGAAGTCTGCGAGCAACTCGGCTTGGCGTGCCGGGAAGTCGACGGCGCTTCCGAGACGCCTGCCAGCGGCGGAAAGCAACTCGTGGTTGATGCCAAGGACTTGGAAAGCGCCGCGGAATTGCGCCAGACAATGACCAAGAACGGTGTGCTCGTTGGTCAGACGTTCATGCAATCTCATACACGCGATGGCGGCTCTGCCGGCGGCGGATCCCAATCGCAAAAATGGCAGTCGACGCCTGACGGTGCGCCGCCAATGGCCGACGCTCCGAAGCAGCAGGAGAACTTTGAAGTCAAGATGCGTCCCCGAGTTCTCAAAGGCGGGGTCATTCTTGTTGAGTTCACGGCGCTGCGTGAGGTCACCGGTCCGACGATCGTCAGCCCGACGCCGATCGCCGAACCGGTCCCCCGACCGCGGCCGACGTTCGTACAGCGAAACGTGCTCGTGAACGCCGGGCAATATGCCGTCATCGACGGTGGGACCATCGAACAGCCTTCGCTCAAAGCGGGCGAAGATGCGACGCCCGAGACGTACATCTATTTGCATCTGGTGACCGCGAAGGTGCACGATGAAATGGCGCCGGCCGCCGTGCCAGCCCCGGCTGCTTATCGCCAGGGTCTGCCAGCGCTCTGGCAGCGTCCCGTCGGGCCATCGCGGCAGTTTACTCCACCTCACATCTCAGCCGTGCCGTTCCCCGCGGTCTATCCGGGCATTCCGATGCCGGTTCCAGCGCCGGCGGCGCCGTTGGTGGCGGACGACTCGCGGCGACCCATCAACATTCAGGCCGTGATCGCCGAAGTGAATCTCACGAAGCTCCGCGCGCTGGGGCACAAGGTTGACAATGAGCAACAGGTCTACGAGCTGTTCGGAATGCCCTTCGAAAAAGGCCCGCTGGCCAAGATCGACGACCACGAGGCCGTAGAGAAACGGGTCAGGCCGTTAATGGAACAGGGCGCCTTTTCGATTCTCAGCTCGCCGCAGATCATTACGCTCGATGGGCAGGATGCCTCGGTGAGCTGCGGTAGTCGTTGCCCGGTGACCGGCCGCGATACAGGAATCTCGCTGAAGCTTGTGCCGCATCAGAAAGACGACGGCCAAATCCAGATCGATTTCACCGGCACGTTCACGGCGCCCAAGCCGGTTCCGGCCGACGCCCCGGCGGACTATGCCAAGAACGCCGTCGCCGTGCGCGAGATGCAGACGTCGTTCTTGGCGGCGCCGCACCAGACCATCGTTCTTCCGGGCGGATTCGTCGTGCGGGAGACGAAGTCGACCGAAAACGGTGTCGAAAAAACGGGCGTCGAGGAAATCATGCCGCTGTATTTCGTCACCGCCAGCGTCCCGGAGCTCCAGGAAGCCCGGGCCGTCCGCGCGGTGCGCTCCGAGTAGCGCATCGTTGCGGCATAGCGCCACGAGAGTTATGGTTGCGGCATCGGCCGCCGCGCGAGGGCGCGGCGGCTTTTCCTTTGGGGAGCGCCGCGCAATGCCTAAACAAACATGGAAATGGCTATTCTCGCTGGTTGCCGCGGCCTGCGCGGCAGTTGGATGCGGCTCGTCCGACGGCGGAAGCGCAAGGAATCAAGTCGCGACGCGTGTCGAGCCATCGACGGAAGCGCGCACGGAAATCACCGCCACGTTTTCCATCGTGGCGGTCGATCCGGCGACCGGCATCTGCGGAGCGGCGGTCGCCAGTAAGTATCCCGCGGTTGGCGCGGTCGTGCCTTACGCCCGGGCGAACGTCGGGGCGTTTTGCACGCAGCATTGGCATGAGCCCGACTGGGGCGAAAAGGCGCTCGATCTACTGGCGGCCAAGAAGTTGCCGGAGGAAGTGCTGGCGGAGCTCTTGCGCGGCGATGCGAATCGCGATCAACGGCAACTGGCGATCATCGACCACGAGGGACGCGCCGCCGTGCATAACCCTTCCCAAGCGAATCAAGACAGCCTCTGGTGGGGCGCGGCGAGTGGGCGCTTTTATAGCTGCCAGGGGAATACGCTGACGGGGCCTGAAGTGGTCCTCGATATGGCGAAGGCCTATGAGACCACGAAAGGAAGCCTCGCCGATCGGTTGATGGCGAGCCTCGTGGCGGGCGACCGCGCCGGCGGGGATCATCGCGGCCGACTCGCGGCGGGAATCCGCGTCGCGAAACCGGGCGTCGACGGGTATTGGCTGGAACTCCGCGTCGATGAAAGCGACGACGCCGTGGCGGAGTTGGATCGCAAGTACCGCGCGACGGAGCACGAGGCAAAAGGCAAGGCGAATGCAAAGTAAATCGGACGCGATTCTTACTCGCCGCCAACGGGGATCGTCGGCGCTGCCTCGAACGGGATCACGTCGACGGCGACATATAACTTCGCCGAGCCGCCGCCGAGGACGACCCCTTTGATGGGGCTGATGTCGTGGAAATCGCGCCCCCAGCCGATGACGATGTGGCGATCGTCGACGAGGCGACCGTTCGTCGGATCGAACTCGACCCAGCCGTGGCGGGTCGAGAACACGCTGATCCAGGCATGCGAGGCGTCGGCACCCTCGAGCCGCGGCTGCCCCGGCGCGGGCTCCGTGCAGAGGTAGCCGCTCATGTAGCGGCACGCCAGCCCGAGCGAACGAAGACAGCCGAGCTGCAAATGGGCGAAGTCCTGGCAAACGCCGCGGCGCTTGTCAAGCACGTCGTCAATCGAGGTGTCGATGGTCGTGGCGTTCGAATCGAAGGTGAATTCACGGTAGATCAGCCGCGAAAGCGCTAACGTGCTTTCTAACACGGGGCGATCCGGCAAGAAGCAACGCAACGCCAACTGTCGCAGCCGCGCGCTGCAGCGCACGTAACGCGAGTCGAACGCGTACTGCGAGGCGTCAATCGTCGTGGCGTCGCGCTCGGTGCGGATCGCGTTGACCGTCGCCTCCCACGGTTCGGACTCGGGCGGCGTCTCCGAAGCAGGGCGTTCGACGTCGACGTGGCTGACGCTCTCGATCGTCAGTTCGCCGAGCGGCTCGTAGATGGCGAAGGATCGCACCTGGTTGCCGAAATAGTCGACGAACGTGTGCACCGAGGCCGGTTCTGGCGCGATCCGCAGCGTATGTTCGTGGCACTGCTGCAGCGCGAACGAGCGCGGCGTCAGTCGCAGCACGTTGTGACACGCGTCGGCCGGCGAGGCGTAGACGTAGTTCGTGCGGTGGCGCACGTGGTATCTCATCGGCCGCCTCCCGGCATCGGCCGCGCTGACTGCAAGTGCGTGAGATACGTGCGCGTGAGCGTGAACGAGAGGGCCTCCATGGCCCGGGTGATCCGCCGCAACAACGTCGCCAACCGCAGCCGGCGGCCGCTGCGCACGACGAGCACGAGAGAATCGACGTCGACCAGGCGTACTTCGGAGAAGATCGTTGTTACGATTCGCAGCTCGGGCGAACGCGGCTCGCCCTTGCGCGTCGGCTGGATCGCCTTCAAATGTTGATATAGCGACGCGAGTTGAAACACCGCCGAGCGCGGGTTCCCCTCGTCCGCGAGCAACAAGTCGAGCACTGGCGCGGGTTCGGGGCCGAACACATAGCGCGAGCGGTACGTCATGCCGCTATTGGCGGTCTCCAGCATGGCGAGCAAGCGCGTGCCTTCGTCCCCCGTGACATTCGCCAGTCCGAAGCGGAGCAAATCGCTGAGGTCGGCGGCGCGTTCCAGCCGCCGGCCAATTTCCAGGAAGTGCCATCCTTGGTCGCGCGTCATGCCGTCCATCGATTGGCCGCTCAACGTCGAAAGCCGCGCGAGCAACAGATCGAGCGCCGCCAGTTGATCGTCCGCCGCGTGCCGCTCGCTCCGCCCGCTGACATTGAAGTCGTCCCACATCGCGTGCAGCACCTTCCAGGCGTCGACGGCGAGCCGGTCGCGGACCGACGTGCCGATGCGATGCGCGCGACCGATATCCGCGGCGAGCGCTCCTGGATTTCCCACGTCGAACATGGCGCTGTTGATCAGCTTCTCCATCTGTTCGGGCGAGCATTTTTCCAGATCGACCTGCGCCAGGGAGATTCGCCCGTGCGAGGCGAACAACTCCAAGAAGCAGGTTAAGTCGTTGAGTTGCGCGTGTTCCGTCTGATCGGTCAACCGGTGCAACAGCGAGCGGGCCAGGCGGGCGCCGAACTCAATGCGCTCCAGGTAGCGGCCGAGCCAGAATAAGTCGTCCGCCAGTCGCGATGACAGCACGAAGCCCGCGCGGCTCAAGGCCGCTGGCCGGCCGCCCATCGGAAGCAATGTCGTAGCATCCGAGGGAGTGGTGCCGAGCACCCAGGTGTCCTTGGTGCCGCCGCCGGTTTGTTCGCTCATGATCACCGACTCGGCTGTCGGCGCCACGCGGGCCAAGGCTCCCGGCATGACGCGATACGTTCCGTCGCCGGTCGCCGTGGCAAAGAGTCGCAGCATGAGATGGCGCGGCTTGAGCTCCCCGTCGTGGAACGAAGGGGCCGTGGAGAGCGCCACGAATTCCTGGCCGACGTATTGCATCGGCCGTGCGCGCAATTCGGCCTCGATCTTGGCGCGGTTGGCCGCGGTCGGGCGCACTGAGGGCGTATCTCGCGTCGGATACGCTCGCTTGATGACCACCTGGTCGAGCCGTTTCAGCACATTGTTGAGTGCCGGCGCTTGTCCGCACCACCAGGTCGCCACCGGCGGCAGGAGCAGTTTTTCTCCAAGCAGCTTTTGACACAATCCCGGCAAGAACGGCAACAGCGCGGGTGTTTCCACAACGCCGGCGCCGATGGAGTTCGTCACCGCCACGCGACCCGCGCGGACCGCCTGCAGCAATCCCGGCACGCCGAGCAACGAGTCCTCGCGCAGTTCGAGCGGATCGCAAAAATCGCTGGCCACGCGCCGCACAATCACATGCACCGGCAATAACCCGGTGAGCGTCTTGAGGAACACGCCTTGGTCGCGAACCGTGAGATCGCCGCCTTCCACGAGGCTGAAGCCGAGATAGCGCGCTAGATACGCTTGTTCGAAATAAGTCGAGCTGTAGGGCCCCGGCGTGTAGATCACGACGCGCGGCTGTTCGACTCCCGGCGGCGCGAGCGACAATAACGACTCCCGCGTTTCCGCGAAGAAACGCGCCAGCCGTTGCACGAGCAGATCGCGAATCAGGTCGGGATAGACACGATTGAGAACGATGCGGTTCTCCAGGGCGTAGCCGGCGCCGGCCGGAGTATCCGTGCGATCGGAAACGACCCACCAATGCCCATCGGGAGAGCGCGCCAGATCGACCGCGTAGAATCCGAGATAGACGCCGCGTTGCGGGGGAATGTCCACCGCCGCGCGCAGGAATGCGGGATTCGCAAACACAATCTCCGGCGGCAGATCGGCGCCATGGAGCAATTGGCGCGGTCCGTAAATGTCGGCCAGCACTGCGTTCAGCAAGCGCGCGCGTTGCTCCACGGCATTGCTGAGCGTGGTCCATTCTTCATCGCCGATCAGCACCGGCCAGGAATCGAGCAGCCAGGGGCGATCCTGCTCCAGGTTGTCGCCAGGGGGCGTGTAGGTGACGCCGTAGTCGCGGAGCAACCGCCGGCAAGCGTCGTCGCGCTGCTGCAATTCCGCGGTGGACATGCCTTGGCACGCCTCGGCCCAGCCACGCCACGCCGGGCGAACGGCCCCCTTCGCGTCGATCGCTTCGTCGAAATGGCCCGCCAGACCGCGATAGCCTTCGGGCAGCGCCAAAGCCGCCGACGGCGCATCCACAGCGGAAGGGGAACGAGGATTCATTGCGAACGAGATTCACTTCCCTGTGACATTGGCTGCAACACTAGCCCGTACCGCAAGCGAGGGGGAACGGGCGTTGGAGCATGTTCAACGCTTTTCGGCGAAGGACGTCAACTCTCCCTCGCTTGCGCTTCGGGCTAGTGAACAACCCAACCAATTCGGGCCCTCGACGACGCTCATATTCTTTCTACGGTACAACTTTAAGTCTAATGCCTATCGTCCTTTGCGGAGATCGAGGGTCAAGGGGAAATCCTGGTTGGTTTCCGGACCGCGGTCCGGCATCGGTCCGGGCGTATGGCCATGGGGGAAGAATCGGGCCATTCGGCGCGACTCCGCCTCCAGGGCATTCACAGGGAACGTGTCGTAGCTGCGTCCGCCGGGATGCGCGACGTGGTACGTGCAGCCTCCCAACGAGCGTCCGTTCCACGAATCGTACACATCGAACACGAGCGGCGTATCGACCGGAATCGTCGGATGCAGGCAATTCGGCGGCTGCCACGCGCGGTAGCGCACGCCTGCCACGAATTTGCCGGGGGTATCGGTTGCGCGGAGCGGCACGCGGCGGCCGTTGCAGAACACGAGATGCCGGGAGTCCATCCAGCCGGTAACCGTAATCTGCAATCGCTCCACCGAGTAGTCGACGTAGCGCACCGTTCCGCCCGCGCCGGGCTCTTCGCCCAGCACGTGCCACGGCTCAATCGCCTGCCGCAGCTCCAACTCGATACCCGCATGTCGCACGCGGCCATACACGGGGTAGCGAAACTCAAAGTGCGGCGCGAACCAGCGCTCGTCGAGGTCGTAACCGAACTCGCGCAACTCGCGAATCACGTCGGCGAAGTCCTGCTCCGCGAAGTACGGAAGCAAGAACTGGTCGTGCAACCGCGTTCCCCAGCGAATCGGCCGCGCGCGGTAAGGTGTCCGCCAGAATCGCGACACTAATGCCCGCAACAAAAGTTGCTGTGTCAGACTCATGCGGGCGTGGGGCGGCATCTCAAACGCGCGGAACTCCACCAGACCGAGACGTCCGGTCGAGGAATCGGGCGAGAACATCTTGTCGATGCAGAACTCGGCGCGATGCGTATTGCCGGTCATATCGACAAGCAGGTTGCGAAAAATGCGGTCGACCATCCACGGCGGAACGTGCCCCCACGTACGAAGCTGGCGATCGACTTCCTCGCACGCGATTTCCAACTCGTAGACGCTGTCGTGCCGGGCCTCGTCGATGCGCGGCGCCTGGCTGGTTGGTCCGACAAACGCTCCGCTGAACAAGTAACTCAGCGAAGGGTGATTCAACCAGAACACCACGAGCGAGCGTAACAAGTCGGGACGCCGCAAAAACGGGCTATCCGCCGGCGTCGGCCCGCCGAGCACGACGTGATTCCCGCCGCCAGTGCCGGTGTGGCGACCGTCGAGCATGAATTTTTCCGTGCCCAGACGGCTCAAGCGAGCTTCTTCGTAGACGCCTGTCACGATTTCACGCAGCTCGGCCCAATCGCGCGCCGGCGGCACGTTGACTTCGATCACGCCAGGGTCCGGCGTCACTTTGAAGACGTTGATCCGCGGATCGCGCGGGGGCGGTTCCCCTTCCACGATAACCGGCATCTCGAGCGCCGCCGCGGTATCTTCGACGGCCGCGACCAACTCCAGATACGCTTCGATCGTCTCGAGCGGAGGCATAAAGACATGCAGCCGTCCGTCGCGAGGTTCAACACAGAGCGCCGTACGCACGACCCACGGCGCCGACTCGCCCTTCTCCGGCAGCCGTTCGCGCAAAGAGACTCGCTCTGCTTCGCGTTCGGCGTTTTCCATCTCGCGCCGCAACGTCTCGCTCAATTGCAGCTGCAGTCGACGCGGCGCCGGCAGCGCGCTGAGCATCGACATCGGATCACGCGGCATCAGGTACGGGTAATCAGCCGCCGAAACCCAAGGCAGGCTCGCCACGGGCAATCGCAAGCCGATGGGAGAATCGCCGACGGTGAGCACCAAATGCTTGCCGCGCAGCATCCACAGGCTGCTCTCCCACACCAGTCGATCGCCTTGCCAGCTTTCCTTCAACGGAAGCACATAGCCAACCGGCTCGCTCAACCCGCGGCTGAACACGCGGCGGAGTCGCTCGCGTTCTTCGGGTTCTTTGAGCCGGCTGTTCGTCGGATCGACGTTGACCGGCAACTGCCCCTCGCGGCGCAGAAAATGAACGGGATCCTCGAAGGCCGGAATGGAAAAACCGGGATCGACCGACAGCCGCTCGGCCAGTAATTCCACGAAGCGCTCGGCATCCTCGAAGCCGTAGAGATATTGGCGTTCTGAAGCGGCAATCAGTTTCGGGTTGTGCCAGATCGGGTGGCCGTCTTGACGCCAGTAGCAGGCCAGCGCCCAGCGCGGCAGCTGCTCGCCGGGATACCATTTTCCCTGGCCGAAGTGCAAGAGCCCGCCCAGCGCGTAGCAGTCTTGCAACCGCCGCACGAGGTTCTCCGAAAGCCGCCGCTTATTTGGGCCGACCGCGGCGACGTTCCACTCAGCGCCGTCCATGTCGTCGATCGACACGAAGGTCGGCTCGCCCCCCATCGTCAGCCGCACGTCATCCTGCTGGAGTTGAACATCGACTGCTTCGGCCACGCTCTCGATGCGCGACCACTCCTCTTCGGTGTAAGGTTTCGTCACGCGAGGGTCTTCGTGAATGCGCGTGATCCGCATCACATGTTCGAATTCTGCCTCGCATTCATCAAGACTTCCCGAAATCGGCGCGGCCGACACGGGGTCCGGCGTCCCCGCCAATGGAATGTGCCCTTCGCCGGCAAACAGCCCGCTCGTGGGATCAAGGCCCACCCAACCGGCGCCGGGCAAATATGCTTCGCACCAGGCGTGTAAGTCGGTGAAGTCGAAAGCGGTTCCTGAAGGACCGTCGAGCGATTTCACGTCCGGTGTCAATTGAATCAGATAGCCCGAGACGAAGCGCGCGGCGATGCCGAGATGCCGCAGCAACTGCACCATCAACCAGGCGGAATCGCGGCACGAGCCCGAGCCTTTTTCGAGCGTCTCGTCCGGCGTCTGCACGCCGGGTTCCATACGGACCAGGTACTTGATGCGCCGATTCAGCGATTGATTTACCTGCACGAGAAAATCAATCGTGCGTTGGTCGGAGCAATCGACGCTATCGAGAAACTCTCGAAACGCCGGGCCGGTCTCGTGCCGTACGAGAAACGGCGCGATCTCCCGCGACAGCCACGACTCGTAGCGAAACGGATAGCGTTCCGCCGCCGGTTCGAGGAAGAAATCGAACGGGTTGATGACCGTCATTTCCGCGACGAGATCCACCACGACGCGGAAGCGATCGACCTTCTCCGGGAACACGGCCCGCGCCAGGTAGTTCGACTGCGGGTCCTGCTGCCAATTAAGGAAATGGTCCGCCGGTTCGACCTTCAGCGAATAGGCGTGAATCGGCGTGCGGGCGTGCGGCGCCGGGCGCAAGCGGATGGTCTGGGGGCCCAACCGGATGAAACGATCGTAGCGGTAAGACGTTTCGTGATACAGCGCGACCCGAATCGACATGCCGAACAACTCCGCGGCGGAAGAGATGCCTTGCTGGGCGCGCAGCAGCACGCCCAAACCCTATGCTCCGCCATGGGGCCACGCCCAGGATAACTCCCCCCGGCCGAGAATGCTAACCGTCATCGGCGCGAACTTGGGCAAAACAGGACCACTTTCCCGGCGCTTCCGAAGTAGCGTCCAGCCCTCGTACGGGACATTGGAATTGGAACGAAAAGAAGGCCGGAGCGTCGTTATCCAACGAATTCCGCCGCCGAAACCGGGACGCCCCTCGCTGCATACAATTTCACTTGCTGAGACCGACAAACGAGATTCGCACTGATGTGTACATTGACGATTGTGCCGATGAATCGCCCCCGTAGCGAGGGACGCCCGACGATGCGCGTCGTCTGCAATCGCGATGAATCGCGGCTACGAGCCATCGCCACGCCGCCGGTGATCGAGCGATTCGGCGCTCGCCAGGCCGTGCTGCCGCGGGATCCCCAGGGGGGCGGAACTTGGATCGCCGCCAACGACGCGGGACTCGTGTTCGTGCTCCTCAACGCTTCGGCGTCCGACGATGAACCGGCAGGCGCCGTCATCAGCCGCGGGGCGATCATACCGAGCCTTCTTGCCGCTTCGTCGCTGCAGGAGGCCGTCGACTCCGCCTTGCGAATGGATGTCGCACAGTTTCGCCCGTTCCGACTGGTGGTCATCAATCGTTGTGAAGCCGTCGAATTCGCCCGGGAGCGAGACAAAATAGTAATCCGAGGGCGTGCATCGACCGCCGTGCCGCTCCTGTTCACATCGTCCGGCCTCGGAGACGAGCTGGTTGCTACGCCGCGCCGCGAGTTATTTCGAGAGCTCTTCGCCCCCGGCGCCGATTGGCCGGCCCAGCAAGACGCCTTTCATCGTCATCAGTGGCCCGGCCGCGAGCGAGTGAGCGTCCTGATGTGGCCTGCCCGAAGCTCGCACCGTCAGTCGCACAGAAATCGAATGGGACGAGCAAGACTTGCGAATTACCTACGCTGATCTCGCGGAACGAAACGGCGCATCGCCACAGACCTTGACGTTACCACTGCTCGACGAGCCCGCCGGCGAAGGGAACTGACTTTCAACGCGATCCTGTTTCACGAGGAGCAGCGTGTAAGCTCGCGCCGCTTGACAGGATCGCGGCCCAATCAGCGGCGCAAAAAAATCCGCCGAGTTGCACGCCGTCGAGCGAGAGATTACCGTTACCGTAACTCAACGGCCGTCGGGAATTCTTTCGCGCCGGCCGCGAAGTCAACTTTCATCAACCCACGGCGATGGAGTGGGGCTGTGAAAGCTGGTTCCGGCCGAATACGCATCGTGTATTTAGTAGCGGGCGTCACGATGTACCGTCGATACGGCAAGCGATTGATTGACGTCCTCGGAGCGCTCGCGGCGCTGGTCCTGTTTGCGCCGATCATGTTGGTGACCGCGTTTCTGGTTTGGGCCACTCTGGGCCGGCCCGTTCTGTTTCGCCAGCAGCGTGTCGGATGGCGTAACGAACCCTTCGCCATCTGGAAGTTCCGGACAATGCGAGACCAGACCGATAGTAGCGGCGCGCACCGCTCCGACCAGCAGCGCGTCACGCGGATAACGCAATACTTGCGTGCGATGAGTCTCGACGAACTGCCGAATATCCTCAACGTACTGTGCGGCAAGATGAGTCTCGTCGGGCCGCGCCCGCTCGTACCGAGCGATATCGCTCGGCATGGCGCCGACTTCCCGCGGCGGCATGACGTGCGACCGGGAATTACCGGCCTGAGCCAGGTGAGCGGCCGCAATCAACTCGAATGGCCAAAGCGGTTCGAACTGGACGAATGGTACGTCGACCGCGTCTCATTTCTTCTGGACCTAGTCATTGTCGCCCGAACCGTCCGCGCCGTTCTCCGCGGTTGCGGGGAACGCGTCGATGTGTCAAACGGCACAGTGGTCAGCGAAGCGGCGAACGCGGCCGCGCGAAAGGTTGGGCCGCCTGCTGCGCGGCGGGCTCCCTACGCGCGTGAGGATCACCACATTCGTCGATGGAACAGATCATGAAATTCGTTGAAAAGGGTCGAAAGCGCGGTTAGATTGCCTTTGCCAGGCGTTCATTCGGGGGCGCTCACGTCGGTGCGGACAACGAGCGTGGAGGCGGCATGTTTCATCGGGCGAATCTCTTCCAGATGCCACTGGAGCCGACGATCGCGCACAGCGGCCGCGGCGCGATCCTGACGACCCGCGTCGCCCATGCCGACAGCGTGCAAGGCGCCTGCAATTTCATCGACTACACGATCATGCCTCCTGGAAGCACGATCGGCTTGCATGCCCATCGCGACAACGAGGAGGAGTATTACCTGATTCTTTCCGGTTCCGGGCAGATGCGCTGCGGCGACGACACGTTTGAAGTCACCGCAGGAGAATTGATTCGCAACCCGCCCGGCGGCCGGCACGGCCTGGAAAACACTAGCGATGTGCCGCTCACCCTCTTCGTTTTTGAAGTAGGGGTCGTGCCATGACGGCCGCGTTGATTATGTCCGGCGGACAGTCGCGGCGCATGCGCGACAGCCTGGGCCCCGACCATAAAGCGCTAGCCAAGGTGCTGGGCGTTACGCTCTTGGAACGGAACGTCGCGGCTTTGCTGCGCTTCGGATTTCGCCGCATCTTTATTTCGATCAATGCGAGTGAAGTGCGCTTAAGGGAACATCTCGACGAGCGGGTGGCGCCGATTGTTGAGTCGCACGGCGGCAGGCTCATACCGCTCGTTGAATCGATGCCGCTGGGGACGATCGGCGTCGCCCGGCAAGTTCCCGTCGAGGGTCCGCTCGCCGTCGTCAACGTCGATAACCTCACGACGCTCGATCTGCGAGCGTTCGTTCGCACGCATGTAGACCGTCAAGCCGATCTGACTGTCGCCGTCCATGAACATCCGTTTCGCATTCCGTTCGGACAAGTGGTGCTGAACTCGGATGGCGACTTGACGGACTACCTGGAAAAACCCGCCTTTCCCGTGCTGATCTCGAGCGGCACGTACGTGCTGGGAGACGGAGCGCGCGCCGCTATCGCCCCCGGCGAGCGCACCGATATCACGCATGTGTTCGCCGCGCTGCGCGCACAAGGGCGCCGGATCGCGTCGTTTCGCCACCAGGCGGATTGGATCGACGTGAACGATCGCACTGCGCTGGAGCATGCCGAACGGATCGTTGCGCAGAACCCGGAGTTTTTTGAACTCGATTCACCTTTAGCCGCCGACGCGGTTCCCGGCCAGAGGATCACGATCGCGTGAATCGTACCAGCTCCACGCCGCCGCAAGCCGCAGGCAAGCGCTCGCACGAGTTCTACCGTATGCGCGCCCCGCGCGAGGCGCAATACGGAGTGTTCGAGTTCGCCGCGGCGGAACAGGCGTTCAATCACCTTTCCGCGGCGATTCGCGATCGCCAGGCGATCATCGTTACGACCCCCAGCGTGCATCGCCTCTATGGCGAAGAGCTGGAGCGCCGCCTGCGAAAACACGATCTCGCGCCTCCGATTCACATCCTGCAATGCACCGAGGGAACGAAATCGCTCGATCTGGTGACGCAAGTCTGCGAGTGGGCCGCCGAGGAGCGCCTCGAGCGCAATGGCGTGCTCGTTCCGCTGGGCGGCGGCGTGCTGACCGACATTGTCACGATGGCCGCTTCGTGGATTCGGCGCGGCATCGGCCAAATCCGCATCCCGACGACCTTAATCGGACAGGTCGACGCCGCGATCGGCATCAAGGGAGGCGTCAATTTTCAGGGCAAGAAAGGTTTCCTCGGTTGTTTCTATCCGCCGGAAGCAGTGCTGATCGCGCCGGAGTTTCTCGCCACGCTCCCCGACCGGCACCTGCGTTGCGGGCTGGCCGAAATCGTCAAGATCGCCATCGTCGCCGACCCCGAGCTATTCCGCGCGTTGGAGACGCACGGTCCGCGGTTGTTAGAGACTCAGTTCCAACAACCGTCCGACGTTGCAGCCCGTGTAATCCGCGCCGCGGCCTCGCGGATGCTGGAGCTGCTCTCCACGAATCTGTATGAGCGAGCCACATTTGAGCGCGAGGTCGACTACGGACACACCTTCAGCCAGGCCATTGAAACCGCCTCGCGCTTTCACATCGCGCACGGCGAGGCGGTCGCAATCGATGTGGCCCTCTCTGCCGTCGTGTCGCGCGAATTGGGTCGCCTTGAGCCCGCGGTCTGCCAGTCCATTCTTGACCTGCAATCTCGGCTGGGGCTCGATTGCTCCGATCGGCGGTTGTCGGTGGAACTTTGCCGACACGCCATGCACGACGCGGCGCGGCATCGCGGCAGCAGTGTGAACCTTGTGCTTCCCACGCGCCTGGGCGGCGTCTGTTTTATCAAGGACTCGTCAGAGATTCCTGACGCCGCTTTGGAGCGCGCCCTGCAATGCCTGGGGGAAGTCCCGGTCGCTGCGCGTCCCGCGATCAACGGTCGGTCCAATAAGTCGTCGATCGCGCCATCGCAACATCAGACCGGCGTCTGCCGTCTGGTGCTCGATATCGGAGGCACGTCGATTCGCTCCGGAATCTATCTGCCGAGCGAAAATTGCGTCACCGAAGTCGTCAGCCATGCGACGCCGAATCACCTCAGGCACGCCGGCGAGAGTTTTGCTACGCTCAAGGAGCGACTGCTCGACGCGGTCGAGCGCGCCGCCAGCGAGACGCTTCAAGGCCGCGAGCTGGATCTGGTCTCGATCGCGTTCGCCGGCCCCATGAATAGCGACGGCCTGGTGCTCGCCGCGCCCACGGTCTGGGGACCATCGCAACCGTCCCCAGTCGATCTGCGCGCCGCTTTCCAATCGCTCTGGCCGCGCGCAGACCTGGTATTGCTGAACGATGTCGCCGCCGCAGGCTACCGTTTCCTGCGAAGTGCGCATGACGATCTTTGCGTTATCACTGTCGGCTCCGGCATTGGCAACAAGACCTTCATCGCCGGGCGTCCCGTCACCGGTCCCCATGGCCGCGGCGGAGAGATCGGCCACATCCAAGTCGACGACTCGCCTGACGCAGTCCGCTGCGAGTGTGGCGGCCACGGGCATCTCGGCGCCATCGCATCCGGCCGGGGCGCTCTGCGCACGGCGCAATGGATCGCCGGCCAGTCGCACGGCGTTTTCATGGCGTCGTTGGCCGGCCAGCGCTGCGGCGGCGTTGTCGAGAAACTGGCGACCGAGCATCTGGTCGAAGGGTTTCACGCCGGCGACGCCTGGAGCCGTGAAGTAATCGCCGCCGTCGCGCGGCCGCTCGGTCGCGTGATCGCGTCGATCCACTTGGACGTCGGCGTCGAGCGTTTTGTGATCTTCGGCGGCTTTGGCCTCGCGCTCGGCGAGGAGTACCGCCGCCTGCTGGCCGCGGCGGCCGCCGAACTGAGTTGGAACGTCGGCCAGAATTGGGATCGCATGATCGAACTCGGCGCCACGGATGGAAACTCCGGGCTGATCGGCGCCGGACGCGCGGTTTCGTTCCTGCGAAGTTGATGGCGCTCCTCGCGAGATGACTCGACGGTGAAAGTTCCACGTTATAACTACGTTGATCAATTCGGCGGCCACGCCGAGTCGCTCGCCCGAAGAATCGGCGAGATTCTTCTGCGTGGCGATTACGTTCTCTCGCGCGAAGTCGCCGCGTTCGAGCAAGCCTTCGGCGAGTATCTTGGCGTGCCGCACGTGTTGGGCGTCAACAGTGGGACCGACGCGCTGCTGCTCGCGCTGATGGCTCTGGAAATCGGCCCCGGCGACGAAGTCATTACGCAGGCGAACACGTTCCACGCCACCGTCGCTGCAATCCGCCTCGCCGGTGCTCGGCCGGTGCTCGTCGACGCCGTGGAGGATTCGTTCCAGATCGACGCCGCGCAAGTGGACGGCGAGGTCACGCCGCGCACGCGGGCGATCTTGCCCGTCCACCTCTATGGCTACCCAGCGAATCTTAACCTCGTGTTGAATATCGCCGAGGCGCGTGGGTTAGCCGTCATTGAAGACGCCGCCCAAGCGCATGGCGCGATGGTCCGCGGCCAGCGCGTCGGCAGGCTGGGACAGATGGGTTGCTTCAGTTTTCATCCGAGCAAGAACCTGGCCGCCGCGGGCGTGACGCGGCTGG
>CAZUBB010000030.1:0-4595 GCA_964618485.1 uncultured Pirellulales bacterium
GGGTGGCGGAGACCGCTGTAAGGCGATTCGGTCGTCTTTGATTTCTCCACTCCTCGCCGCTCCAAGCCAGAGACCGCTTCTACTCTTGAAGAGTAGAGAGGAGCAGTAGCCGACGCGGTCCGCTTCCAGCCACTTGCGTGTGATGATTCGTTTCCACAAGCACAGCCAAGGTAGCTGACGCTCTCATTGATTCATGAAAGGGGCACGAAAATGGCGTTCGACGTATTCAAGGCCATTCGGTTCACGCCGTACTATGCCCGCGAAACTGACTGGCCGCGGCAATTTGACAAGGTGTCCGGCGTGCTTGGTTTCGGCAACCGATATCCGACTGCCAAGGAATTTGTCACGGCCGTTCACCAGTGGCAGTCTGGTCGCGTCCATCTGACCAAGGACGGGATTCTCGGCGCGACCACCTGGAAAGCCATGGCGCCAGTCGTCCAGAGTTTCAAAGGTGCCGTTCCAGCTGGCACGGGGCTGCCGGATTGGTTCACGGCCATCGAGTCGCCTCCTGCGGCGGCGCCGCCGCAAGCAACGTCTCCACTTCGGGGGCCAGGATCGAACTTGCCCGAGAAGTACGATGACCAGTTGCTGAAGGAGATGGTGGAGATCTCTCTCAAGATGAAGGAGGATCCTTACACCGCTTATCCGATCAGTTACAAGCACTTGGCGGATGAGAGCCGCAACACGCTAACCGTTATGGAAACGACCGGGCTGATCACGCCGACCCTCCGGGTCGGCCAACTGTGGCCTGGCCTCAAGGGCGGAACTCGCCTCATTCTCGCGCTGAACGCGTACGGTCCAAAGGGGGGTGGCGGGACCGTCGTGTTCATGACCGAGAGCGGGCGCCTCTACAAGCAAGCGTTCCGAGGCTGGTCGAGCGATTACCAGGCCAGCGTCTGGGCCAACGTGAACGAGTCCCTCGCGCCGATTCTCACCATGCTCGAAGCCGAGGCGAAATTCTTGATGGGCGCCATCTCGGCGCTCCATCCGGGCGCCGCCGCGTTCATGATCTACATGAACACGCTCCAGTACATCGCGGTCAATAAGAAGCCCCTCGGGGAGATTATCGATGTAATGCCCCATGTCATCATCGGCTTGGCGTTCGTCAGGGCGTACGCTCCGACGTTGTTTGACAAAGTGTTTCTGGCGGCCGCTAGAAAAACGCTGACGTCCATTCCACAGTCCGCGGTAAACGACCCGAAAATCATTGCGTTCCTGGTGGGTCAGCTCGTCGTCAATCTGGGGAGACTCGTACTACTGCGCGACGTGTCGCCGCTCGTCGGAATCGTCCGGTCCGTCGTCAAGCGGATCGCGGTGGCGCTCGGTCACAATGCCTACACGGTTGTCATTCCGGTCGGCGTCGCCGCCGGCAAGGCCGTTCCCGCGGCAATGAAGGAAGGCGCCATGCAACTCGTGAAGGACCTCGCGGCCTACAACGTGACACTAGCCGAGTCGGACGCTGTGACAATTCTGATCGAGGTCAGCAGGAATCGCGAGCAACTGAATAGGGTGCTGTACCTGCTGGGAGAGGACCTTGCGAAACTGGTGGCGGCTTTGGAAAAGTTGCAGAGTCCGTGAACGCACGCAGACCCACGACGCCCACCGTTGATGCGCATCGGCGGCAAGAGGCGGAGAGTATCACGACGACCCGTTCTGGCGTGGTCTCCCGACCACGCCAGCCGCCCGACCGATGGTCTCCCATGCGCGTAACGTTGCGCCGATCCAGACAATCGCTAACACGAACGCTCCATCAACAAAAAAAGCCGCCGTCCCCCCAAGGAAGACGGCGGCCGTGATCTTCAAAACTCCGTATCACTGGCTGCCGGCGCTCTCCTCCAGGCTCTTCATCACCGCGTCGAGGTTGAACGTGTCGGCCTTTTGCCGCGGGGGATACTCCTTGAACGTCTCCAGGAACTTGCCTACGTAGCCCTGGGCCGGGACGAACAGGTAAATCCGTTGGAACAGCCAGTCGTAGTACGTGTTCGACGTGACGTTGGCCCGTTCATAAGGGTCGGTGCGCAGATTAAACAGCAGCGGCACGCGAAGTGTAACGAAGGGTTCCGCCCACACCTGCAGCGTCCCTGGCACTCGCTGCTCCATGAACAGCAACTTCCAGTTGTCGTAACGCAGCGCCGCGACCTGTTGTTCGTCCGTGCAATAAATGAACGACTCGCGCGGGCTCTTGTCGGTCGCGCCGGTCAGGTAGGGCACGAGGTTGAACCCGTCGAGGTGGATCTTGTAGGTCATGTCTCCGACCTTGTAGCCCTTGAGGAGCTTCTCGGTGACGTCAGCGTCGCCAGCCATGGCCAGCAGCGTGGGGAGCCAGTCGAGATGCGAGACGATTCCGTTGGACACCGAGCCCGGCTTGATCTTGCCCGGCCACTTGACCATGCACGGAATGCGATAGGCGCCTTCCCAACTCGTGTTCTTCTCGTTACGGAACGGCGTCATCGCGCCATCCGGCCAGGTGTTCATGTGCGGACCGTTGTCGGTCGAATACATCACGAACGTATTGTCCTCGATGCCCGCGTCCTTGATGGCTTGGAGCACCATGCCGACGTTCTTGTCGTGATCGATCATCACGTCGTGATAGGTGCTTTGCCACTGCCCCGCCTGCCCGATGCTGGATTCCTTCGGATGCGTGAAGGCGTGCATGTGGGTGAAGTTCACCCAGATAAAGAAGGGTTTTTCCGCGGCCGCTTGCTGTTTGATGTATGCCGCGGAGCGCTGCGCGATATCGTCGTCGATCGTTTCCATCCGCTTCCGCGTCAGCGGGCCGGTGTCCTTGATCGTCTGCTTGCCGATCCGGCCGAATCGCGGATCCTCGGTCGGGTCGTCCGTATTCGACGCCTTGCACTCGAGCACGCCGCGCGGGCCGAACTTCTCGCGGAACGCCGGGTCTTTCGGGTAGTCGATGTGCTCCGGCTCCTCCTCGGCATTGAGGTGATACAGGTTGCCGTAGAACTCGTCGAAGCCATGCACGGTTGGCAGGTATTCATTGCGATCGCCCAAGTGATTTTTGCCGATCTGGGCGGTGGCATACCCTTGCGCCTTCAGCAAGTTGGCGATCGTCGGGTCTTCTTTCTGCATTCCCGCTTTGGCGCCCGGCATGCCGACTTTCGTCAACCCGGTGCGCATGCCGTGCTGGCCGGTGATGAACGACGCGCGTCCGGCCGTGCAACTCTGCTCGCCGTAGTAGTCGGTGAAGATCATCCCGTCCCGGGCGATGCTGTCGATGTTCGGCGTCTGATATCCCATCAATCCGCGCGTGTAGGCGCTGACATTCGACTGGCCGATGTCATCGCCCCAGATGATGACGATGTTCGGCTTCTTCCCCTGAGCCGGCGCGGTGGTCCGAGGTTGTTGTTGAAACGACGCCAACTGAAAGACCTGCGAACGGTCGTTGCCGGTGGAGCAGCATTGCATCTTGACGTCAGCGGTATGCACCGGCGGCGATGCATGAGCCGCGGTGGGCGCAGTCACTCCCTCAGGGAGGCTTGCCGCCAGCGCACCGGCGATCGCGCCGATCAGCAGTGTGGCGATGGTTGTCAAGTGACGGGCGCGCATGACGAGTTTCTCCGGACTGGAAAGGGTCTTGGTGCTGAAAGCAATCGAATTGTCCGCAAGTTGATCGGTGGAGCCGGAAGCCTTAGCGCCCGGCGTAGCTGCCGCCTGGGCAGTGGGGACGTTTGGTGCCATGGAACGTCGCATACTGGAACTTTGCGGGCAGGCTCCCTCATGATCCAACAATCTTAGGTCATTCAGAACCTCTGACGAGTGCGACCGCACTTTCACGGCGCGAAGAGTTGACCGAATCGTGCGGGTCGCCGCAGCTGCCGACGGGCCAGCGATAACGATTGAACATGGCGAGCTGCCGCGAGGAGCGCTGTTATCGTTGCCACCGGATGACACAGATGTCAAGTCAAAACAAGAAAACCGCGATCCCGCATTCTGTCATCATCCAGCGCTACCGGTAGGCCAGGCAACCGATTCCGAAAATACAGGCCGGCCTGTATAAACAGGAAAACGGAGCCGCCTGCATGTCGGAAAACAGTGACGCCAAACCCCCCGCCCACGCCGGCCACACCTGCCCCGCCGGATCGGACCACGATCGCGAAGTTCCCGAGATCGACCTGCTGAGCCCGTTGACGCTCCGTGGCGTGACCTTGCGCAACCGCATCGTCATGTCGCCGATGTGCCAGTATATCTCGAAGGACGGCTTCGCCAGCGATTGGCATCTCGTCCACCTCGGCAGCCGCGCTTCCGGCGGCGTCGCGCTCGTCATCGCCGAAGCGACTGCGGTCACGCCTGAAGGGCGCATCACACCGGGCGATCTCGGCATCTGGAGCGACGAACATATCGCGCAACTCACGCGCATCACCAATTTCGTCCACTCGCAAGGCGCGGTCGCCGGCATTCAACTTGCGCATGCGGGCCGCAAGGCCAGTTGCGACTTGCCCTGGAAAGGCGGCGCCGGCCTGCGCACCGCGGCGGAAGGAGGCTGGGAAGTGGTCGCCCCGAGCGCGATCCCGTTCGACGAAGGCAACCCCATTCCGAAAGCGCTCGACGCGGCCGGCATCGACGGCATCGTCGCG
>CAZUBB010000030.1:4605-7584 GCA_964618485.1 uncultured Pirellulales bacterium
CGTTTGAAAGCGCCACGCGCCGCGCACTCGCCGCCGGGTTCAAGTTGATTGAAGTGCACGCCGCGCACGGCTACCTGCTGCACGAATTCCTCTCGCCACTCAGCAACCAACGGACTGACGATTACGGCGGCAGCTTGGACAATCGCATGCGATTGCCGCTGCGCGTCGCCAAAGCGGTCCGCGCGATCGTGCCGGACGAACTGCCGGTGTTCGTCCGCATCTCGGCGACCGATTGGGTCGACGGCGGCTGGGATGCGGAGCAGTCGGTCGTATTGTGCTCGCAGTTCAAAGCGCTCGGCATCGATCTGATCGACGTCTCGACCGCCGCGCTTGTCCCGCGAGCGCACATTCCGGTCGGCAAGGGTTACCAGGTCCCTTTCGCACGCAAGATTCGCGAAGAATCCGGAATTAAAACCGGCGCAGTCGGCATGATCACGGAAGCGTCCCACGCCAATGAAATCATCACCTCCGGCGACGCCGATCTCGTGCTCCTCGCCCGCGAATTGCTGCGCGAGCCCTACTGGGCGATCAAGGCGGAACAAGAACTCGGCGGCGAACCCACGTGGCCGATTTCGTACGGCTATGCAGTGAAACGCCGTGCCCGGTAAATCTCACCGTTTGCGCGTGCGCAGTCGGTGCCTCACGATCGCGCCGCCCACGAGCCCTGCGATAGGGCACGCGAAAAAAATGCCAAACGTCAGCAAGGCCGGCAGGGAATTCTCGCCGAATATTTCGAGTAGCAGCGCCACCGAGCCAAAGCCGATCGCGCCGCCGAGCGCGAACCCGAGGAACGGCGCAAAGGATGCCCAGACGCTCGGCGGCTGACCCTGCGCGGCATGCAACATGAACGGCAGGTTGAAATGATTGCCAATGCGCGAGCCGGCGAACGCTCCTGCCAGCCCTCCCATCACGGCGCCGCCGAGCGGGAGTGCAAAGAACAAGATCGGCGTCACGATGCCCGGCAGATCGTCGCGGTGGAACACGAAGGTCACGAAGATCAGAAAGCCGCCGATAAAGCAGGCGATCGCTCCGATTGCGCCCCCCACCACTGCTCCCATGGCGCGCTGCGCGTGACGCTCAGGCTGTTTCCCGGGAATCGCAGGCGCTGTGGCGCCTTGTGGCGCTTCCAGTGAGGCGAGCAACCTGCTTCGCAGCGTAATGGCGGCGTCGGCCAGCGGCGCGCGATCTTTGGCGTCGCTCCAGGAGTCGCCACGCCAAACCAAAAGCTTTCCTGCGCGGACCTGCGTGGAATAGCCACGTAGCTGGTGGAGCGCCTCCATCAGCTGCGTGGTGAAGAGATTGCGAACGCGGGTTTCCGATTCGGTAGTAATGGTGCGAACCGTCACGATCGCCGCGAGAAGGTCGCTGACCGCTACTTGCCAGTCATTATTGAAACCGCGAACGATGTTGCGATCGCGGGTGGATTCAAGTGCGTCCGCATCGAAACTCATGCCGCCGAGGTTCAACATCGAAAGCAGGCGGTGTTGCCTCGTCCGCGGCATGAGCGTGAACTCAGGCAGGTCGCCGGCGGACATAAGACAAACGGTGCGACGCGATTCGGAGTGGTTTGTTTCCCCTTCGCCACTCCGCGCGGCGCTCGTTCGAGCGACATCCACAATATCGACGTGGACTCCTGCGCGTAGGCCGTAAAATCGATCGCGGATCATAGCGGAATCACCGAATAACGTCGCGGCAAAGGCCGCGAATTCGCGAGAGCATTCGGGCTCGTATTGCAAAGTCATCTGCCCGGCGATTTTCGCCATCTGCGCCCTTCGGCCGCGACGGCGAATCTCCGCGATCGCGGCGACGACTGCCCCGATGATTGCGCCGGCCGCGAGCAGCAATAGCCAACCTGGCAGGGGCCAGGGCAGCGCTTTAATCCACGCGTCTGAGAACTGAAGCGGCCCGATCCTTACTTGTCCATTGCCTGAAGAGAAGAGCCAGATCACCAACCCAATCGCGGCACCGACACCAGCGCCCGACGCGGTGCGGCGAAACAGAGAGCGGGACGACGGAAACGCTGTCAACATACTCGCGCGAATTGGAAAGTGGCGGAGTCTCATTCATCACGGCAAGTGAACGGAAGCGTCGGTGCTTGACGCTAATGCGAGCGTACTACCACTCTCGCCGAGGCCTCGGACACACGGTTATTGCTTGCCCGACGCTGCCAAGGCATCGATCTCGTCGAGTCTCAAGCGAACGCTCACGACATAAGGCGACTCGCCCGGTGACCAGTGGCCGTAGGTGGTTAGCACGAACGTGCCGTCGGGCAGGACTTCGACTCCTGGATAGGCGCAGTCGGAGTCTTTGTGATTGTCCATCAGGCGAATGCGGTACTGGCCTTCGCGCCCCGCGGCGAGGTCTTCGTAGCGGCCGACCCAGGCGCCCCAATCTCCCTTGGTAGGGCTTTCGTGGCACATATCGCGAAAGGAAACAAGAAGGCGGCCGTCGGCGGCGTACTTCGCCGTGTGGCGATCGCCGGTGAGTGCGCCGGGCAACTCGCGCGGTTCGCTCCACGTCCGCCCTTCGTCGCGCGAGAAAATGACAAAGGAGTTCTTGCGCCGTGAGTTTTCGCGCAGCAGGACCGCGATTTCCTTCCCGTCGGGCGAGCGGACCGCTCCCGGCTCGCAGAGATGCACGTCGCCGCGGCGCACGATGGACTGCGGTGCGCCCCACGTCAGGCCGCCATCGTTGGAAAACGTCTGGTACAGCGTGAATGCATCGGACCGCTTGCCGTCGTTTGCGAAGTAACGCCCATCGTCGTGGAACATCGCCAGGTAATGGCCCGGGGCGTCGCTGAGCGCGACAACGCTGCCCATCACCACGATCCCTCCCCAATCCCCGGCAGGCTTAAGCTCTGACCAGGTGACGCCGTCGGGACTCCAGAGCAACTCGACTATGGCCCCGGGATCACCCTCGGCGGCCCAACTCGGGGCAACAGCATGGAAGGGAAATTCGGTCGCAAAGGAGATGTACGCC
>CAZUBB010000030.1:7594-8087 GCA_964618485.1 uncultured Pirellulales bacterium
GTCTTCGGAAACGGACAAACGCGCGGGATACAAGCCGGACCAGAGAATCAGTCGCTTGCGGCCGGCGGCGTCAACCACGCGATGAATCGTTGGCGTTTCCAGGCTCGTGGCGAAACTTTCCGGCACGGGCAAACGCTCCGACCATGTACGACCGCCGTCGTCGCTGCGTTTCAGAACAATCGCCCCGCGGCCGTGTCCCTTCGGATAGACGCACAGGATGGTTTTTCCGTCCTCGAGGAGCACGGTCGTTGGATGCCCGAGGTATTGTCCGGCTTCGCGGTCGACGACGACTTGCCGTTCAATTTGTCCAGCGAGGTCGACGAACGGAACGGAATAACCGCGCGGCGGCTCGGCCATCGCGTCGGCGGCCAGCGCGCTCGCAAACCACGGCAGCGCTAAGGCCGCAGTAATCCAGACAAGGAGTCGATGATGTGATGCGCACACGTTATGAGGCATGCTACTGGGGACAAGCCGCAACAAGGAGCCGCCGAAG
>CAZUBB010000030.1:8097-12628 GCA_964618485.1 uncultured Pirellulales bacterium
CGCGCCTTGGCAACGCTACGCCGTTCGCCAAAGAATCCTCCCCGCTGCAGAGGGCGAATCGCGGCCGTTACGGCGTCGCTTCAAACCGGTGGTTCAGCACGCGGTCGCCGTCGAGTTCTTCGGCGCGGATCCAGAGTTGCTGGCCGATCAGCGAATTGCCATTCGGCACGACATACGTGCGGCTGTCCTGACCCTGCGAGATGTGCTCCAGGTCGACGCTCGTACGGCGGCGGCCGGGCACGTAGAGCGAGCAGCGGAAGCTCAGCTCGCGATCGGTGTTGTTGATGATTCGTTGCTCGACTTCTAACTGATCGAACTCGTTGAGCCGCGTTTGCGCTTCGAGAATCAGGTCGCCGAGGCCCACTTCGACGCGCCGCAAAACGCGAAATCGGTAGCGGCGGTCCGCCATGACTTCGATCTCGGTTTCGACGTCTTGCGAGGCGCTCGTGGCGTCATAGGGGAGCGAGATTTCTAGCGGCTGCGTGAGCACTTCGCCGGGGCCGAGTTTGAAGTCGAACCGCGAGGGTTGAATCGACCAGCCCGGCGGCGCGGCCAATTGCACGCGGCCGGACACCGAAACCGCGAAGTGATTCTGCATCACACAGGCGTTCTGGTGTGGTTGCCCGAAGACGTTCGGAATCCGGGCGTTTTCGAACTTGAACGTGCTGCGCCACCGCGCCACGGCTTCGTTGACGCCGCGCACGAACGTGGGCATTGGACCAACGTGAATGGTTTGCTCGTTCCCGTCGTTCTCGACCGGGAGTGCCCGCGACCAGGCGTCGATCTGTTGGATCTTCTCGCCAAGGTAAAGCTTCTCTTTTGTTGGCTGCGGATTCCAAACGACCATGATCGCACGGCCGTCGCGCGAGAAGAGCTCGTTGCTCGATCCACCGGGCAGATCGACGTGCCCCAGGTAAGTTGCGCCTCCCAGTTCCAGAGCGGCGGTACGCCACGGTAAGAACAACTCGCCCGGCGTGCCGCGTTCTTCGAGCAGGCCGCGCAGCGGATCGCGCGGGTTCGCGGCGAAAATGGCGCTCGCGCCGTTCGCCTTCGCGGCGACGATTTGTCGCACGAGGTCGCCGGCCCGCGTGTGCATGTCGTACTGGTCCTTAGCGAGCGGCGTCAGCGTTACCCAGCGGCGATCAGAGCGCGTTTCCAGCGGAGCAAGGTACGCGCCGAGCTCGTCGGGCGTGAGCGGCGGGTCGCCGGTGTAGTTCACAAATCGCCAGGGAATCTGCCGGCTCGGCGGCGGCGCATCGATCCAGTTCCAGGCGAAGCCCAGGTAGACGTCCTGGCCGATGCGGTCGAATTCCTTCTTGATCGCGGCGATGCGCGCGGCGAGATCGCCGTAGCCGACGAACGTCGTATCGTTGTCGTCGCCGAGCTGCCACCAGCGGATGCGAAGGCCCAGCCGCGAGAGAACCGTTTCCATTGCGGGGTACCAGTTCTTCGGCTCTGACGTGAACACGCGCGCGGCGGTCAAGGCCGTGGTCGCGCTCAGCGCCTTGAGCACTTCCTCCGGCGGTTGATTCAGCAGTCCGACCAGGTTCACGTGCTGAGCGTTGCAGCGATCGACCAGGTCGATCAGGGTGCGAATGCGGGCTTCGTCGTTCGCGCCAACCCAGACGGGGAATTTCAACCACCCATTGCCGGCCACCGCCACGATGTGGGGGAGTACTTGCAGCGGAATGTCCTGTTCCCCCTGCGGCAGCGACCAGCCAAACTCGCTCGAGCCGCTCGATTCGTGCGGCTCGTACACGACGACCGTTAACTCGCGCTGATGGACGGGGCGATCCGTTTGCGTCAGCCGCGCTTTGATGCGGTAAAAGCCAGGCTGGGTGATGGGGGCCGACCATTCGGCCACGAGCGCAGCGCGCGATTCCTTTTCCTCCGCCGTGGCATCGACCGGCGCTGTGAGCGATAGCTCGGTTTCCTCCATGCGCTTGCCGTCCGAGTCGAAGAGTTCGACGAGCAATCGCGGCGAGTCCTTCCCGAATCCCGAGACGCGGCAATTCAGCTTCACAGGGTTGCCGGCCAGATAGAGATGCTGCGGCTGATCGACCGCCATATCGATGCGTACCAGGCGATCGAGGCGTAAGTCGTCGAAGTACGCAGTGCCGGTCAGGTCGCCGTGACCGGTCGGCTCGAGGTGCAAACCAATGACGGCGTAGCGCGCGTTCGCCGGCGGCGCCGCGGGGCCGACAGAGAACGTCGACCACGGGCCGTCCTCGTGGCGCGTCAGCGAATCGTACGAGCGCACCGGCTGCTGGGAGCTGTCAAGTAAAGTCAGGCTCAGCCGGGCGCGGTGCAGGTCGAGGGCGACAGTCTTGATGCGTCCCGTGAGCGAAAGACTCTCGGCCGGATTGAGCGGGACCGCGGGGCTGTAAGCGACCGCTGCGCCGCCGTCCAAGTCGATCTGCAAACAACGATTCGCCGCGTCGTCCGGGGCGTTGGCCAGCCGGATCTTCACGTAGTTGGGATACTTGGGGCCGGCGGCCCGTGTCCAGCCGTCCGGCCAGCCGTCGTAATTACGATCCCAGCTCTCGCCAAAGTCGCATTCAAACAGCCGTGGGTTCGCTGCCGGCGACGTTTCGGCAGCCGCCGCGCGGACAGGCTCAGTGTCAGCCGCCGGAGTAGCGGCTAAGATGAGCGCAGCCCACAGCAGCGACGTGTTCATATCGATCATTCCGCCCAATTCTGCCGGCGCACCGCCGCGCCGTGTGGAATTCTAGCTCGCCCCCGCCAACCTTTACTTAATCGGCATATGCCTCACCTGCGCATCGGGATTCAACTTAATTGCCTCGGTCTGCCCCTTCGACAGGCAATGATCACCGCCCGGGAATTGGGGGCCGACGCCGTGGAATTGGACGCCCGAAGCGCCGACTTGCGCCCGTTGATGCAGTCGGCGACCGCGCTCCGGCAATTGCGCAAGCTGTTGGGGGACTTGGAGCTACGCGTTTCGGCCGTCGGCTTCCGGACGCGCCGCGGTTACGACACGCTGGACGATCTGGAAGCCCGCATCGCGGCGACCCGGCAGGCGATGCGATTTGCCCGGGCGGTGGGGGCGCGGTTCGTCGTGAATCAGATCGGGTTCGTACCCGAGCCGAGCGAAGAGGAAACGGAGGGCTTTCGCTTATTGGCTGGGGTTTTGCGGGATTTGGGAACTTTCGGTCATCACGAGGGTGCGCTCCTGGTGGCGGAGACCGGCGCGGAAGGTCCCGCGGCTCTGCGGCGATTGCTGGACGCCGTTCCGCCGGGAACGTTCGGTGTCGACCTGAACCCGGGGAATCTCATTATCAACGGCCGGGCGCCGCTGGAGTTGATCGAAGCCATCGGCTCGGAAATCCTCCACGTCCATGCCTCGGACGCCGTACGCGACCTGGCCAGGCGGCGTGGACTCGAAGTCGCTCTCGGCCGCGGCGTGGCGGATTATCCCGCGCTGCTCGGCGCACTCGAAGAACGCGACTATCGCGGGGACATCACCATCCAGCGCCTGCAATCGGACGACCCGGTGTACGAGATCGGGCAGGCGGTGAAGTACTTGCGGGGGATGTGAGAGGTGAGGAGAAAAGGAGAAGAGGAGAAAAGAAGAAAAGAAGAAAAGAAGGGGGAGACGCAGCTTTTCTTTCATGCGGCCTTATCGCGAGCCAGAAGCGTTAGCGCCTGGAGTTACGGCGTCTTTGCTCGCGGACTTCTTAGCGCATTCGGCGCTTGCGATCAGTGCCGGTCGGTGGCGATGGCCGTTACCGTGAGGATCGCGAGCGCTACGATCTGCCCGGCCATGAGTTTGACGCCGTGCTGATCGATGAAGTCCATGAAGCTCGTCCGCGCCGTGGCCTCGGCGCCCAGTTGCACGGTGCGAACATCGCGTAGCGCGAGCACGAAGTAACTGCAGGCGGTCAGGCAAAACGCCACGCCCACGACGAGCAGCAGCGCGTAATAGATGTTAAACCGCCGCCGCTCGACCGTCACTTGCATGCTCCGGAGTTTCCCTTGAATGCTGGCACTGAGCTAGCCGCTCGCGCTTCTACCTTCACCCCAGCCCTCTCCCTGCAAGGGAGAGGGGGCCGCTTTCTTCGACCTCCAGCCTGCCGCCTGTTACTGCGATACCAGTTCCTGGACCACGGTGACTTCGCGGATCTGGCGGGAGTCGGGTTCGAAGACGCGAATCTTCACCTGGATCGCTTGCAGCTCCGCGTCGTACGGAGGCGGCGCTTCGCGTTCCGAGGCGTCGTCGATGCCGGGGCCGTTGACGGCGTTGTTGTCGATGCCGTCGGCGGCTTTGTCGGGGATCGTGTCGGGCACGTTTCCGCGCAAGGAGCCGTTCACGACGCCTTGGTCGACGCCGTCGCGCTCGTAGTGCGAGGAGCCGGTGTCGTAGACCCGGGCGCGGAAATCAGGCGGGGGATTCGTGCCGTTTTGATCGGAGGGAACACCCCAGAGGGCCGAGGCGACGTTGCCCGTATGGTAGAACTGGGGATTCTTGTAGCCGGGCGGAAGCGGCGACGGCGGCCAATTGGCCTTGGGATAA
>CAZUBB010000030.1:12638-13775 GCA_964618485.1 uncultured Pirellulales bacterium
GATGTTTCGTTGGGGTCGACGGACCAACCCAAGTCGACGAACGCGCCGTAGGCGATCGGCCACGTGTTCGAGTTGCTTGGGTCGAGATTTCGCATGGCGAGGACGAAGCCGGGATCGCCGGGAGCGACGGTCACCGTTTGCGTCGGCCCGCCGTCTTGCACGCCGAGACGCATTTCGCTCTTGAAGATCGGCGCGCCGGGATCCCAGACCTTGACGTCAAAGCCGATGACGTTAGTGAGGATGACGTCGTCTGCGAAGCGCTTGCCGGGATACATGAGGGGCGTCTGTGCGTCCCCAGCCGCCGGCACGATCGATTTGTCGACGATGCTGCCGGTGGAGACGTCGAGTCCATCCCATTGCCGCGCGTCGGTCCAGGCGTCGTAGCGAAGACGCTCGGCCATGGGGACATAGACGGTCGGGTACTGTGTGAACGTCGAATTATTGGTGTGCACCGGCACGCCGTTCGGCACAACCACACCTGCGGCAGGCTTAATCGCGGCATTGTGCGGCGCATAAAACGGTAGCGGCCAGTTGGGATCGGAGCTTTCCCTCAAGGTGGGCAGTCGCAATACGCCCCAAAAGCGAGCGTCGTGGGGCCAATTCGTCGTGAGCGTGCCGCCGCCGAGCGGGCCCGAAGAGGCCTGAGCGAGCATCGGCGGGTGGCCGAAGCGGTTCTCACGTTTGGCGAGGTCGGCCAGGCTGTTGGCGACCAGTCGCGGCGCTTCTTTCGTCGTTGGGTCGTAATCGCCGCCGACCTGGCGGACGGAGATATCGCAAAGGTCGTAATAGCTGCGGCCGGGAAAGTTCCAGACGCCGTTATTGGTGAAGACGCTGGCGTCGAACGTGGGGTCAACCAGCAACACGCGGCGGTAGAGCGTCCGGCCTCGCAAGAACCAGGCGACTTCGGCGACGTTCGACTGCGCTTCGATGATAATCGGATTCGCCGACGTACTTGCGGGGCTCGGTCCACCGCGTCCCGTGAACGGGACATCGCTAGAGCGCGTGGTGAACATCAGGATGTCGTCGATGTCACCCACGGTGGTATCCGCGGTGACGGTTTCGCCCTTATTAAGAACGGCGTCGTCGATTTCAGCCGATGTGAGCAGCACCTTGCCGACGTCGTTGGAGAGGTTGTTC
>CAZUBB010000030.1:13785-31194 GCA_964618485.1 uncultured Pirellulales bacterium
GCACGGCGTCCGCGGGGCCGCAGGGGCCAATCGGGCCTTCGATGATCTCGCGGTAGCCCGGGGAGTTTTGGGGGCTGAGCGGCGGCATGCCGCGGCCGGTCATGCCTTTCAGGTCGCGCTGCAGGGTGTTCTGCGCGGCGCGGACGCGATCGTTCATTTCGATCGCGGAGCGGGCGTCGGCGATGCTCGAGGTGACGAGCGCAAAAATGCCTGCCACGGCCGCCATCAGCAGCAGCGTCAGGCCGGTGGCGACGAGCACTTCGATCAGGGTAAACGCGAGCCGGTCGCGCCGCGGACGAGAGCCTCTTCTCGTGACGAGCGCGGAGACAGCCTTCGACATGGCGAATCTCCTCAGAAACGCGGAGCCGCGACCGCTTGCCCGCGATCGCCTCCGAAAACTTGCCGCGAAACGGCCGCCCGCTTGATGGCCCAGGCGCGCACCGTCCTCGCAACTTCTATTCCACCGCGGAGTTAGGGGGAAGTCAATGGATTTTGAGGGGGAGGAGAAAAGAAGAAGAGGAGAAAAGGAGAAAAAGAAGGGGGGAGGGGCGGCGGTGGGACGAACCGCGCGTCTGCCCAATAGCCGAGCGCCGGTGGCGAATTACCTGGTCGGGCTTGGCTTGCGCACGGCGAAATTCGGCAGCCCGTTTTCCCAGGCGCTGGCGTTCCCCCCTGGGACGGGCGATAATACCGGCCGTGTCAGGCGGGCAGGGTTCGCGTGTTACAGAGTTGTTGTTTCGCGATGAACCATCTCCCCACTTGTTGCGTATGGTCAGCCGCGTTGCCGGGGCGGCTGCCGCGGCGATTTGCATCGGAACAAGATCGAACGAGGCTCTCTATGATTCGTTCCTCCCGATTCCGCCGGGGGTGGTTCGCCGTTGCGCTCGCGGCGACGGTGCTCTTGCCGAGGCTGGCGTTCGCTCAAGACGCGCCGGATAAAGACGTCGAGGTCGATCCTGCGGCCACGCGGCAGTATGCGGCGGCCGCGGCGCTGCAGAACCGGGACCAGTTCGAATTGGCGGCCGACGAATGGCAGAAGTTCGTGACCGACTTCAAGGACGATCCGCGCGTGGCGCGCGGCCGGCATTACCTGGGCGTCTGCTTGCTGAAGTCCGGCAAGCCCGAGGCAGCCGAGGCGGCGCTCGATCAGGTGGTGGCGCAGTACCCGAAGTTTGAGCTGCTGGAGCAGACGCTGCTTTACCAAGGGATCGCACAGTACAACCAGGCGCAGGCCGGCGCGGCGGAACGCTATGCCGATGCGGCCAAGACGTTTGCTGCTCTGGTGGAGAAATACCCGCAAGGAAAGCAGACGGCGCAGGCGCTCTATTACGAAGGAGAGTGCCTTTATGCGCAGGGAGACAAAGAGGGCGCCGCGAAATTGTACGCGCGTGTGGTGAATGATTTTCCGCAGTCGGCGAATCTGCCCGACGCGCAGTACGCGCTCGGCGTTGCGCTGGAAGAGTCCGGCAAACCGGCGGTCGCGTTCCTGAAAAAATCGGCCGATCACCCGCTGGCGCACGAGGTGAGCCTCCGCTACGGCGAGACGCTGTTCGCGTCCGGCAACTTTGTTGAAGCGGCGAAGCGTTTCGCGGCCGCGGCCAAGCAAGTGGGTTTCACGTCCGCGGACTACGCGCAACTGCGGCTCGGTGCGGCGCTCTATGAGCAGAAGCAATTTGCCGACGCGGCCAAGGCGTACGAATCGCTAGCGGCGCGTTTCCCCCAATCGAAGCACGCTCCGCAGGCGCAATTGGCCGCCGGCAAGTGCTGGTACCTGGCCGATCAGTTCGACGCGGCCCGCGGTGCGCTGGCGAAAGTAAGCGGCGACGCCGCCGCGACGAGCGAGGCAGCGCATTGGATCGCAAAGAGCCTCTTGCGCGACGGGCAGGCGGCCGTGGCGCTGAAGGGGATCGAACGCGTGTTGCCGCAAGCCTCGCCGGAGTGGGCGGCGCAACTGGAACTCGACGCCGCCGACGCCCTCTATGAAATTGCCGAGCGCCGCGGCGAGGCGCTGCTGCGTTATGCGCAACTGGCGGAATCGCGGCCGAACGATCCGCTCGCGCCGCAGGCGCTGTACATGGCGGCGTTCACGGCGCTGCAGATCGGCGAACACGAACGCGCCGCGCGCTATGCGGCGGCGTTTCAAGAGCGGTATGCCGACAACGACGTGGCGGCCGACGTCGGCGCGGTGCTGGCCGAGAGCGCGCTGCAACTCGGTCGCACAGAAGACGCCGCGAACGCCTATGAGCAGCTCGCGACGCGATTCGCGAATCATGCCGATCGCCCTCGCTGGCAGGTGCGGCGCGGGCTGTGTTACTTCATGGCCGGCAAGTTCGACGCCGCCGAAGCGGTGCTCGATTCGCTTGCCGGGAAGTTGAAGGATCCGGAGTTGAGCGCGGAAGCGGCCTATTTGCTCGGCGCTTCGCAAGTGGAACGCAAGCAATTTGACGCCGCGATCAAGACGCTGGAGCCGGTCGTGGCCAAGCAACCCAAATGGCGGCAGGCCGATGAAACGTTGCTGGCGCTGGCCATGGCGTACCAAGGGGCGAATCGCGCCGCCGACGCGAGAGCCGCGTTGCAGCGCCTGGCGAAGGAGTTTCCGCAAAGCACCGTCCGCGATCGCGGGATGTATACGCTCGCCGAACAGGCGTACGCGGCGCAGAAGTACGACGACGCCGCAAAGGGATATCAGCAGCTCTTGGAGCAATTTCCGCAGAGCAAGCTCGCGCCGCAGGCGTGGTACGGCCTCGGCTGGGCGCAACTGAGCCAGGGCCAGGCCGAGCCGGCGGTGCAGACCTTTAATCAACTGCTGGAGCGTTATCCGGAGCACCGCCTCGCGGCGGACGCACGCTATGCTCGCGGCGCGGCGCGACAGCAAATGAAGGACTTTGCCGGCGCGATGGCCGACTTGCAGGCCTACCTGGAAAAAAGTCCGGAAGGGGCGGAACGCTCTGCGGCGCTGTTCGAGATCGGGCTTTGCCAGGTCGGATTGCAGAAACATGACGATGCGGCGCAGACATTTGAGAAACTGCTCGCCGCTGATCCGGATTACGAGCAGTCCGGCAAAGTGCGCTACGAACTAGCCTGGGCGCTCAAGTCCTCGGGGCGCGACAAGGACGCCGGGGAGATCTTCAAGCAGTTGGCGCAAACGCAGACCGATGGACCGGTCGCGGCCGAGAGTTGGTATCACGTCGGCGAAGGCGCTTACGCGGCGGGGGACTTTAAAGAAGCCGCGAAGGCGTATTTCGCCTCGCAGCAGAAGGCGGGCGATACGGAACTCGGCGAGAAAGCGGCGCACAAGTTGGCCTGGGCGTACTATCGCCAGGAAGATTTCGACAAGGCGCAAAAGGCTTTCAAGTTCCAGCGCGAACATTACGCCAACGGACCGCTGGCGGGCGACGCGCGGTTCATGGAGGCGGAGGTTCTTTTCAAGCAGCAGAAATACCCTGAAGCGCGCGAAGCGTATCGCCAGCTCGGCAAGCTCTCCAGCCCGGAATTCGCGGCGCTGGCGGCATTGCACGGCGCGCAGTGCGCGGCGCAGTCGCAGGATTGGAAGGAAGCGTTGCAGATGGCGAGCGAGGCGCTCGCTTCGCAGCCCGAGAGCAACTATGCCGCGGAGTTGCTGTACGAACAGGCATGGGCGCAGCAGAACTTAAGGCAGCAAGACGAGGCGCTCAAGAATTACGAGGCGGTGACGGAAAAATCGGGCGATGAGGTCGCCGCCCGGGCGCGTTTCATGATCGGCGAGATTTGCTTCGAGCGCGAGCAACACGGCGACGCGATCAAGCACTTTTTCAAGGTCGCCTACGGCTATGCCTATCCGCAATGGCAGGCGAACGCGCTGTACGAGGCGGGACGCTGCTTCGAGGTGCGCAAACAGAAGAAACAGGCCCTGGAATCGTACCAGGAAATCGTTCAAAAATTTCCCGACAGCGATAAAGTTCCGCAGGCGAAGAAACGCATCGCGGAGTTGGGGGGATAAGTTTACTACAAAAGCTTCACCACAGAGGCACGGAGGACACGGAGGGGGGAACGAGGAGGAGACGCATGAGGGTGGCGGATGAACAGCGACTCGGTCTACGCCCACTGTGCCAGTTTGATTCCACTCCTCCATCTCCCCTCCGTGCCTCTGTGGTGAATTCTGCCGTGCTCGTCGGGTAGCATTCGGAGATTTTGCATGATCGACCACTCGATGATGGAACGCGCCCGACGGATTGCGCGGTTTTTTTGCTGGCATGCGGTGTTTGCGCTCGTCGTGTGGTGCGTCGCGCAGCGTTCTGGCGTGGCTCAAGAGGTCGGGCCGATTGACGCCGAGCAGTTGGCGAATGAGAAACTCGCCGCACCGGTGGACGACGAGCAGACAGAGACCGCCGCGGCCGATGTGCCGCTGAAGACGCCGGAATTCCCCAGTCTGCTGCAGATGTTCTTCGAGGGGGGAATCCTGATGTGGCCGATCCTGGCCATGTCGTTCGTGGTGGTGATCTTCGGCTGCGAACGGTTGATCGGGCTCCGCAGCCGGCGCGTGATTCCGCCGCAACTGGTGCGGCAATTGCGCGACCTCGGCGCGAAGACCGGCGAGCTCGATCCCAAGACCGTGTATCGACTCTGCACGCAGTATCCTTCGGCCACGTCGAACGTGCTCAAGGCGGTGCTGCTGAAACTGGGCCGTCCACACAGCGAAGTGGAATCGGCGATGAAAGACGCCTCGGATCGCGAGGCGAATCGGCTGTTTAACAACGTCCGGCCGATCAACCTGGCAGCTACCGTGGCGCCGCTGCTGGGGCTGCTCGGCACAGTGCAGGGCATGATCAAGGCGTTCTTCGCCACCGCAAATGTGCCAGCAGGCCAGAGCCAGACTCAGTTTCTTGCGGAAGGAATCTACATTGCGCTGGTGACGACGTTCGCGGGGCTCGTGGTGGCGATTCCCGCGGTGATGATTGCTCATTATTTGGAAGGGAGAATTCAACGGCTGTTTCGCCTGATCGACGAGCTGCTGTTCGGCGTGTTGGCCCAACTGGAACGCTTTGAAGGGAAGCAACGCGTCACCACGAGCGACCTGGAACGTGAAAAGCCGGCCGTGCGGCGTGCGGCCGAGCATCCGCCGCTGGCTGTGCCCGTGGCGAAGGAGTAGCCGGCCATGGGTGTCACGATCAAGCCGTCGAAGACCTCTGGCGGGATTAACTTCACGCCGCTCATCGATTGCGTGTTCCTGCTGCTGATTTTTTTCCTGGTGGGCAGCAAGCTCGAAGAGGAAGAGCGCGAGTTGAGCGTCGTGCTCCCGCAGGCAAGCGAGGCGCGGCCGCTGACGAGCAAGCCCAAGGAGTTGTTCGTCAACGTCGATCGCACCGGGCGGTACTTCGTGCAGAGCGCCGACTGTTCCCCTGCGCGGCTGGAGCAGGTGCTGAAGCAAGCCTCGGCCAATAACCCGGGGCGGCAATCGGTGATCATCCGCGCCGACGAGCGCTGCGAATGGAAGCACGTGGTGCTCGTTATGGACCTATGCAACAAGGCGCACATTCGCGATTATCGCGTAACGACGGCGCCGAGCGACACGTGAGGATACCAATTTTTCGGAATTCGGAATTCGGAAGTGAGGTAGGTCAGCCCGGATTGACTTCCGAATTCTGAATTCCGACTTCATACGTTCCTACTATGCCCCCAGACCGCGCGATTCGTCGATTGTCGAAGAACAGGTTCGTCGATTTCGACGACTTCCTGTGGCCGATCAACGTCGCGCTGTCGGTGTTCGGCCTGTGCGTGGCGGGGGTGATTGTCGCGGAGAGCGATTTTTCTACGCCCATTCTCGCCTACAACGGTTGGGTCCGGCTCGGCTCGCTCGTCGCGGTGATGGGGCTGCTGGTCTGGGGAATGATGCGGCTCGACGGCTATTGGTCGCGCCGCATGCAGCTCTCGGTGCTCGTGGCGCTGATCGCCCACCTGTGGGTCGCGGTCTACCTCCACGAGCAGTTTCTCGAGATGCAGATGCTGGCGAACGACGCCGCGGCCAGCGAGGCGTTTGAAGAACTGCCGCTCGTGACGTTGCCCGACTACGATTTTCAGGAACTGGATCAATCGGTTCCGGACGAAACGCTCGATGACCCGCAGGCGGTCGTGACGCCTGACATTTTGCCGCCGGAACTGGAACGCGAGGTCGCGGCGAGCCAGCCGACCGAAGTGCGCGAGACCGCGGAGCCGGCGCGAATTGAGATCGAGAACCCGCAGCCTGCCCCCTTAGTGCGAACGGAAGTCGCCGCGCCGCGCCGCAGCGAGTCGTATTCCGCGGGACCGCTGAGCCGGCAAGAGGTGCAGCAGGATTTCACGCCGGAGTTGATCGAAACGCCGTCGCTGGTGGAGACGCCGAGCCAGGAAGTCACGCCGCTGGAGCCCGAGCAGACGAGCGTGGCGCGGCAATCGAGCGCGCCGCAGCAACAAACGCGCGAGATGGAAGCGTCTTCACTCAACGAACGCTCGGCGAGCGCCAGTAATCTAGCCCGGCGCAGCGCCGCTGACGTGCCGCGCGCGGAGACTCGCCGCGAGAGGCAGTCGCGCTCGCTGGCGAACATCGATACGCCGTCGGATGCCGAAGCGCTGGTCGAGGCGCTGCGCTCGCCGACGCAATCGCGAGAATTGGCGCCGTCGGTGGCGGGGACCGAGCGCACGGTGAGTTCCTCGGCGGCGGAACGGGCCAACGATGCCAATAGCGCGACGACTTCTCCGTCAGTAAGCAGTTCGACGCAGGCATGGCGCGGCGCACGTGCGAATGAAGCCCCTTCGCTGAGTTCCGAGCGCCAGCAAGTCGCCTCGCGATCCGGCACCGCGGCGGGTTTGCCGAACGAGCGCATCGCGGAGCCCACGCTTGGCGAGCCGGGCGAGCGCTCCGCGGGGGAGACTTCGTTACAGCCGACCGTTGGTGACTTAGCCCGATCGGCGGCTACCGGGGGAACCACGCCGGGACGCCCGAACGCAGCCTCCCGTGAAGCGCCGGGGTTGAACGCCGACGCGAGCACCGGTGCGATGAGCGCCGCGGCGGGAAGCCAATCCCCGCAGGTAGCGACGCAATCGGGCGCGGCGCCTCGGCGTAACGCCGCCAGCGGCGCTGCGGATGTCGAGGTGGCCTCGATCGACAACGCCGCGGTGCGTGGTGGGGCCGCTGCCGGCGGGAGCGAGTCGCCGCTCGAACCGTTGAACACCGGCCTGACGCGCGCGTCGGGGGGCGCGAGGGGCATCACGCGACAGAATCGCTTTGACACGGATCTGCCCGGGGGCGGCGCGGCGGCGAATGCCCCGTCGGCGAGCGCGCGACGGGCCAGGGCGACCGATGAAAGCCCCACCGGGCAAGGCAACAGCCCCAGCCGGCCTGCGCAGTTAGCGCGTTCCCGCGCGGGTAGCAACCTGCCGAGTGCGGCGCTCCGTGCGGATGACGTGACGATTGCCGACTCCGCGGGGTCGGCGCGACCTGGCGAAGTCGAGGCTTCGTCGAGCGCCGCGGTAACGCGGAGAGCTTCGAACGCGCCGTCAGGACCGACGACGGCGGCTTCGGGGAGTTCGCTGGTGGATCTCGATCCCGGCCCGAGTACCGCGGCCAGCGGCGCGGGACGTTCCTCGGGGGGCGGCGAGCCGACGATTTCTTCTGGTTATCAGCCAGGAACCGCGCGTCGCGGGACGGCGAGCGCGGAGATCGGTTCGGTTGTGGCAATCGATGAAAGCGCCACGAACGGAGGCGGCGCTGCGGCCGGCGGTGGTGGTGCATCCACGGGTGCGCTTGGGCCGGCGAATTCTGGAGTTGCTCGCAGTGGCGATGCGGGTTCGCCTGCTCGGCGTGGCGACGGCGGCGGTGCGCCGGGGCTCGCGCCAGCACTTGGCGGAGGCGGTGGCGCGGCGGAACTGATTCGCGCTACGGGAGGCGGACAGAATGGCCCGTCGATCGCGTCACTCGCCGGCGGTCCTAGCGGCCGTTCCGCGGGGGCGGCGATGCTCGGCGGAGATGATTCAGCACAAGACCCGCTTGCAGGCGGAGCGGCGCAGGGAACCGGCCGCGTCGCCAACGGCGGCGGGGCGGGAGGGCCGCAGGGCGACGCAGTGAGCGGCGTCGCGCGGAGCGCCACCAGCGGCGGAGGGCCACAGCGCCGGAGTGACGGGGGCGGAGCTGGCACGGCGGTAACGGCGAATTCTAGCGCCACGGGCGCCGGTCCGCGCCGCGCGGGGGATGCAGGGCCCTCCGTTGCAGGAGGATCGGGGAACGCGAACGGCGCCAGGCGATCGACCTCCACTGCTGACCTGGGGGATGTCGCCGCGGACAGCGTGGAAATCGGGCCGGTCGCGGACGATGGAAATCGCGGTGGGGGCGCTGCGGCCGGTGAAATGATCGGCCCGACGGCGGAGGAGATGGCGCCCGCGCGGCAAACTTCGACGGCGCGGGTGCGTCATAACGCGCCGTCGGGCGTCGGCGGTTTGGGGGATGCGACGAAACTCGCGCCGGGGGTGCCGAATCGCCGCGCGCGTCCAGAAGCCGAAGTGGCGCATAACTCGATTCAACGGTTCGTGCTGGAGCGCTCCGGCGGAACCGCATCGGCGGTCGACGCGAAAGCGGACACCGGTCCCGTGCATGGTTACAAGCAGCGCAATCCGAATCAGCGCGGCAACCTGGCCGAGGCGATGGGCGGGAACAGCGCTTCGGAACGGGCCGTGGAGATGGGGCTCGATTTTCTCGCGCGGCATCAACTCGAGGACGGCCGCTGGAGCCTGCATGACTTTTCCGGCGGTAAGCCAGGCTACGAAAACGCCGGCGCGGGGAGCATGAAGACCGATACCGCGGCGACCGGACTGGCGCTGCTGACCTTTTACGGCGCCGGTTATACGCATAGCGACGGCAAGTATCGACTGGTCGTGCGACGCGGGCTTGACCACTTGCTCGCGAATCAAAAGGCCAACGGCGACTTGTTTGTGCCGCAGGATCAGGCATCGGCGGCGAATGTGCAGTTTTACAGCCATGGCATTGCGGCGATCGCGCTTTGCGAGGCCTACGGCATGACGCGGGACAAGGACTTGCGCGAGCCGGCGCAACGAGCGCTCGATTTTATTGCCGCGAGCCAGCATCCCGACGAAGGGGGCTGGCGTTACTCGCCGCGCGGCGGGAGCGACACCTCCGTCACTGGCTGGCAGATGATGGCGATGAAGAGCGGCGAGCTCGCCGGGCTCAAGGTGCCGCCACGCACCTACGATAAACTGCGCGACTGGCTGGACCATGCCTCGACGCCGTGGGGCAGTCCTTCGCGTTATGCCTATCGGCCGCGTTCCACGCAGCAGAACCAGGCCCGGCCGAGTTTGGCGATGACGGCCGAGGGACTGCTCATGCAGCAATACCTCGGCTGGCAGCGGGGCAACGAATATCTTCGTGACGGCGCCGAATACTTGCATGCCAACTTGCCGAGCTTCGGCACGCCCACGGAGCGAACGCGGGACTGTTATTACTGGTACTACGCCACGCAGGTGATGTTCCAGATGCAGGGCGAGTATTGGAGCGATTGGAACGAAGCCCTCCGCCCGCTGCTGATCGACCACCAGCGTCAGGAGGGGCCGTTGGCGGGCAGTTGGGACCCGACCGGATCGACTCCGGACCGCTGGGGCCCGCTAGGGGGTCGGATGTACGTGACTTGCCTGCACCTGCTGATGTTGGAGGTGTACTACCGTCACTTGCCGCTGTATCGCGACCTCAACGTAGCGCAAGCGGGTGAATGACCGTAACTTACCGCCGCGAGTGCCAATTCCCGCGCTGGCGAGGGCCGCCTCCCCTGGTAGAATAGAGAAGCCGTGGTTCCACGGCGGTAACCCGCTGATTTTCCTGTTTTCTGAGACAGTCGTCGATGGCTCTTATTGTACTTCGGTGCCTATTTCTGGTGGTTGCCGCGGCGCTGGGGGTCACGATTATCAGCTCAGGGGGAATGCCGGAGGATAACCTTTGGCTTCCGTGGGTGGTGGTGTTTGGACTGATCGGCCTGGCCGGCGCAGTGATCGTGGCGGACGTGTTTATCCGACGCAAAGAGCTCGACATTATTTCGTCGGTCTACTTTGGCTTGATCGTCGGCTTGTTTCTGGCCTATGTCGGCGGTTTCGCGTTGGCGCCGTTGCAGCTTTCGCCGGAGGTGCGCAACCATGCGCAACTCGTGCTGGCGATGATCACGTGTTACACCTGCGTGAGCCTACTGATTCAAACTCGGCATGACTTTCGTTTCCTGATTCCGTACGTAGAGTTCTCAAAGGAAGTGAAGGGCCTCAAGCCTTACGTCCTGGATACGAGTGTGGTGATTGACGGGCGCATTGCCGACGTAATCGAAGCGAAAGTGCTCGACAATCAATTGATCATGCCGCGCTTCGTGTTGGCGGAATTGCAGTCGATCGCCGATAGTTCCGATCGGATGCGGCGCTCGCGCGGCCGCCGCGGACTGGATATTCTTAACCGCCTGCGATCCAACAGTGAGGTGGATTTTCAGATCTACGATCGCGAACTGCCGGAATTCGCGGGACAGCCGGTCGATCTGAAATTGGTGCTGCTGGCCAAGCATCTGGACGGCAAAGTGGTGACCAATGACTACAACTTAAATAAAGTCGCGCGACTGCATGGCGTCGGCGTAATTAACTTGAACGATCTGGCCAATGCGATGAAGCCGGTTTTTCTGCCGGGCGAACATATCGAGGTGCGCATCGTTAAGGCCGGTGAGGAGCAAGGCCAAGGCGTCGGCTATCTTGATGATGGCACGATGGTCGTGGTGGAATCGGGGCGCGACCATCTGAACCAGCAGGTGCGCGTCGCCGTGACCAGTGTTCTGCAAACCAGCGCCGGGCGGATGGTGTTTGGCAAATGCGAGGTCGCGGGCAAGGCCTGAGATCGGCCAGGTCGTGTAAGCCCAGCCAAGACAAAAACCCCGATGCTGCGCAATCGGCTTAAGCGACCGCGCAGAACGGATGAAGGTATGCGGGTAGCCGCAGCATAAGAATCCTTTGCGATTCAGCCGAAAAGACCCCTCGCCCCCAGGAAGGGGGTTTGCAACTTTCGAAATGGATTACGATAGTGCGTAGAGGAGACTATGTAGGCGATAGTCGGCCGATGAATGCAAGGATGCGACGGTCGGGCAGATCGAGATTGACCAGTCGGCTAGGGTAGTTGTGTTTCAATCCCATACGGGGTGCTGTCGGAAGGGCCGCCATCCGGACAGCGGGCGGAGGAGCATGCAATGAAGATAACTTCGTGTGACCGGGGCGCGGTGAGTCGTTTCCGGTGGCTGAAGGCGCTGGCCTTGGCCTGGTTGCTAGCTGGAATTGCAAATTCTACCTGGCGAATCGAAACCTCTGGCATCCCTTCCGAGATTTCAAGCTGTTCCCAAGGGGGCTGCCTGCCGCTTCCGTCGGCGATGAGCGCCTCATTGTCGACGCTGGCCTGGGACGCAGCTGGTCAGGCTTGCGGCCAGGAACCGGCGGCGCCGAACCCCGAAGAGAAGGCGCCGGCGTCAACGGTTGCGTCAGACGAAGGCAAGAAGGACCAATGGGTCGATTTGTTCGACGGTAAGTCGCTGGAGGGTTGGAAAGAGACCGACTTCGCCGGCCAAGGGACCGTGGAAGTCGCCGACGAGCAGATCAAGCTCGGATTCGGCCAGGATCTGACCGGCATCACGTTGGACAGCGACGACTTCCCGAAGACCAATTACGAGTTGGAACTCGAGGCGATGCGGGTCGACGGGGCCGACTTTTTTTGCGGGCTCACGTTTCCGATCGAAGAACAAACGTGTTCGCTGATCGTCGGAGGTTGGGGGGGGACCGTCGTGGGGTTGTCGAGCATCGATCGCTTTGACGCCTCGATGAACGAAACGACGAAATTCATGACGTTTAAGCGTGGCCGGTGGTACAAAATCCGGCTGCGCGTGACGCCTGGAAATGTTGACGTTTGGATTGACGATGAGCAAGTCGTGGACTTCGAAGTCGGCGATCACAAGATCTCGATTCGCGTCGAAGTGAAAGCCAGCCAGCCGCTGGGCATTGCATCTTGGCAAACTACAGCCGCGCTGCGAAACATTCGCATGCGCCGGCTGGAGGAAGGGGACGGCTCTAAGCCGCCCGCCGAGCAGGCGACGCCGCGCGAGTGAGCGTTGAGGGCGGTCGCGGCGCCGTGCCGTGGCCGAGACGTTCTGAAGTGCGAGACGAAGCCTGTTCATCTGACGCGGCGTCGCGCTCGCCTAGGTACATCGCAACCTGAGGTATGCAGATACATGGCCAAATCACTGGATCAACTGTCCGAATTGGTTCGCACGACGGAAGCCCGCTGCAGCGCCGACCGCCTCAATCGACAACTGGCCGAATCGACGCAAAAACTCGCCGTCGCGCAGGAGGCGCACCGCCAGGCTGCAGAGCGAGCCCAGCAGGTCCGACGCACGCGGCAACCTCAGCTTGAAGAATGTGCGATCGACGACGCGAAGTTAAACGAACTATTGCCGAAGATCGCCCAGCTAAAGAATCACCTCGAATCGTGGGAGCAGGCGCAGAAGTTGGTCGCCGATTCGCGCGAAGAGATTTCCAATCGCCGTCGCGCCGCCGAACAGGAATTGCAGGCCGCGGTGCAGGAAGAGGAAGAGACGCGGAAGGCTTTGGTCGAGGCCCGCAAGTCGTACGAGGAAGTCCGCACCGAGATCGAGCGGCTCCAGCCGGACGCCGAACAGACGCTATCCGAGGGCGATCGCCTGCTCAAGATGACGGCCACCTTCTTCCCTGAAGGACAGCTCGAGTCGCTGGAGAAGGAAGTCGATCTGGTTTCCACGCATTTCGACATGCTGACGCGCGAAGAGCAGATGGCGCAGCTGATGGTGTGGGTGGGGCGCGTACGCTATTTGCAGACCAAGGAGCTGACCGAAGAGTTACATGCCCAGAGCCGGCGCGTGTTTCGCAAGCTGGTCGGGATCTCGAAGGAGCATGAACCGGGGTTCATCGAGGCATTTCAGCCGACGTTCAAGACCAATTGGGAAGCCTACATTCGCGATGCCGAGGAACGCCTGCGGCTCTCCGCGGAGTCGCGCCATCGCCGCGCGGAGCAGGAACGCACCATGCGCGAGCGGCAGATGCTGGAGGAAGAACGCCGCCGCGCGGCGCGGGAAACGGGTCGGCAGCTCATCGACGAATTGCGGGCGGCAATCTCGCATTTCAATTTGCCTGAAGAAGGCGTCGAGGAATTCCGCACGTTGCTTGGCCAGGTGATCGCCGTTTGCGGTTCGTCCGACGAGGAGGTTCTGGAACTGGTGATGCCGTATCGCGAGTTGGTTTCGGAAGGAGCCGATTTTCGCGCCCTGCGCCGCAACCTGGAACGCTTGCACGAGGCCGGCGCCGACAAGGATAAACCGCTCATCGATAGTTGCGCCGATGTGCGTACCTACACTCAGGGGCTCACGGCGCTGATGATCGGCGGCGTCGCCCGCGAAGACGTGCGCAAACAGTTGCAGCGCGTATTCGATTTCGAGGAACTCGACTGGCAGACCTATGAGTCGTCGCGCCCGGCGATTCTTGATTCGCTCGAACAGCGGATTCGCAACCGCGGAATCGATTTGCTGCTGCTGATCCGTACGCTGATCGGCCACGATGTGCAGCAGCGGCTGCGCCCGTTGTGCGAGCAGTTTGAGATTCCTTGCTTGTTGGTCGAGCACGGCTATGGCGCAAGCCAGATCGCACAGACGATCCGGAAGCACCTGGCGCCAGCGGCGGAGCGCGCTTAGCCGCGGCGGTAGCGCACGATGCACCACAGGGCGCGGAAGCCGTCGCGCCAGGTGATTTTCTTTCCTTCCGCGTACGTGCGGCCCGCGTAGCTGATCGGGCGCTCATGCACGCGCACGTTGGGGATTGCCGCCACCTTGGCCGTGATTTCCGGTTCGATGCCGAAGCGATTTTCGCGCAATCGCGGCGTCAATTGCTGAATCACGTCGCGGCGAAACAGCTTGTAGCACGTCTCCATGTCAGAGAGATTGAGATTCGTGAAGGCGTTCGACAGGATCGTCAAAAACCGATTGCCAACGTAGTGCCAGAAATAAAGCACGCGCTGGTTGTCGCCGCGAAATCGGCTGCCGAAGACGACGTCCGCCTGGCCTTCGATGATCGGCTGCGCGAGCCGCGGCAGTTCGGCGGGGTCATATTCCAGGTCCGCGTCCTGGATCGCCACGACGTCGCCGGTGGCGGCGGCGAAGCCGGCCCGTAGCGCGGCGCCTTTGCCTTGGTTGCGCGACTGCAGAATGACGGTGAAGCCCGGTTCGTCCTGCCACGACGCGAGCAACTCGCGGCTACCGTCCGTGCTGCCGTCATCGACGAGCACGATCTGCGTCCGCAGCCCGCACGTGCGCACGCGATCGACGATCTTTTGCAGCGTCTTCATTTCGTTATAGACGGGAATCACGACCGACAGGCGAAAGCCGGGCGGAATGCGGAAGATGCCGAGTTGGCGGCAGGCGGCGACGCCGAGCAGATGTTCGCAGAGCGCGATGCGATCGATTTCTTCTTCCGCGCCGCACAGCCGCGCCAAGCGTTGCACGATTTCTTGCTCGCTTGCGTCGCGCGATTCCGGCGATGAGTTCTGCATTCCCGATAAATCCGAACCAACATGCGTAACGCTCATGCCAATATCGTAGGCGCATTACGGCAAATCCAGCAAGACGAGTTGCTAGCGAAGCGGTGCTAGCTGCGCAACACATTTCGCAAAAAAAAATGCGCGCCGGGTTGGTTGACAAGCCGAATGCAATTCGCACAATGTCCCCAGCCACAAGTCGTGTGGACGCGAGCGAAACGCTGACATGTTCTTGTCGGCTTCGCGAAGCGCGGGCAGCCTCTGCCCGTATCGATGCGACTCGCAGCAGGAAACGACGAACTACTTTCGCGCCGCTGATGCGCGCAGCGCGAAAGTTACAGTAAACGGCAGTCGGCACAGCATGAGTGTCCATATGCTGTGGGGGGCGGCGACAGTATGGATCGACGGTCGACGACTCGCTCGTGACCAGGATGTCCCCCCCGTCAGCATGTCGGGGCGTGTATCATTTCGCGATGCACGCGCGGGGGCGTCGGCGCTTGCTACTGAGCAGTAGCGCCGACGCCCCCACTTTTTTCCGTCGCCCGATCCCCATGCGAGGGCCCTATGCCGCGAGCCTTGCTCGGCCTCGGCGCGAATCTCGGCAACTCACGCGCGCAGCTCGACGCCGCGATCGAAGCGCTTGCGCAACAGCCCGACATCCGGCTGCTAGCGCACTCTGCGTGGCGCACAACGCGGCCGATTGGCGGCCCGGGGAATCAACCGGGCTATGTGAACGGCGCGGCGCTCTTGGAGACATCGCTGGCGCCACGTGCGTTGTGGAGCGTGATGTCCGCCATCGAAACGAACGCGGGGCGCGAGCGCTGCGAGCGCTGGGGACCGCGCACGCTCGACTTGGATTTGTTGCTTTACGACGAGCAAGTAATCGACGACGCGGACCTCACCGTCCCGCATCCGCGATTGGCGCTGCGGCGCTTTGTGCTGGAGCCTGCCGCGGAAATCGCCGCGACAATGCGTCACCCCGTGCTCGATCGCACCATGGGCGAACTCGCACATCATGTCGCCGCGACGCGCCCTTACGCGTCCATTACCGGCGGCTCAAGTGTCGCGCGCCGCGAGCTGGCCTCGCATATCGCACAGCTCATGGAAGCGGTCGTTGTCGACTTTCCGCAGCGCGATCGCGTTCCGGCGGACCTGCGTGCGATGGCGGCGGCGGCGCAACCCGTGCAACCGTCGTCGTGGCTCGTCACAACGTCGTGGACTGAAGCGCCGTTCCTCGATGGCGTGCTGCCGCTCGATCGGGATGTCGAGCTAATCCTGCTGCCGCGATTGTTGATCGTGCTTCAAGACGCTGTCGTGCGTATGGAATCGAGGTCGTGGCCCCTGGGGCTGCGCGAGCGCGTAGGGCTGATCATGCGCGTGGATGCCGGCGACACGGCGCAGGCGGCGGAGCAGGTCGTGCTCGCCATGCAAGGGCTGAGCGATCCTTTGCCGGAGTGACATTACGAGAAGTAACGTACCGCGTTCTCGAACACGCGCAGACCGTCGCCCACTTCTGGCAGCGACTCGCGCGTCCAGCGGGGATGCTGCGTGCGGTCGATATAACGTTCAGGGTGCGGCATCAGTCCGCACACGCGGCCGGTCGGATCGCAGATCGCGGCGATGTCGTCGGTGGCCCCGTTGGGATTGTCGGGGAAAACTCCGCCGGCGGGCGCGGCGCCTTGTCCGTAGCGCAACACGACCTGGCGATTTGTTTGCAAGCGCTGCAGGGTCTCGGCGTCGCGCGGGATGAAGCGTCCTTCCGCGTGGGCGACCGGCAGGTACATCCGCTCGATCCCTGCAAAGAACACGCTCGCGGAACCGGCCCCCAGGAGCTCGACCCAACGGTCTTCAAAGCGGCCGGACTCGTTCCAGGTCAGGGTCGCTGGCGGGCCGGTCGTGGGGTCGTCCGCCAACAGCAGGCCGGACTTCAAGAGAATCTGGAACCCGTTGCAGATGCCGAGGATCAGCTTTTCCGCGGCCTTGAACTCTTCCATCGCCCCGGCCAGGTGCTGCCGCAGACGTTGCCCGAGGATGCGGCCGGCCCCCAGGTCGTCGCCGTAGCTGAAGCCCCCCGGCAGGCAGAGGATCTGGAAGTCGGTTAGCGCTCCGGGACGTTCCAGGAGCCGGTTGACGTGGCAGCGCTCGGCCTTCGCCCCGGCACGTTCGAACGCGTAGGCGGTCTCTTCATCGCAATTCGTGCCCGGGGCACGCAAGATCAGCACGCGAGGCTGGGACATGTCTCTCGCCGAGGCTCCGAGGTGGTGAGGCGTTCCCCCAGTGTATCGGGCGAGATTGGAATCGACACCGGGGCGGCGCTCGGCACGTGGGAGGCGGCTCCAGTGCCGAGGGGGACCGCGTCATCGGCGACGGAGTCGCCACCTACATACGGGTCCGGGCGAAGCGGACCTTTTCTCTCGACAGACCGGCGATCGCCGGAACATAATGGGGGCCATTCGTGCAATCAAAACTTTGCTGCGCGAACCGGGTATCACTATCAGGTGGAATTGCGCGCCGCGGGTGACCGTTGACGCCCGCGTATTTTTTGGGGGAGGTATCGGCGATGCTCAGGCGGATTTCGTCTTTCGGCGCCTTGCTGGTGTTGGCGATGGTTCTCGGATGCGGCGGCGGCGACACGCCCGCGCCCACACCTGTGGCCGCGGCGCCGTCGGGACCCCCGAGCGCTCCCCCGTCCGCACCGCCTGGACCCGCGGCCGCCGCGCCTGTTCCAGCAGGCCCCAGCGACGTCTTGGCGCTGATTCCGGAGTCCGCGACGGGCGCCTTGTCGATTCGCCCGCAGAAGCTCTTGGCCTCGCCGTTTGGAA
>CAZUBB010000031.1:0-15801 GCA_964618485.1 uncultured Pirellulales bacterium
CGTAGAATACGAACAATAGCGCCCGAGGGTCTATTTTCGCATGAATTCCCGCCGTTTGATTGCACGATCGCTGGTGGTGCTGCTGTTGCCGGCTTTGCTGGTGGCGGGGTTGCCGGGATCGTTGTGCGCCTGTCTGGCGGCGGCGAAGACCAAGTCCTGCTGCGGGAAGATGGACGGCGACCCGGCGGCTTGTTGTTGCAAGACGTCCGAGGTTCCCTGCGGGTGCTGCCCGAGGGACGTCGCGAAGCCTGTCGCTGGGGAATGCGGCTGTGTGATCCGGTCGGCGGCGCCGACCGTGACGGCCGATGCGCCGGTCAACGTGCCGACAGACGCCGTCGTTTCTTGGGTGGTTCCCGACGCGATGGTCGACCTAACGCCCCGCGCGGCCGAACTGCGCGTGTGGGCGATGTCGTTGCCCCCTCCTGATCTGGTGATTGAGCTCCGGAATCTGCGGATTTGATGGTCACCTCGCGCACCTGCCGCCGCGCTGGCGGACAGTGACGCGAGCTTCTTGATGACCGTCAGTTGTTCCGTCGGGCGAAGCGTGTGGGCGATTGCGCCCCGTTCGCCGCTCGTGATTCCTTTCCATTTCAATTTCATGCGTCCCGCGAAGTCGTGCCTTGAGGGGCCGATTTGCGCGACGCTCGATTCAGGAGTATTTCCATGTTCAAGTTGTTTTCCGTGGCGGTGGCGGCGTTGGCGTTGGGCGGGTTCGGCGTGGCGCAGCAGAAGTGCGCGAGTGACGGCGGGTGTTGCGCCGCGGGCGGATGCGCCTGCTGCGGCGACGGCTGCTCGTGCACCGATTGCACCTGCTGCGCTGCCGGGTCGTGCCAGTGCGACGATTGCGGGTGCGTCGATTGCACCTGCGGACAGTGCGAAGCCGCGGGCTGCGGTTGTGAGGGCGGGGCGTGCGCGACGAGCGCCTGCTGTGCTCCGGCGGCCGCCGCGTAGTTGAACGATGAAGCCAGGCCCCGGCGGTTGGATTCCGACCGCCGGGGCCGATTTTTTGCGCGGGACGCGCGGTAGAATATGCGGACTCGGCGACGGAGTCGCCTCTCACAAGGTTTTCCACTGCGATCCGTTATGCCGCGTTATCGATTGTTGGCGTTGGATATCGATGGCACGGTGGTGAATAGCGCGAATGAGGTAACGCCGCGGGTGCTGGGCGCGCTGCGCGAAGCGGCCGATGCGGGCGTGCGGCTGGTGCTGGCGACCGGGCGGCGGTATAGCCGGGCATTGCCGCTCGTGGAACCGCTCGGCATTGACGCGCCGGTCATCACGGCGAGCGGCGCGCTCGTGAAGCGGCCGCAAGATCATCGCACGCTCTACCGCGCGGAGTTCCCCGGCGATCTGCTGCCGCGGCTACTCAAGGTCGCCCATCGGCAGGGTTACGAAGCGCTCTTGTATGGCGACACGTTCGCCGAGGGCTTTGACTATTACTGCCGCGGGACCGATGTGGAACACCCGTTGGCGAAGGACTTCTTCACGCGCAATCCAGATTGTCACCGGCTTTGGCCGGAATTGCTGCATGCGCCGCCGCCGGGTGTGTTTGCCGGGTTCTGTATCGGCACGCGCGAGGAAATGCACGCGCTGCACGATCGCTTCACCGAGGAGCTGCCGGGAGAACTCTACACGCACGTGCTGCGGAGCCCCCGGTACTTGGGATACATGTGCGAGATCGCACCGGTCGGCGTGACGAAATGGTCCGGCGTACAACGCTTGGCGCAGGAGTGGGGCATCGCCGCGGAGGAGATTTGCGCCGTCGGCGATGACGTGAACGACATCCCGATGATCGAAGGAGCGGGGCTCGGCGTGGCGATGGCGAACGCGGTCGAAGAGGTGCAGGCGGTGGCCGGTCGGATTGCGCCGAGTTGCGACGAGGATGGGGTGGCGGCGGTAGTGGAGTGGGTCTTGCGCGATTGAAACGCGGAGGCGCAGTTACGCGGAGAAGACGACTGTAGCCGAGGTCTGTGACCTCGGTGGAGTGAGCGCGTGATGACGTCCAACGCGCCGGCCTCACAGAGGCCAGCTACAGACGGACCAGCTACAGACAGACCAAGTCACGATTACTTCGTGGCGGCGACTTCTACGTCGTCGATGTCGAGTTGGCCTACCGCGCCGAAGAGGCCGATGCGGAGGATCGCTTCGCGGGCGTTCTTGGGGACTTTGATCTTCACGCTTTCGGGCTGCCACGAGAAATCGCCGCGCCACGGGCCGAGCCCTTTTTCCGCGACGACCGCGCGGCGTTCGTCATAGAACGAGATGGCGAGCGACGGGAGCTGAGTCTTGTCTTGCCCTTGGGCGATGTTCTTGCCTTGCACGCGGAGCGAGACGGTCAGCTCCGGCACTTTGCGGCCATCGACCGCGAACGCCTGGAGCGCCTGGCAGTTACGTCCCGGAACCTGGTTGTCGAAGCGTAAGACGTTGCCGCGGCCTTGTTCGACGGCGAGCGTCGCCTGGCGGAGGTAATGCCAGCCGCTCGGTTCCTCGGGCTTGCCTTCCTGAGTTTCTTCGAACGCTCCGTTGACGATGGCCGGCTTCGAGGGGTCGGGAAGAATGTGCCGGCTCGCTTCCGCCGCGCCGGTCATCGGCACGAACAGCGTCGGTCGAAGCGCTTCTTCGACCATCTTGCCGTCTTTTTTCTGATAGAGATACAGCGACTGCTGGTAGCGCTCCCCAAGCGGGATCACCATGCGGCCCCCTTCTTTGAGCTGATCGACGAGCGCCTGCGGAATCTGCTCCGGCGAGCAGGTGACGATGATCTTGTCGAACGGCGCGTGCTCCGCCCAGCCTTGGTAGCCATCGCCAATCTTGGTGTGCACGTTGTCGTACTTGAGTCGCTTCAGCGTACGGGCCGCCTTCTGTCCGAGCGATTCGACGATCTCGATCGAGTAGACGTCCGCCACCAGCGGGCTGAGCACGGCGGCCTGGTAACCGGAGCCGGTGCCGATCTCGAGCACTTTGTCGGTCGCCTGCGGATCGAGCTGCTCGGTCATGTAGGCGACGACGAACGGGGGCGAAATCGTTTGGCCAGAACCGATCGGCATCGCCATATCGAAGTAGGCGAGCTTTCGATCGGCGACCGCCACGAACTCATGTCGCGGCGTCTTGCGCATCGAAGCCAGCACGCGCGGGTTCGTGACGCCGACCGCTTCGATTTCCTCCGCGACCATGCGTTCCCTGGCCTCGTCGAAGGCCTGGCGGGATTGCGCGGCGACGGTGGACGACGCCGTGAGGGCGAGGAGGAGCGCGAGCAGCGAGGAGGTGAAGTGGCGCATAGGACGGCGTTCTGGGTACGGAGGTTTCTCTTAGTGTAACGCGGACTCCGCCCCCAAGCCCAAGCTCAATTCCAGTCTCAATCTCAAACCCAAACCCAAGCCCAAGCCCAGGGGTCGCCACCACGTGCTCACTTCGCTCGAACGACTCGGCGCGGCCTCCCCTGGGATTCCCACCCACCTCCCAACTCCCAGAAAGTTTTATTTATCGGTTTCTCACATAGTGCTGATTCTGTCGACATATCGCGGCGATAGAGTTTGGGCCATCGGTTGGACGGTGTCTCGTTCACATCTTGCGATTTCCCCCCCTCACGAGCCCACCACCGAGCGCACCGGAGCCGTCCTTTCGCCTCGTGCGGGAGGACGGCTCTTTTTCTTGCGCGGATCGGTATTGAGACTGCGCGTGACTGACGCTTACGGCTCTTGGACAGCGTTTTCTTGTATTTCGAGCGCGCCGGGTGCAGGTTTGGCCCGCTGGATGAGTGCTCGGCGACCGGCGTGGATTGAAACTTGACAGCGAGGGGATAAACGCATAAAACAACGTTGATGCCTGATCGCGGCCTTGTGCTGCGCGGTTCCTCCCCGAATCGACCGTCCCGCCTTTGGAGGAGACATCGATGTTGACGCTTTTCGGCAACCAGCGCCATCGTTTCTGCGATGGCGTATCCCGGCGTGATTTTTTGCGGGTCGGCGCGCTGGGCTTTGGCGCATCGATGGTCACGTTACCGGACGTGTTGCGGGCGGAGAGCGCGGCTGGGAAAAGCGGATTGTCGCACAAGGCGGTGATCAACGTGTTCCTGGGGGGCGGACCGCCGCATCAGGACATGTGGGAGATCAAGACCGAAGCGCCCAGCGAGATTCGCGGCGAATTTCGGCCGATCGCCACGAATGTACCGGGGATCGAAATCTGCGAGGTGTTCCCGCGGCTGGCGCAGATGATGGACAAGTGCGCGGTGATTCGCTCCGTGGTCGGCGCGGAAGATCGCCACGACGCCTACCAGTGCTACACCGGTTGGCGGTTCAATGAATTGCGGGTGCTCGGCGGCCGGCCGTCGGTCGGCGCCGCGGTGTCCAAGCTGCAAGGGCCGGTCGATCTTTCGGTGCCGCCGTTCGTCGGGCTGGCGGAAAAGACGCAACACGTGGAGTGGAGCGATCCGGGCACCGTCGGTTTTCTTCCCGCGGCATATGCCCCGTTCCGGCCGGATGGGCCCGGTATGTCGAACATGCGGCTGGGGGATATTCCGCTGGAGCGATTGAAAGATCGCCGCGCGTTGCTCTCCGGGTTTGATCGCCTGCGTCGCGACGCCGATGCCAGCGGACAGATGGCCGGGATGGACGCCTTCGGGCAGCGGGCGCTCGACGTGCTGTCATCCAGCAAACTGGTCGACGCCTTGGATCTGTCCAAGGAAGACCCCAAGGTCGTGGAGCGCTACGGCGACGGCAAGCCGTACAACTATCAATACGACGGAGCGCCGACGCGGAACGATCACTTGTTGATCGCGCGGCGGCTGGTCGAGGTGGGCGTGCGTTGCGTGACGCTCAGTTATGGCCGCTGGGACAGCCACGGCAGCAACTTCGATCTGGTCCGCGACCATGGCGGCAAGCTCGACCAAGGGCTCAGCGCGCTAATCGAGGATCTCGATCAACGCGGCATGTTGGACGACGTGACCGTCATCGCCTGGGGCGAGTTCGGTCGCACGCCGCGCATCAATACGAGCGCGGGGCGCGATCACTGGTCGCAAGTGAGCTGTGCACTGATGGCCGGCGGCGGCATGCGGACCGGGCAGGCGATCGGCGCAACCAACCGCCTCGGCGAATACGCCAAGGAACGCCCGGTGCATGTCCAGGAAATTCTGGCGACGCTGTACCACAACCTCGGCATCAATCCCGCCACGACGACGATCAACGACCCGACGGGGCGGCCGCAATACCTGGTGGAACAGGCGCCGTTGCCGGAGTTGGTGTAGGGCGTTCCCTGGGTTGTGGGAGGCGACTCCGTCGCCGAAGATCAAGGGGATGAGCAAGGCCGTCATCCCACACGTAGCTCCCCCTGCGCCGGCGCGTTTTCGGTGGCGGCTTGGCTTGGCTTACCCGGCTGGCCTGTGGTGCGCCGCGGCGATGTTGGGGTACGTGGCGGCGCAGGTCGCCCACGTGCGGGCGCCGTGGCTTCTCTTTCCGCTGTTGGTCGGCGTGGGTCTCGGGGCGCTGGCTGGCGGGTTGGCCTATTGGGAGAAACTCGGGCATCGGGCGACCGTGTTGTTCGCCACGGCGATCGCCGCGACCGTGGTCGTCGTCGTGATGCACTGGATGGAATATCAGGCGTATCTGAACGCGCCGCGCTCCGCGCAGTTTGAGATGATGGCGAACGCCTTCCCGGACATCGCCGAGCGGCATGTGAGCGCCCGACCTACCGGATTCTTCGACTTCTTGCAGCGGATGGCCGCGGCCGGCCGCACCATGCCGTTGGGCTGGGTGGCGCAGGGGGAGTGGGCCTGGGCGAGTTGGGCCCTGGATGCCTTGCTGGTCGTCGCCGGCGCGGTCGTCGCCGTGACCGTGTTTGCCCGGCGACCGTATTGCGATGTTTGCCGAAACTACTACCGTGTTTTACGGCAGGAAACGCTCCGTCCGGACCAATATCGACGGCTGGCGGAGTCGCTCGGCTGGACCGCCGGCACGCCCCGAAGCGCGTCGTATCAGCACTTGAGCTGCCAGGGCGTCTGTGGGCCGGACCAGGTGCGCGTGATGGTCACGCCGGTCGCTGGGCCGAGCGAGCGGCGCGAGGCCTGGATCGATCACACCGATCGCGGCCGGCTTTTTCAACAATTGGATTCATCGGCATGAACGTCGTTGGCATCGGGACAGACATCGTGGAGTGCCTGCGGATCGCGCAGATGATTGAGCGGCACGGCGAGCTGTTCATTACGCGCGTCTACACAGAGCACGAAATCGAGTATTGCCAGTGCCGCAAGCAGGTGACACAGCACTTCGCCGGGCGCTGGGCGGCCAAGGAGGCGGTGCTCAAGGCCCTCGGGACCGGCTGGCGACGCGGAATTAGTTGGCGCGACGTCGAAATCCGCAACGACCCCAGCGGCAAGCCGACCGTGGCCCTCCGTGGAGGCGCCCGGGATATGGTCGAGGAGCTGGAGATCACCCAGATGCTGATCAGCATCTCGCATTGCCGCAGCCACGCGACGGCCTATGCCCTGGCGGTCGGGAAGGGGGAAAAAGAGGAGTGATTTCGCCGGCCCCCAATTCGCCCAGCCCCTCTCGATTCGCCCTCGCGGCGTAGGGTAACATAGGGAGTTCCCCGGGGTCCTTGCTCCGAGGCGTAATCGGCAAAGGACGGTACGATGCGTGACATGGATGTCTGGCAAGGCGTGCTGCTGTTGGTAGCGGCGTTCGTGGCGGCGGTCAGCCTGGTCCGGCTGATGCGCGCACGGCGCGACGCGCTCAAGAACGAGTTTCGCCAGCAGGCAGCCGACGAGCGTTCCAAGCGACTCCGGGAAGAAGCCGACAAGAAACGCCGCGCCGGCCAGGCGGCGTAACGCGGAAACTGCGCAGGGAGATCGACGGTCGGAATGGGGAAGACGCTCTACATCGAGACGGTCGGCTGCCAGATGAACATGCTCGATAGCGAGCTGGTCGTGGCAAGTCTGCGCAAAGTCGGTTACGAGCTGGTCAACACACCCGCGCAGGCCGATACAATTCTCTTCAACACGTGCAGCGTCCGGCAGCATGCCGAAGACAAGATCTATAGCGCGCTGGGACGCCTCCGAAACGCCAAGCGGCAGCATCCGGAAAAAATCATCGGCGTCTTGGGCTGCATGGCGCAGAAGGATCAGAAGCTGATCTTCGAGCGGGCGCCGTTCGTCGACCTGATCGTCGGCCCGGGGCAGTTGCACCAGATTCCCACGCTGCTGACGGAGATCGCCGCCGGGAGCGGGCCGCGGATGGAAGTGAGCCTGGACCGCAAGGAAGGCTCGCGCCGCGAAGTGGAGGAGAGCTTCGAGAGCTACGATCCGCTCCGCGATCCGCATATGCGCCCGACGCCCTACCAGGCGTTCGTGCGAATCATGATCGGCGGCGATAAGTTCTGCACGTACTGCATCGTCCCGAAGGTGCGAGGTCCGGAGCAGAGCCGCTCGCCGCGACAGATCGAGTTCGAAGTCCGCCGCCTGGCCGACGAAGGATGCCGCGAGATCACGCTGTTGGGGCAAACCGTCAACAGTTATCGCTACCTGGAAGACGGCCGCACGCATCGGTTAAGCGATTTGATCGAGCGTTTGCATGCGGTCGAGGGGATCGATCGGATTAAGTTCGTGACGAACTATCCGAAGGACATGACCGACGACCTGCTGCAGGCGGTGCGCGATTTGCCGAAGTGCTCGCACTACCTGCACGTGCCGGTGCAGAGCGGCTCGAACGAAGTGCTCAAGCGCATGAAGCGCGGCTACACCGTGGAAGACTATCGCGAGATGCTCTCGCGACTTCGCCAGACGATTCCCGACGCCGCGGTGACGAGCGATTTCATCGTCGGTTTCTGCGGCGAGACCGAGGCCGATTTCCAGCAGACGGTCGACCTGTTGCGCGAGGGGCGGTTCAAGAACAGTTTCATCTTCAAGTACAGCGAACGCCCCGGCACGAAGGGGGCGGAGTTGTTCGCCGACGATGTGCCGGAAGAGGTGAAGCGCCACCGCAATCACGTGCTGCTCGAGTTGCAAAGCGAGATCAGCGAAGAGGACAACGCGACGTTCCTCGGCCGGACCGAAACGATCCTCGTCGAAGGGCCGAGCAAGTCGAGCCAAAAGCGCGAGGAGGACGGCGAACGGCTGCAATTGGTGGGGCGCACGAATTGCGACCGCATCGTCGTCTTCGAGGGAAACCGTCGGCAGATTGGGCAATTCCTGCCGGTCACGATTTACGACGCCAACGCCTTCACACTGTTCGGCCTGGTCGTGACGGAGCACGTGGGGCCGGAGGTGTATAGCATTTTGGGTTAGCAGCGAGCGGGCTAGAAGTAAGTAGGTGAGAATCTAAGGAGGTGAGAAGTTGAGAATTCGCGGGAGAACTCTACTTAGCTTCTTACCTTCTTGACTCCTCACCTTCTGACTCGACCACGCAGTTCGCAATCACGCACATCTTCTTCTCCCCATGCTGATCGCCGACATTCATCGTTACCTCGATCAGCCTACCGAGGCGGCGGCGTGGCTGCATTCGTTGGGGATCCAGGACGTTGGCCGCGCGCACTGGAATTTCGTGCACATGGCCACGGCGGGCGTGACGCTCGACCTGCTGGCCGACATCGCCGATCAGCTTGCACAACATTTGCCGGCGTTGAGCGATCCCGACATGGCGCTCAATAACTTGGATAAGTTCGTCTGCGCCTCGCTCAATCCGTTGTCGACGGCGGCGCTGTTTGAACGCGACCGCGATGCGCTGCCGACGCTGCTGCAGATTCTTTCCACGAGCCAGCACTTCAGCGATCTGCTGATCGTCGACAGCGCCGCGTATGACTTGTTGCGGATCACCGAAGGGATGCCGGTCCGGCGCGACATGCTCGTCGAGGAACTGGCCGCCGAGGTGGTCGCGCTGGTGGGGGACGACGAGGCGGTGATGACGGCCCTCCGCCGTTTCAAACGCCGCGAGAGTTTGCGAATCGCCTACGGAGATATCATTCGCGGCCAGACGTTGGAGACCGTCACCGCGCAGATCTCGCATCTTGCAGACGCCGTGGTCGAGTGCGCCGTGCGCTGTGCACGGAAGAAACTGATCGCCAAATGGGGAACTCCGCGGACGAACTTCGGCGCGCCGGCGCGGTTCGTCGTAATCGCCATGGGGAAGCTCGGCGGCGTGGAGTTGAACTACTCTAGCGACATCGACCTGATTTTCATCTACGACTTCGACGGCCGCACCGACGGCGAGAAGGGGCTTACCAATCACGAGTTTTTCGACCGCCTGGCGCGCGAGGTGCTGCGGCTGCTGACCGAAATGACGGGGCATGGCATCGCCTATCGCGTCGACTTGCGGTTGCGGCCGGAAGGAGAACGCGGGCCAACCGTCAGCAGTCTGGAAAGCGCCCTGCATTATTACGACATCCTCGGCCGTACCTGGGAACGCCAGGCGTACGTCAAGGCGCGGCCGGCGGCGGGGGATTTGGGTCTCGGCGCGGAATTCCTCGGCCGGCTCGATCCCTGGATCTACCGGCGCTATCTCGGACTCGCCGACATCACCGGCATCAAGGCCCTGAAACGCCGCATCGAGCAGCGGGCAATTCGCGAACGGGCCGACCTGCGAAACGTGAAGACCGGACACGGCGGCATCCGCGACGTGGAGTTCGCGATCCAGTTTTTGCAATTGTTGAACGGCGGCGACTTGCCGGAATTGCGCACGGGGAACACGCTGCATGCGATTGCGCGGCTCGAAGAGGTCGGCTGCCTGACGCATCAGGAGCGAACGCTGCTGGAAGAAAACTACGGGCTCTTGCGGAAGATCGAGCACCGCCTGCAGATCATGTTCGATCTGCAAACGCATCTGCTGCCGGAATCCTCGCACGAGCTGCGCAAGCTGGCGATTCGCCTCGGCTATCGCGATCGGCCGGAGCAATCGGCGCTGGCCGCGCTTGAGTCGGACTATCGCACGCGCACGGCGGTGAATCGACGGATCCTCGATCACTTGCTGCACGACGCTTTTGGCGACGACGCGGCGGCCGAACCGGAAGTCGACTTGATCCTCGATCCCGATCCACAGCCGGATCGCATCGCACAGGTGCTGGCGAAGTACGGTTTCAAGGATACGCGGCTCGCTTATCAGAACTTGAATGCGCTCGCCACGGAGCGGATTCGGTTTCTCTCGACGAGGCGCTGCCGGCATTTCCTGGCGTCGATTTCACCCGCGCTGTTGCGGGCCATCGCGGCGACGCCCGATCCTGATTCGACGCTCGTGAACCTCGAAAAGGTGAGCGATTCGCTCGGCGGCAAGGGCGTGCTGTGGGAGCTGTTCAGCTTCAACCCGCCGACGCTCAAGCTGTACGTGGAGCTGTGCGCGTCGAGTTCGTTCCTGTCCGGCATGTTGATCAGCAACCCGGGCATGATCGACGAGTTAATGGACAGTCTGGTATTGAACAAGCTGCCGAATCTCGATTCGCTGCGCGCGAGCCTGGCGGAATTGACGCGCGCCGCGGAAGACCTCGACCCGATCCTGCATAGCTACAAGAGCTCGCAGCAATTGCGCGTGGGCGTGCGCGACATTCTTGGTAAGGACGACATTCAGACGACAACCGGCGCGTTAAGCGACATCGCGCAGGCCTGCCTGGAACAGATCACGGACCTGGAATATGCCGGGCTCGTTGCCAAATATGGCGAGCCCACGATCGCCGAGGGGCCGCGCGCCGGCCAGCGCGCGGAACTGATCATCGCCGCGCTCGGTAAGTTCGGTGGGCGCGAGCTGAATTATCACAGCGACCTGGACATTATTTTCCTGTTCGAGGCCGCCGGCCACACCGCGCAGCCGAAGCGCTCGAAACGCACGGAAACCACGAGCAATCAGCACTTCTTCAGCGAGCTGGGGCAGCGCATCATCAAGGTGGCGAGCCGCCTGGGGCCTTACGGGCGGTTGTATGAAATCGATCCGCGCCTGCGGCCGACGGGTCGTAGCGGCGCGCTCGCCACGTCGTTCCATGAGTTTCATCGGTACTTCGCCGCGGGCGATGGGCAAAACTGGGAACGGCAGGCGCTCTGCCGCGCGCGAGTCGTCTATGCAACTGACGAGATCGCCTGCGCGGCGCAACAATTAATTGACACCGCGGCGTACGAGCACCGCTGGGACGCCAGCGTAGCTGCTTCGATTCGCACGATGCGGAAACGGCTCGAAGATTCCGCGCCGCAGGGAAACCTGAAGCGCGGCCGCGGAGGATTAGTGGACATTGAGTTCCTGGTGCAAATGCTGCAGCTCAAGCATGGCGCGGAAAACGCGGCCGTGCGCGGCGCGAACACGCTCGATGCGCTGGCGGCGCTCTGTGCGCAGCACGCGCTCAGCGAGGACGACGGCGATTTTCTGACGCAGGCCTACCGTTTCTTGCGCACCGTGGAGGCGCGGCTGCGGCTGATGCATGCCACGGCGCGCAACGATCTGCCGACCGATGCAACGGAGCTGCTCAAGCTCGCGCGGCTCGTGAATTGCCCGAGCGGCGAAGCCTTGATCGCCGAGTGCCGCTCGATGATGGACGAAACGCGGCGCCGCTTTGAAGCGATTTTCGCCCGCGAGACGGAGGCTTGAGTTTCCGCCATGCCGTCGGTCGCCAGCTATCATCGCCCTGAACGGATCGCGCGCGGCGTCGCGCCGCGACTGACGGAAGAGCGTCTGCCGCTATTGCTCACCGGCATCGCCGGTGTGGCGGGGTATAACGCGCTTTATTATTTTCGCGCGCGCTATCCCGGCCAGGTGATCGGTATCCGGCAGCGCGACAATTGGCGGCTGATCGGCGAGGGGATCGAGGTTTGCAATGCCGAAGACGAGGCGGGATTGCAAGAGTTGTTTCGCCGTTATCAGTTCCGTTCGGTACTCGACTGCGCCGGCAACTGCGCGCTCAAGTCGTGCGAGCTTGATCCTGAAATGGCCTGGCGGATCAACGTCGAAGGCGTGCGCAATCTGCTGCGGCTGACGACCGAGTACGGCGCGCGGTTCGTCCACCTATCGATCGATCTGGTGTACGGCGGGACGCGCGGCGGCTGGCACGTCGAAACCGACGCGACCGATCCCGTCACCGTGTACGGCAAGACGATGGTGGCGGCCGAGGATTTGATCCAGTCAACCGATCCGCAGGCGTGCCTGCTGCGCATTTCGCTGCCGATGGGCGTGAGCTTTAACGGGCATGCGGGGGCGATCGATTGGATTCAATCGCGTTTCAAGAAGCACCGCCCGGCGACGCTGTACTACGACGAAGTGCGCACGCCGACCTACACCGATTGCCTGAACGAGCTTTGCGAGGCGGCGCTCGGCAATTCGCTGGCAGGGCTGTATCACGCCGGCGCGCCGCGGGCTTTAACACTGTTTGAGATCGCGCAGGTGATCAATCGCGTGGGCGGTTACAACCCCAAGCTGCTGCACGGCTGCCCGCGGATGCACGCCGGGCCGATCCCGCCACGAGCCGGCGATGTTTCGATGAATTCCAGCAAGCTGGTTGAAGCCCTGGGCTACGAGCCGTTCGATCCCTGGCCGCACGAGGAACGCTTCACGCCGACGCACCGCGAGTGGCATATTGAGCGCGACGGGTTTCACGGTTCCAAGGAGTTGCTGGCGCGGGTGTTGTATCGCAACCCGCGTCGCGTGGGGGAGTCTTGCGGCGTGTAGGGCTCCTGCTGGCTTTGATTGACATTGCCGGGCCGGCGTGCGTCGACTCTAATCCGCCGCGGAAACACTCACTCATCGGCAATGTCATGGCGCCGTCACGTCGATCGATCGGCATGCTCAATGAAGGTCCGCTGCATGCGGCGCTCAAGGCTTGGTATGCGCGGCCGGATGACCGGTTCGAGGTACCGGTAGACGGCCGACTGATTGACATCGTACAGGGCGACCTTCTGGTCGAGATTCAGACCGGCAGCTTTGCGGCCATGCGCAAGAAATTGGATGCCCTGTTGCCGCTGCACTCGGTGCGCGTCGTGCATCCAGTGCCAATTCAAAAGTGGATCGTTCGCGTCGCCGCCGATGGACGAACCGTTCTTGGCAAGCGGAAGTCACCCAAGACAGGTCGACTCGAAGACGTATTCACAGAACTTGTCAGTCTCGCGTCCGCACTCTCGCATCCGCGATTTTCGCTGCATATCCTGCTGACGCACGAAGAAGAAGTGCGTCAGTTCATTCCAGGCCGAAAGAGACGTCGCAAAGGCTGGGCAACCGTTGAGCGCCGGTTGGTGGCAGTCGTTGAAAGCCACCTCATCCGAAAACCGGCGGACTTGGCGAAACTCGTGCCGACGGCAATCACTACCGACTTTACGACTCTCGATTTGGCGCAACATATGCAGATGCCGCGCGGCTTGGCTCAGAAAGCGGCGTACTGCCTGCGCGCAGCGGGCGTCATTGAAGTCCAAGGAAAACGCGGCAATGCGCGCGTCTATCGCCGCTGCGCTTGAGTCCGAAGTGCTCTACGGCAGTTCGCGAATCTTCAAACCGCGAAATTCCACTGGAGCGCCTTCGCTTTCCAGGCACAGGAAACCGGTCGCCGGCTGGCAGTCTCTGCCGCCGGAGACTTCTTCGCCGTTGACCCAGAGGCGCACTTCCCCGTTGATCGCGCGGACGTAGTAGTGGTTCCACTCGCCGTGCGGCTTGACCAGCTCCTTGCGCGGGAAGCTGCGCGAACCGTCGGGGGAACGCGGCTCAAACGGCGTCATCTTCGACGAGCCGACCGGAAAAACATCTCCGTGCGAGGTAAACCATTCCGGCTTGTTGCCGGTTTCCTTCTGGTAATGCTCGCCGTAAGCGAGGTCGAGGATCTGCACCTCGATACCACCGGGAGGCAACGTGCCGGGCTTGAGCCCCTTCAGCGCTTCGTCTGACGCCCAGAGGAAGACGCCGGAGTTACCGGCCGGCGTCAGATGCCGCCACTCGACGACCAGTTCCAGATTGGTGTATTTGTTCTTCGTGCGCATCACGCCGACCGGCTGCCCGGTGAGGTGGATGACGCCGTCCTCGAACTTCCAGGTGTCGTCGGCGGTGTTGACGTTGACGAAGTCACTCTCGCCCAGTGCGACCCAGCCGGGGCCTTCGCCGTCGACGAACGCCCGCGGCGGCGCGGCGTCATCAGCCGAGTGGCCGACCGAAGCAGGAAGGACAACCAAAGCCGCGACAAGCAAAGCGAGGGAGTATTTCATGCCGTCAGGCTAATCGACGGAATGGCGGGGGGCAAGACGCATAGTTTTCGGTGTTCAGTGTTAAGTTTTCAGGTTGAGGCTGCTCACGATTCTACTGAAAACTGAACACTCCTTACTGAAACATCTTCGCATACGCCGACTGGAGCGCCGCTACTCCACGGCGGAGGGCGTGGAGTTCGTTGCCGATCGTCGGCATGCGGCAGCCAGCGGCGACGGCGCGTTCCGCGAATTCGCCGTCGGGGGCGACGCAGCCCCAGTGCTTGCCGTGCTTCTTGCAGGCCACGGCGACGCGGTCAATGGCTTCCCAGAGTTTGGCGTGATGAAACTGGCCGACGACGCCGAGGGCCAGCGAAAGGTCGGCCGGACCGATGAATAAGAGGTCTACGCCGTCGATCGCCGCGATCTGTTCCGCTTCGTCGAGGGCGCCGAGCGTTTCAATCTGAATCGCCACAAAGACGTCGCGATTGGCGTCCTCCACGAACTTCGCGAGCGGCTTGTGCGTGTAACCGGCGTCGCGCCCGCCCATGTTGAGTCCGCGCACGCCTTGCGGAGCGAAGCGGCACCAGGAATTGAACTCCCGGGCGTGCTCCGCGTCGCGAATCTGCGCGCCCATCACGCCGCCGGCGCCGGACTCGAGACATTGCGTCACCTGCCAGTAGCCGGTCGGCGGCATGCGGACGAAGCAGTCCATACTGTTCGCGCGCGCAGCGAGCGCGGCCATGGTGATCTGCTCCGTGCTGCTGAACGCGTGCTCAATGTCGAGCCAGAAGCCGTGATAGCCGCCGGCCATGCCGAACATTTCAATCACCACCGGGTGCACGATGCGCCCCAGCGCGAAGACGCGAATGAGCTCGTCCGTAGCGAGGAGCCTTTTGAACGTGCGAACACTGGTCACGGCAAGACTCCGGAGTACGACGCGGTTCACTCCGGGCGCTTACGCTTCCGGCTCGCTGATGCTATTCAACCTTTGCCCTTAGAGCGCCGCGCAGACGAGGTCGCCGACTTCGGTGGTGCTATAGCCCATTTTGCCGGCGGCCTGGCTTTTCATCTTTTCGCCGGTGACGTGCTGGATCGCTTTCATCACGCGCGCGGCGGCCTTCGCCTGGCCGATCTGGTCGAGCAGCATGCTCATCGCGTTAATGGCCGCGATGGGGTTGATCACGTTCTGGCCGGTGTACTTCGGCGCGCTGCCCCCCATCGGCTCGAACATACTGACGCCGCCCGGATCGGGATTAATGTTCCCGCCGGCCGCCACGCCCATGCCGCCCTGGAGGATGCCGGCGAGATCGGTGATGATGTCGCCGAACATGTTCGTGGTGACGATCACGTCGTAATACTCAGGATTCTTCACCATCCACATGCAGCAGGCGTCGACGTGGTTGTAGTCCTTCTTGATGTCGGGGTATTCCTTGCCGACTTCCTCGAAGGTCCGCCACCAGAGATCGTGTCCATAGGTGAGGACGTTCGTCTTGGCGACGAGCGTGAGCATCTTCTTCGGATTGTTGCGGCGGCGCGTGAACTCGAACGCCCAGCGGATGCAGCGCTCGCACCCCTTGCGCGTATAAACGGCCGACTGCGTGGCGACCTCGTCCGGCGTCCCCTTCTTGAGAAACCCGCCGACGCCGCAATAAAGGTCCTCGGTGTTTTCGCGGACGACGACG
>CAZUBB010000031.1:15811-20778 GCA_964618485.1 uncultured Pirellulales bacterium
TCGGGGCCCTTGTCCTTGAGCGGCGTCTCTACGCCCGGGAACAGTTTGACCGGGCGGAGGTTGATGTATTGATCGAGCTGGAACCGCAGCTCCAGGAGCAGACCTTTCTCCAGAATGCCCGGCTTCACATCGGGATGGCCGATGGCGCCCAGGAAAATGGCGTCGTACTGGCGCAACTTGTCGACGGCGCCCGGGGGGAGGATCTCGCCGGTTTTGAGGTAGTGCTCGCCGCCAAAGTTGAGGTGGTCGAGCTCATAGGTGAACCCTTCCAGCTTGGCCACCGCCGCCAGCACCTTGAGTCCCTCGCGGGCAACCTCGGGCCCGGTGCCGTCGCCGCCAATGACGGCGATTTTGTGCTTGTTGCCAGTACTCAAGTGCAAGTCCCCGCGAGAGTTGCGCGATTTGGCGTGGGTTGGGAGAAAGGGAAGATTCTAGCAGGGAAAGCAAGGGGCGACAAGTTGCGGCAGTCCGGCGGGGAGCTCACCACGGAGGCACGGAGGACACGGAGGGAGGAGGGGGAGGCGATGACGTGATGAACGATGAATGCAGAACGATCAATGCAGAACGATGAACGGGGGAAAGCCACGCAACACGATGTTCAAGTTCAATTCTCCAACTCTTTCTCCGTGCCCTCCGTCCCTCCGTGGTGAAATAGGGAAAGGGCGCCGACTCGCCTTGACCGATGGGCGGCTGATTTGCGACGATCTGGCCCCGCTTGCTATTCGCCCGTTTCATTTGCGCGATCCCCGTTATGAAAATCGCCCTGGTGCATGACTGGTTGACCGGGATGCGAGGGGGGGAGAAGTGTTTGGAGGCGTTTTGCCGGCGGTTTCCGGATGCCACGTTGCATACGCTGTTGCATCGCCCGGGGAAGCTTTCGCCGGCGATTGAGCGGATGGATATTCGCACCAGCTTTCTCCAAAGGCTGCCAGGGGCGACGAAGCACTACCGGCATCTGTTGCCGCTAATGCCGCGGGCGATTGAAAGCCTGGAGCTGCCGCGCGACGTCGACCTGGTGCTGAGCTTCAGCCATGCCGTGGCGAAGAGCGTTGCGACGCCGCCGGGCGTGCCGCACGTCTGCTACTGCTTCACGCCGATGCGTTATGCCTGGCACCTGCGCGATCAGTACATCGCCGAAGAAGCCTCGGCGTGGCCGCGCCCCTGGGACTGGGCGCGGAACCATCTGCTGGACCGGATTCGCGAATGGGACCGCGCCACGGCCGATCGCGTGACGCAATTCGTGGCGATCAGCGAGACGATTTCCACGCGGATTCGCGATTGCTACGGCCGTGATAGCTCCGTGGTGTACCCGCCGGTCGATACGGAGTTTTTCTTCCCGAGCGGTGCGCAGCGCGAAGACTATTATCTCTGCTTCTCGGCGCTCGTGCCCTACAAGCGCGTGGAGCTGGCGATCGAGGCCTGCCGGATGCTCGATCGGCCGCTGGTCGTGATCGGCGCGGGCCCGGAGCGGCAGCGATTGGAGAAGCTGGCTGGGCCGAACGTGCGCTTCACCGGCTGGCAGAGCGACGCGTCGATCCGCGATCACTTGCGGCGCTGCCGGGCGCTCTTGTTCGCCGCGCACGAGGACTTCGGCATCGCGCCGGTCGAGGCGCAGGCCTGCGGGACGCCGGTGATCGCCTATGGCCAAGGCGGCGCAACGGAGACATTGATCGCCGCGGACGACACACAAATCGGCACAGCGGCGTTTTTCGAGGAACATACCGCGGAGTCGATGGCCGACGCGATCCGCTGGTTTGAGAGCCACGAAGGGCAGTTCTCCGCGACGCTGGCGCGGCGGAACGGGAACGCTTTGACGCGGCGCACTACGAGCGGGAATTGCTCGCGATGCTGGAACGCGTGGCTAGCCAATCACACGCGCCCGTCCGCCGCGCAGCGTGAGCAAGGAATGAACCACGAACCCCACGAATAACACGAACGGGTCGCTCGAAAGCGACCATATTTCGCGCGTTCTTAGCGCATTTCGCGGTGATGTTTCCTGCTGACGGGGATTCACCGCGAAATTCGCGAATGTTCGCGAAAATGGTGGGCGAAAGAGCGGCGCAATCCTCTCCCTTGTGCCTTTTCGTGTCGTTCGTGGATGCAAACTTCCGGGCTGAACCTAGCGGCGGTTTCGCGGTTTAAGGCTCTGCGTGCGGCCTGGCAACAGATCAAGCTTGGCGCTCTCCGTCGCGCGTTGCCATTCAAGCCAGGTGAGCGATTCCAGCAGGTGGTCCGTTGCCTTTTCGCGGCTGCTATTCAGAGCCGGCGCCGAAGCGAGGCGCGTGTTCGGTGCAATGGTGGAATTGCTCGCGCCGCCGGCCCCGAAGTTGTTGCGGACCGCGTTCAAGTCCGTGAGGTCGACTTGGCCGTCGCCGTTGGTGTCGCCGACGACGTTCGGGCCCGAGGCGCCGAAGTTGTTGCGGACGTTGTTCAGGTCGGCGAGATCGACCGTGCCGTTGCCGTCGGTGTCTCCCTCGACCGTGGCGACGTCGGCGCGCCCCGGCGAACCGCCGCCTTGCAGGCTGGCGCGCCAGCTCGTGGCTTCGTTCCAACTCTCCGGCGCGGCCGTGGCGTCGATGACGACGAGTGACTTGCCGTCGCCGTCGGTGACCGAGTACCAGGCGTCGGAGAAACTGAAGTCGAGAATGGTCGCGCTCGCCGGATCGAGCAGTTGCAACGCCTCGCCGGAGTTACTGAGCTTGCCGGTGTACTGTCCGGCGAAGCGAATGTTGGTCGCGTCGTAACGGAACGCCAGCGCGTCGGCGTTCTCCGCGACGACGGCGTACTCGCCAGGGGCCAGCGTCATCTCCGGGAAAACGAAGTCGATGCCGCCCGCAAGCCGCACGCCCGTCAGTGTGAGGGTTTCCGTGGCGCTCGTATTCACGATTTCGAGGTACTCGAATTCATCGGCGTCGGTGAAGCCCGCGGCGATTTCGGCCGCTGAGGGATCGGTCGGGTGGTACATCAACTCGGTGATCCGGAGAAACTCCTGCAGCGGGCGATCGACCGCCGTGCTGGTGACTTGAATCGTGTCACTGGTGAGGAATTGTCCCTGATAGCCGTACGCTTCAAAGGTGAGTTGATTGACGCCGAAGGCGACCGGGACCGTCGCTTCCCAGGTGTCGCCGTCGAGCCAGGTGACTTGCAGCGGCTCGGACATGCCTAGGAGTCGGATTTCGCGGACGTTGATCCAGCCGTCGCCGGTGATGACGGTAGTCGGCGTGGCGACTTCCAGCGGCGCGCCGCCGTTCGTGGTGATGTTAAACGGAATCTGCGCGGGCAATTGCGAGCGGGCGTACGTGGCACGTTGTCCGATGTAAGAGAGGATGCTGTTGAAATTCTGGCCCGGCAGGAAGTCGTCGAGGTGATTGGTCCAGTAACTCATGTACGCCGTGTTGTACGACGTATCGAGAATGTCCAGCAAATGACCGCGGAAGTTGCGAAGGTTCTGCGGCGATTGCAGCAATTTGTTGAGATCGCCGTTTTGCACCAGGGGCGACGTCGCGCCGTTGACGAAGGCGAAGTCCATGTCCCACGGCAGGTACAGCAGCTTGCCGTCGGACGGACGCACGTAGAGGATCAGGTTGTGCTGCGCGCCGGTGGCGTAATTGTCGCCGGGGCCGACGAGCGTCGAGGCGGCGAACGCGCGCAACCACTCGTCGACATCGAGCCGGGCCTCGGCCTCAGCGAGAAATGCGGCGCCGCTCAAGCTGAACGTCTTCAACGCGGGAATCAGCGAGGCGTAGTCGTCGCGATCTTTGTTGTTCTTGATCAGATAGTAGTTGCGGTACGACTCGGGATCATCCCCCAGGTTGCCGAGCGACGTGCCGGTGACGCCGCTTTCCTGCGGAATCTTCAGCCCTTCGACGCCGCCGACCGTTTGGCTGAGCGCGTACAGCAGCTCGTACTCAAACGTCGTTCCGTCGCTGCCGTTCTCGTATTGCGTATCGAGAAAATCGTTGTCGTAGCGGGACATCTGCATGATCGCCGAGCCCGTGTGGCTGCTGCGCGGCGAGATAACGCGGATCAGGTCGTCGTACATCAGCGGCATATTGCCGGCGCGATTGAAAATCTGCCGGATGACGATTTCGTCCTGCCCGAACGAGGTGCCGTTGCGCCAGCCGCCGGAGCGATCGATCGCCACGCTGTCATGTACGCCGCGGAACAGGTGGTCGGGATCGAAGTGCAGAATGTAACCGATGCGGTTGTTGTCGGCGCGGCCGTGTTCGCTCCCTTTGAGCCGCACGCCGACGTGGTAGAAGACCTCGGATTCGTTGTAAATCACCGTCGCGCCGATGTCGGCGTTGCTCATCAGGTTGGTGTTCAGGAAGAGCAGGTTCGAGTCGGCGGCGGTCATCACGATCCGCACGTTATGCGTCAAAGGCAGATTGGCCAGATTGTCGTTGACGATGTACAGCGCCCGCGAAGCCGCGCCTTCCGCGGGATACGTCGACTTCACGCCGAGGCCGTCGGTCGCTTCGACGTAAAACTGCACGACGGTGGCGGCGGGGCGACCGGGAATCACGCCGGCGTACTTGCCCGTGGCCGCATCGAGCGTCATCGGAACCGAAGTCCAGGCGCCGCCGGCGGCCGAGTAATAGAGCGTGGCCGAGGCAACGCCTTGCGGATCGTCGATTGCCACGGAGACGGTCACCGGCGCATTCGCCGCGGGCACAACCGGGCCATGTTGAAACTCGTGGAACGTGGGGCCGACGTTCGCCTCGGCGCGCGAGTTCTCTGCGCCCGGCGAGCCGTTCTCAGACACGACTGGCAGCCGCGTCGTTTCCGGCGCGCGATTGAACCACAGCCGGGTGTTGAGTTGATTCGAACCCGAGATCCATTTCGCGCGGAACGAGATTTCGTACGTATTGCGATTCGACAGGCTCACGTAGTTCGCGCCGTTCTTGACCGTGGTCTCGGCGTGATTGTGCATGTGTTCGGTCGAACACGTCGCTACGAGCCGCAGT
>CAZUBB010000031.1:20788-21587 GCA_964618485.1 uncultured Pirellulales bacterium
TACGTGGTTCGTCGGATCGTCCGGATCGACGACCACCGAGCCGGAATGGTTGCCGATGATCCGCCACGTCGCGGCGTCGACGTCGAACGTCGAGTTTTGAATGATTTGCGGCGTGCCGGTCGTTGTGAGGTCCCTCACCCGCACGTCGTCGATCAGCACCTCGCCGCTGTCGAGCAGGCCCATCACGAATTCGTTGTAGTTCGAGGGAGGGCTCGCGCCCCCTGCGCCGTTTCCTTGATAGGTGTAGGTCTGCCACTCGTTGCCGGGCTTGGCGCCTTCGTCGCTGGCGCTCCAGGCCTCGGCGCGGGAGTTATCGGACCAAGGGTCGCGCAGTTCCAGGCTCGATCCGCCCGCGTCGGCCGCTCCGGGCCAACGGCCGCCTTCGTAGTAATGGACCTCATCGGCCGGATTGCGCCGCGCGTCAAGGAGGCGGATGCGCTCGTCGCTGTTCGAGAGGTTGCCATCCCAGGGGCCGACGACGGCGACGCCCGGGAACTCGGCGGAAAACGCCGCGGGATCGGCGGCCACCACCAAATACGCGCCAGCGGCGAGCATCGTGTTGGCGGGGAAAACAAAGTCGACCGCGTCGTCGAGCCGCCAGCCGGAGAGATCGACCGGCGCGTCGCCGCGATTGTAAAGCTCGATCCATTCCTCCGGCGATTCGTGATAGGGAATCGCGGGGGTTTCCTCCAGGACGACGCTCACTTCCGCACCGAAGGCCACGTCGTTGCTGAGGTTGTTGACCTGGTGCACTTCCACGGCGAGCAGGTTTTGACCGACCTGCAAGTGCTCGGTCGAG
>CAZUBB010000031.1:21597-23789 GCA_964618485.1 uncultured Pirellulales bacterium
ATGGAGAGATAGTCGGAGTAATCCGCGTTGTTCACCTGCACCGTCGCGCCGGTGTCGAAGGCGATGTCGCCGTCCGGGAGATTGATCCGTTTGACTTCGTGGCCGTTGAGATAAAAGACCGCGCCGTCGTCGAGAATTGTTCGCAACCGCAGGTCGGCCGCCGCGGGATCGCCTTGGAAGTCGAACGAGGTGCGGAAGTAGTAAGTGATCGGTCCGAGTGCGAGCGGCGTGTTCTTCGGCGCGGGCAGATCGGACGTTTCGTTGTAGAAGAGCGCGTCGCTCGCCGGCCAGGCCGCGTCGTTGAAGCCCACGGCAGACCAGACCGTACCGAGGTCAGCGCCGGAAGCGTTATAGCGCCACTCGGCGTCGATCGGCAGCAGCGTCTCTTGCACCACAGATGCTTCCTGGGCCTCGATCGGGCGGTGGTGGTACATGATTTCGTTGATCACCACGTCGTCCTCGATGGTGACGACATTCGCGCCGCCAAACGTGTTGGCCGTCGTGAAGCGCCAACCGGCGCCGTCGGGGAAACGCCCTTGCGCCGCCGTGTCGACAACCACCGCGTCGAGCAGTTGCGTTTCTCCGGGAGCGTAGAGAAACAGCCGGTCGCCCGCTTGCGGCGAGAAGCCGAGCGCCGTGGGGATCGTTTTGTAAGCGCCGGGCGCTAAGGACTCGGCGCCGAGGATCGCCTCTTGTGTCGCGCCGCCGCCGGCGCGGGCAATGACGTAGCCGGCCAGTGCAATGGGGGACGCGCCGGGGTTATAGAGTTCGATCGTCGCGCTGCCGCCGGCGCCGACTTCATTCAACACGAGCGCGGATACCGCCGCGGGATCGTCGTTCGACGCGCCAGGCGTACCATTGACCTGCCGGCTCGCGTGCCAGTTGCTGGGGACTTCGGTGGCGCTGTCGCGATTCGTTTTCGCCAGCGATGCGCCGCTGCCATCGGCCCCAGCGGGCCAAACGCCTGCATCCCGGTAGTCGATCGAGTCCATCACCCGCGCGGAGTTGTTGACGAGATCAATCGTCTCGCCGGAGTTCGATAACGCCCCGGTGAACGGGCCGAGCGCTCCGGGAACGCCCAGCGCATTGGGGTCCGCGGCGATGACCAGGTAACCCCCGCCAGCAACGACGGTGCCCGTGGGGAACTTATAGTCGATGCCGCCGGCGAGCGACCAACCCGAGAGGTCCATGTCGATGGCCATCTGGTTGTGCAACTCGACGTATTCCATGCCCGGCGCGTCGTCGAGCGGATGGTACATCACCTCGTTGAACACGACGGTGCTATCGAGCACCAGGCGAGCTTCGAGCGATTCCAGACTTTGACCAATGCGAGCGCGGCGGGAGCGTGAAGAGGGCATCAGGGCGGGCCAGCGATTCAGAGGTGGTTGCGAGACAGGAAGTCCGTCGGGGAACGTCAGCGGCTAGTGGAAGAGAATGTAAGTAGTTAAGCATGTGAGAAGTTGAGAAGTGGGAGACGAATGCTCGCGCACTTCCAGACTTCTCACCTCCTTACATTCTCAGATTCTCACCTTCTAAAGCCCATCGTTTTCCCCGACTTCCCCCTACGCCAGAATATCCTCAATCACGCTTCCGTGCACGTCTGTGAGGCGGCGGTCGATGCCGTTGTGTCGAAAGGTCAGGCGTTCGTGATCGATCCCAAGCAGGTGCAGGATCGTGGCGTGGACGTCGTAGCAGTACGTGGGACGGTCGCGATCGGCCGGCATATAGGACCACTCGTCGCTCTCGCCGTAAGTCACCCCACCTTTGACGCCGCCGCCGGCGAGCCAGTTCGTGAACACAAACGGGTTGTGGTCGCGCCCCAGCGAGCCCTGGCTGCAGGGCATGCGGCCGAATTCCGTCGTCCAGAGGACGATGGTGTCTTCGAGCATCCCCCGTTGGCGGAGGTCCTTGATGAGGGCCGAAGCCCCCACGGCGCAACCCCAGCCAAGCGGCTCGTGGTCGCGGCGAACATCCTCGTGGGAATCCCAATTACGCCGCGGGAACGCGTTATCCGCGCCGGACCAGACCTGCACAAAGCGGACGCCGCGCTCCAGCAATCGCCGGGCGATAAGGCAATTGCGGCCGAAGTACTCAATCTCCTGGCGCGTATCGATGGCCGGTCGCGGCGTCGTCACCGTGTTATCGCGGTCCAGGCCATACAAACGCAGAATATGTTCCGGTTCCGACCGCAG
>CAZUBB010000031.1:23799-24171 GCA_964618485.1 uncultured Pirellulales bacterium
AGTACGAGGCCTCTTCCTGGCGGCTCATTTTGTCGGCAATTTCGACCGGGACGTCGGCCACGCCGTACATATCGAGGATGTATTGCGGTTCCTCGGCCAGGTTCAGCACGTCGGGGGCGCTGAGCTGCATTTTGGCCGCCATCTCGTAGGCCTGGATGCGGGCGTCGAGCCGCGAGTCGCCCGGGTGGGCCGCTTCGTGGCGGCGGTTCAGCCGGTTGAGCATCTCGCGGCCGGCCGCATCGCTGGCGGAGCTGATGTAGCTCCCAGCGGGAGGCATCAGGTCGGCGATCGGTTCCTTGGCGAGCGCGCGGATCATCGTCGCCTGGTGTTCGGCGGGCAAAAATCCTGAATTCCAGTTAGCCGGCCCAGCCG
>CAZUBB010000031.1:24181-29884 GCA_964618485.1 uncultured Pirellulales bacterium
GTGGGCAGGTTGTCGTTCAGGCTGCCGAGGGCGTAGCTGATCCAGGCGCCCATGCTCGGAAAGCCGGTGAGGATAAAGCCGGTCGCCTGCATGAAGGTCGCCGGGCCGTGGACGGCCGACTTCGATTTCATCGAGTGGATAAACGCCATCTCGTCGACCACTTCGCCGAGCGGCGAGACGATTTCCGTGAGGCGCTTTCCGCACTGGCCGTACTGCTTCCATTCAAACGGCGAGGCCATCGTATGGCCGGGGGTCGACTGAAAGAGCTTGACGTCCTCGCCGGGATCCCACTGCTGGCCGTTGCGCTTGATGAGCTCGGGCTTGTAATCGAAGGTGTCGCACTGGCTGGCCGCGCCGGCCATGTAGAGCTGCACGACGCGTTTGGCCTTGGGCGGATGATGCAACACGCCGCCCAGCACCCCGGGACGCGTAGCGGCGAGCAGCTTTTCTTGACCGAGCATCCAAGCCAGCGCAATGCCGCCGAGCCCCCCGCCGGAATTCCAGAGGAAGGAGCGGCGATTGTGGGACGACGATGTCTCGGCAGTGGTCTGCATAAATTTGTTGGTTGTGGCATGGTCTCCCGACCATGCCACCAGTCGTGGAAACCTTCGGTCGGGATGGTGGCACAGTCGGGAGACCGTGCCACAACCTCGGCTTTCGCCCCGTTTGGGCTAGGTTGTGGCGTCAGTCGATGAAGACGAATTCGTTGAGGTTCAGGATGGCGCGGCAGGCGTTGGCGAGGCCGTATTGTTCGCTGTATTCGGTGAGCTCCTCCAATTCCGCGTCGTCGGGAGCGCGATCGATCGCCAGGCGGAATGCGAGGCGGATTTGTTCCTGGGGATCGGGGCTGGCCGCGCGAACGCGTTCGGCAAAGTGTTCGGCCATGCGGACCATAAACTTATTATTGAGCTGCGCGAGGACCTGTAGCGGTGTAAGCGTTTCGTTGCGCTTCTCGACGATCAGCGAGGGGTCGGCGCAGTCAAGCGTTTCCATAAATGGATCGGGCACGCTCCGCACGATGAAGCGGTAGATCGACCGGCGGTGCGACTTGGGATCGTCTGGGTCGTGCAGGTGGTACTTGTATTCCGGCGAGTGATCGTCACGGAAGGCAAAGGCCTGGTAGCCGGGGCCGTACATCGTCGTATCCAGCTTGCCGGCCACAACGAGCGCGGCGTCGTAGACTGCTTCGGCTTCGAGGCGGCGACGGTTCATGCGCCACAAGTATTGATTGCCGGCGTCGATCGCGGCCGCGGCCTCATCGTGCGCCGAGGATTGGCGATAAACGGCGCTGGTGACGATGAGCCGGTGCAGGGACTTGAGCGACTGCCCACCGTCGCGGAACTCGACGGCCAGCCAATCGAGCAACTCGGGATGCGTCGGCTGCGTCCCCATGCGGCCGAAATCGTTAGGAGAATCGACCAGGCCGCGGCCGAAATGATAGAGCCAGACGCGGTTGACGATCGACCGCCAGGTCAACGGATTCCTGGGATCGACAATCCACTCGGCCAGCGCGACGCGGCGCGAACCTTCGTTGCCGGGGTCGCTTAAGGCGAAGCGGGACGGCAGGCCTTGCACGCAGGAGAGCGCGCCGGGGCCGACTTCCTGTTGCGGCGAGGCTTCACTGCCGCGGGCCAGCAGATAAATCGGGCGCGGCTGGCCCTTCGTAGGGCGGAAGTTGCCTTGCGCCTCGAAATCGGTGGCCGCGGCGAAAACGAAGGGTTCCGCGGGAAGCGCCGCGCGTTCCACGGCGATCGCGGCCAGTTCCGACCCGATCGCGGCCTGACGCTCGCGAAGGGCCGACGGCACAAGCTGTTCGCGGCGTTGCGACGCCTCGCTCTGTAGCATACGCAGGTCCGCGGCGGCGTCAGAGACTTTCGCAATCTCCGCCCACCCCCCGCCGGCCTGGGCCTGGTCGAAGCTCGTTTCGGCGAACATTCCGTCGACGAGGTAGGAGCGTCCCCAGCCGCCGGTGGCTTCGATGGAATCGAGCGCGGTGACGGTCGCGCCGCGCGCGACGTTCTCACCGCCGGAAATGACGGCCAGTTCAGAGAGGGCGAAAATAAAGTCGTGCGTGCGCTCCCAGAGTTTTTCGGCGGTGACGCGGACGTAACGCGCGGAAACGCCCTCCGGCAGCGTGACCACCCACGGCGTATTGCCGGGCGACGTGACGTCCGCCTTCGATTCGTCGGCGATGACTTGTGCGTTCTGAAACGTGGCGTCGTCGGAGACTTCGACGCGGAAGCGCGGCGGGAATCCGAAGCCGGGGCCGGGGTGGTTGTGATAGGCGACGTGCGAGGGGAACAGGTAAACGCGTTCGATCGGCCGCGATTGGCCGAGATCGACCTGGACCCACTTCACGACGTCGGGACCCGCTTCGATATTGCTGTGGTAGCCGTTGGTCCGCCCGGCGACGACCTCGCCGAGCGTTTTGCTTCCGGTGTCCGCTTGCCGCGCAGCGATTTGCGATTCGAGCGCTTGAAGCTCGGGGCTCGTGAGCGCGGCGATTTGACCGATCAATCCGGATTGCTCCGCCTGCAATCGCTTCTCGGCGGCGGCGAGTTCCGCGCGCCGGGCGGCGCTCGCAGGATCGCCGGGATAGGGGCGGTCGGCGCGATCGACGCCGGCGAAGACCGCTTGCAGCGAGTAATAGTCCTCCTGCGGTATGGGATCGAACTTGTGATTGTGGCACCGCGCGCATTGCGCCGTGGTGCTGACGAACGTGTTGATCGCCGTGGCGACCATGTCGTCGCGATCGAGGTTGCGGGTGATCTTCTTGTCGATGATGTCTTCGCCGACTTCGATCTGGCCGACAAAGTCGAAGGGGCCCGCGGCGATGAAACCGGTGGCGACAATGCCGTCGGGCGACTCGGGAAAGAGCACGTCCCCCGCTAACTGTTCGCGGACGAATTGCGCGTACGGCTTATCGCCGTTGAACGCGCGGATCACGTAATCGCGGTACGGCCAGGCGTTAGGACGGGTTTTGTCTTTGTCGTAGCCGTGCGTGTCGCCGTAGTGCACGACATCGAGCCAGTGCCGCGCCCAACGCTCACCGTAATGAGGTGAGGCCAGCAGACGATCGACGAGTCGCTCGTACGCGTCGGGCTGAGCATCGTTGACGAAGGCATCGGCTTCTTCGGGGGACGGGGGCAAACCGAGGAGATCGTAACTGAGCCGGCGGATCAGCGTGCGGCGGTCGGCCTCCGGCGCGGGGCGCAGGTTCTTTTCGCGTTGCTTCGCCCAAATGAAGGCGTCGATCGGCGTACGGACCCAGGACGCGTCGGCTTCGGGGACCGGCGGGCGAACGAGCGGTTCCGTCGACCACCACTTGGCGCCGTCAAAGCGTTTGTCGGCGAGTTTCACGTCGTCGGGCCAGGGGGCCCCGCCGGTGATCCAGTTGCGCAGCGCATCAATCTCGGCCGCGGAGAGCGGATCGCCTTTCTTCGGCATCAACGGCTCGTCCCCGGTGACGTATTCGATCAGCACGCTGGCGTCCGCGTCTCCCGCGGTGACCGCCTCGCCGCTCTCGCCGCCTGTGCGGAGGCCCGCGGCGGTGGTGAGGTCGAGCCCTCCTTTGGCTTCCGGCGGCTGATGGCAACTTACGCAGTGCCGCTCGAAAATCTGCCGCACGTTGTCCGGCAACTCGCCGTCGGCCCGCACGTTCGCCGCGAGCGTGAACATCAGCAAACTGGTGAGCCGAAGCACAGACAACAGCGGGAACCCTCGCGTAAGACCGGTCATTGGGACGTCAGCTCGAAATCCTGCTGCTTGGTTTCCTCCGTGATCTCACACTTCAGCTCCGTATTCGTATTGTACTTAGCGGGGACGATCGGTTTGAAGTCCGCCACCATCGGGCTCTCGGGATTGTTTTTGTCGTACTTGTGCTCGCCGATCTTCTGGAAGCCCTCGATCTTGACGATCTTCGACCCCGGCATAAGGGCGACCTCGTACGCCCCCTGCTTGATCACCGCGCTGGCCGTGGGGCCGTCCCCGGCGGCGGGGAGGAAGTCGATCGTGCCATCGGCGACCGGTTGGCCGTCGAGCTTGACCTGACCCTGGACGTGGGCCTTTCCGTCCCCCGAACAGCCGGCCAGGCAGGCGCAGGCCAGTGCGAAAACAGCGATCCTACCCATCGACGCGAACTCCTCCCAAGATTGACCCTATCTCCGGGTACTGACGCTGCCGGCTCGCCTGGTGTGCGCCGTTTAGTCCGGCAGGCTGAATACCTCACCGTTGCGCATGGTGCCGAGGGCGCGCCAGGTATCGATCGAGATGTTGTCGTTCATGAAGCGCACGGAGCTATCGCCGAGCAGGACGATCACGCCGCCGGGATGGCGACTGCGGGCCGCGGCATGGACGTAGCCGCTGTTGTACCGGCAGGGGGCGGGCAATTGTTCGTTGATGCAGTACAAAGTATCAACGCCGCCGTTGGGCGTGTTGACCGTCATGTATTGAGAACAGCCGCGGTCGTCGTTGATGATATCGCCGCGGAAGTCGAAGTCGGTGTCGCTGACCGCCATCAAGATCTCCGACATGAACATCGTGTTCGACACGCCGTCCTTGATGTCTTTGAGCTTGGTCTGGCGGTTGATCCCGAAGGGGGACTTTTTGTAGTCGCGCCCACCTTGCTCGTAGTTGCCGTATCCCCAGTTCACGACGTAATTGCCGCGGCTGCGGTGATAGCGATCGCCTTTCCAGAAGCCGCCGCGATCGTCCGGACAGAAGTACAGCGGCAACTGCGTCAACACGGCGGGGCGATTCTTGTCGGCGTAGAACGAGTAGTTGTAGTCGTAAATCTTCGTGATGGCGCCTTGCTCGATGAACGGCCACAGGCTGAGCACCCAGTTCTGTCGGCGGTACTGGCCCTGTGGGCCGGCCGAGCCGTCGCCCGTGACGCCGGCCTGCTTCCCTTGAATGATGCCAAACGGGAACGCCTTGTACGTTTCGTTGTACATGTGCATCGCCAACCCCCACTGCTTGAGGTTGTTCGTGCATTGCATCCTGCGAGCCGCCTCGCGAGCCGTTTGCAGCGCTGGCAGCAACAATGCGATCAGAATGCCAATGATGGCGATGACGACCAACAACTCCACGAGGGTGAAGCCTCCCCGCGAACGCAGGATTCGAGACATGGAACGCGCTCCTCCATTCGGTGTTACCCGATTTCCCTGCCCCTGGTAGCTATTTGACCTCGTGCGAGCGAGGCTGTCGATATTTCACGATGATTCTGGAATTCTGCCGTGCCGCGCTCCGATGACGAAGGCGCAAGAAACGCGCAACCGCCGGCTCTCAGGGACGCGGGCTTCGCTCAACACTACCGAACCGATCACTCGAATGAGGGGTGCGGCGCAATTGCATAGCCGCAGCGCCGCGGTCCTCCGCCTAAGTAGCCAACACGCTACGTCGCGAAAGGGCGATAACTTGACATGATTTCCCGGCGAAGCGCTAGGAATTCTTGAGGGGCGGCCGTGGCAGCGAGGAGCGGCGCGGCTGCGAGCAAGTAGGCGACGACGCTCGGCCGCGATGCCTTGGCAAAGGAAGGAACGACCTGCCTGCAACAAACTCCGCGACCATGGAGCGCCAGTGCGATGGAATGGTCGGGGGAACCAGTCCAAAATGCAACGGCTATCGCGCCACCAGTCGTGACAGGGTCTCCCGACCGAAGACATCTGAGGTCTCCTGTCAACAGCGTAGGGAATTTTTTCTGTC
>CAZUBB010000032.1:0-3934 GCA_964618485.1 uncultured Pirellulales bacterium
ATCGTCGCGGCAATTAGAATCAGAAATCGCTGCGTTTCGCAACCGGTTCGAAGAGATCCGGGGTCAACGCAGTTTATCCATCCTTGTCAGTCTTCTTGGCGTTTGGGCCAGTCACTACTATTGAGGGGGTATCGATGACTCCTCTTTCCACCCCGGGGCGCTACAATATCCCAGGTCCCTCCTGGAGCATCACCGCATGTCTGAGCCTCGGCCGCTGGGCGGCATTATCCACACGTACCAAAAATACGATCCGCAGCGGTTTCCGAGCCCCACCGCCCCCCCCGCCGACCTGGTCACCCCCGCCTTTGAGCACATGCTCGCCTACGGCGACTTGAGCGAACTGACCGACGAAGAGCTCGCCCGGGCGATTCGCATCGACCCCAGCCAGATCGCCGGGCTGGGGCCGAGCCTGAACATGCTCCTAGAGATGCTCCGCGAGCGCAAGCGGAAAATCCTGGCGACCTACGAAACCGACAAGGTGCGGAAGGCGGCCAAGAATGAATATCAATCGGTCGCCGGGCGGATCAAGCCGCCGAGCAAACTGGCCAAGTTGTTCCACCAGGCGGTCCGCGAAGAGCAGATTCGCGACCTGGAGATGCTCTGGTACGCCTCGGGGGACGATCGCTCGAACTTCGCCCGCGACATGGTGCAGTTGATCGACCGCCTCGGCGACAAGTACGGCATCGACGAACTGGCGGGCAAATACGCATTCACGGGTCGGCAATCGATGTCGATCGAACAGGGCCTCGCCGTCAAGGAAGAGCTGGAAACGATCGACCGGCTGATCAAGCAGCTCGAAGAAGCGAAGAAGACCGCGCAAATCGCCGTAATCGACTTCGCGGAGCTCTCCGAATACGCCGATCCCGAGCAGATGCGCGAGCTCAACGAACTGCAACAACAGGTCGAGCAGATGATGCGCGACCTGGCCGAACAGCAAGGGCTCGAGCGCACCAAACAAGGCTTCCGTTTGACGCCCAAGGCGACGCGCATCTTTCAAGGTAAGCTGCTCGATCAGATCTTCAGCCAGCTTCAGGCCGCGCGATCCGGCCGCCACGTCGGCCCGATCATGGGCGAAGGCGCGGTCGAGCTGCCGAGCGTCAAGGAATACGAGTTCGGCGATTCGGTCGCCAACATGGATATTCCGCAAACGCTGGTGAACGCGATGATCCGCGGCGGATCGCAACTGCCGTTGCGGCTCAAAACGGAAGACATCGTGATCCACCGCACGCGGAACTCGCCCAAGTGCGCGACGGTCGTGCTGATGGACATGAGCGGCTCCATGCGCTACGGCGGGCAGTATGTGAACGTCAAGCGGATGGCCCTCGCGCTGGAGGGGCTGATTCGCAGCGAATATCCCGGCGATTATTTGCAGTTCGTCGAGATCTACTCGTTCGCGAAACCGCGGCACGCCAGCGAAATCGCCACGCTGTTGCCCAAGATCCCCACGCTCACGCACCCGCGGATTGCGCTCCGGTTCGACATGAGCCGCGAAGAAGCCAGCGAGTTCGACGTTCCGCCGCACTTCACCAACCTGCAGCACGGGTTGCAACTCGCGCGGCGATTTCTCGCGGCGCAGGACACGCCCAACCGGCAAGTGATTCTCATTACCGACGGCCTGCCGACGGCCCACTTCGAGGGGAGCTTATTGCACCTGCTCTACCCGCCGCATCTGATGACCGAACAGGCCACGATGCGTGAAGGCCAGGCCTGTCGCCGCGAAGGAATCACGATCAACCTGTTTCTCCTTTCGAATTGGTCGCAGTCGCGCGAGGACATCCAATTCGCCTACCGCCTCGCCGAACAAACCCGCGGCCGCGTGTTCTTCACCGCCGGCAAAGACCTCGACCGTTACGTGGTCTGGGACTATCTGAGTCACCGGCGCTCGGTCGTGGGGTGAGGGAAAGTGTGAACGATGAATGATGAATGATGAACGGACGGGAGCCCTCCCCAGCAAAGTCTCCTTCGTTCATACTTCATCATTCATCGTTCATACTTTGCACTGCTCAACTCCATGCCAGCACAAACCACTCCTCCCCTGCGCCTGGCGATGGTCGGCGTGGGGATGATCTTCGAGGAGACCTACCGGCCGTTCTTCGAGCAGGTCGCGCGGCGGCCGTTGTTTGATCCGGCGTTTGGCGTCTGCGAGGTGAAGTTGTCCGCCGTGGCGAGCCGCACGGGTCAACGTGCAGAACGTTACCGCGAGCAACTGTCTTCCGTGCTCGGCGACTTTGCCATCTGCAGCGAGCCGGACGCCATCGGCAAATTACTGCGCGAGGACGTCGACGCCGTCTGCATCGCCACGCCGGACGATCGCCACTTCGAAGCCGCCCGCGCGGCGCTTCAAGCGGGCAAACACGTGCTGATCGAAAAGCCATCGGTGCTCGCGCTCGCCGAGTTCGATGCGCTGGTGCAATTAGCGCGCGAGAAAAAAGTCCTCGCCAAGGTCGTTTACCACAAGCTGCTCGATCCCGACCACAAGAAACTCCGCACGCTCGTCGCCGACGGCGACTTGAAGCACGTCAATCACGGCTACTGTTCGCTGCTGGAACCCAAATCCATCTCCGGCGGCCAGTTTGCCGAATGGATCGTCGGCCGCAATCCCGGCACGTACGTCGCCGTGCATTACATCAAGCTGATCGACTTCACGTTCGGCGGCCGGCTGACAGCCGTGATGTGCTCCGGCCAGCGCGGCCTCGTCGGCCCGGCCAATGGGAAAACCTGGGACTCGACTCAACTGCGTTTGATCTATACCTACGACGACGGTCGCGGCGCCGCGTTCGACATCCACACGAGTTGGGTCGCGCCCGACAACTTTCCCGGCTATGTCGAGCAGGAAGTGCAATTCCGCTTCGACAACGGCGTCTGGAACGGGCACAGTCGCAAGCGCGGCGTGGAATGCACGATCGAGGGGCGCACGCCTCACGAGCGCAAGATCACGCTCAACAACCACTACAACGGCACATTCCTGGAACCGTGGGGCGAACGCGCACAACGCGGCTACGGCATCGAGGTGCTCGAGCGCTTCGCGCGCGAGGTCGCGTTCGTCGAGTTCGGCGGCGCTGACCGCGAGCGTGACGAACGACTCGCCGCGATGCGCGAGCTGGCCTACAACGACCTCGAGCATGACCGCGCCACGGTAGCGGCAGTACAAGCGATGGAGGCGATCCTCGCAGAACACTCCTCAGGTCGCGCGCACGGGGTCGTGGAAGTCGACGCGCCGGACGGCGGGCTAGTGCTGGCGATACCAGGTGATTCACAGCGCCGCATTCTCTACACGGCGTGTGTTTATTAGCGCTTGATTCATCAGCGCACTATTCGCCATAAAGAGCACGCGCATTCTGCCTGCTGCGCATATGAGAATGTTGCTAGAATCTTGCGCTTTCTTATTGAATTCGCTCTGAGCCTCGATACAATCGCCATCGCGACCACAAGACGCGCTGTAATCGTGGCGTCTTGTCACGGCATCTTTTCTTCGCGCTCCGAAGGCGTCCACGCCATCGATCACACTCCTTGTCTCATCTAGGGAGCTGCAAATGCTGTTCTCCGTTCGTTGCTGCGCTCTGCGCGGCGTCCTGACCTGCTGCGCGGGCATGATGCTCGCCGCCACGGTCTCCGCACAGACAATCAACAAGTACAACGTCAACTTCACGGAGAGCCCGCCGACGATCGACGGCATTGTCAGTCCCGGCGAATGGGACGACGCCGCGGCAGAACAAGGGGGCTGGCATCTGCTGCGCGATACGTCGCGCGTCGATAATCAGAACTCCCGCTGGCGCGCCGTGTGGGACGACGACGCCATGTATATCCTCTTCCAATCCGATTACGGCAACTGGAGCCCTGGTCCCTCGTCTGGCTCGATCGACTTCAACGCCGACAACATCAACTTTTACTTCGACCCCAACGTCGACGGTGAAGCGAACATCGTGGCAGACGC
>CAZUBB010000032.1:3944-13471 GCA_964618485.1 uncultured Pirellulales bacterium
ATACTGACGGCTACCAGATCGCCTTCAACCAGTACATGGGAGATTCGGGCATCGAGAACACCGGTGGTATCAATACCGGGTTGTTCCTGGAAGCACATGAGGATTCGCCGTTCGGCAATGCCGGGAATTGGCTCGGTTTGTTCGAGACCGTGATGAACCAGAAAATGACAGCGAACGGCGGCGTAACGGAGATCAAGTTCACCTGGATCGACTTCGACGCCGACAACCCCGAACCGCCCGAAAACAACCTGGAAGTGAACGGTCTCTATCACCCGTTCGCGCCGGAACCGGACGATACATGGTTCTTCAAGATCTCCCGTATTACGAGCGACCCGAACAACTTTCTGCCGGACTGGAATCCGACCGACTCGCAGTCGTTCGCGGTGCGCCCGCATGGTGAGATCACGTTTGTGAAAGGCGGCGCCACCGTTCCCGGCGACACCGACGGCGACGGCGATGTCGACCTCGATGACTTGAACGCCGTACGCAACAACTTCGGCGGCGCTGGTCCCGATGGCGATACCGACAACGATAACGACGTCGATCTCGACGATCTGAACGCGGTCCGCAACAACTTCGGTTCTGGAGGCGCAGCCGCCGTTCCAGAACCGGCGACGTGGGCGATGCTCGCGATCAGCGCTTTGGCGATGGGAGTCGCGCGGCTTCGCAAGCGCTGAAGTAGCACGTTGGCCGAGTGCGGCAGAAGCATCCAACGCCGGAGGCGAGATCATCTCGCCTTCGGCGTTCTTTATCGTCCTTTGGCGGCGAGTTGCGCCGCAGGAGTTCGCTGCACACTGGCCGATGGCGCGGGAGGAGGCGGCGTCGGCTGCTTCGCCGATTCTCCCGGCGGCAAAAGTTTGAGCGTGGCCGGAGCCTCTTTGCCCGGAGGAACGCTCTCCGCGGGCAAAGGAAGCGTCTTGAGCGAATCGGGATCGATGCCAGCGTCTTGCAGCCATTCGCGCGGCACTTCCGGCGGCAGCTCGCACGGTGGCGTCGCTTCCGCGATCAGTTGATCGATAGGTAGATCGATCCACCGCCCCATGTCGTCGAGTCGCATTACGCCCATATCGCGGACGAGCGCCATGCGCGTTGCGTAGTGGTTGAGCCAGACGCTCATAAAGTTATTCTGCGAATCACTCAGGGCGGTAAGCGAGGAAATCAGGTTCTGCGCCGCGGTCGGCCCTAACGCCGTCGCGGCTTGCCCGGCCGCCGCCGGAGCGGTCGGCGCTGAAAGCTCTTCGCGCGTCTGATCGACGCGCCGCAAGGCGATCGCCACGGCGCTGCGTTGCAGGGCGAGGTTCGCCTCGAGTTGCCGCAACGATCGCAAATCCTGCCGCAACGTCTGATGGACCTGGTCCTGGTATTGAACCAGTTGCCGGCGGTTCTGCTGATAACTGATTAATACCGAACGATAGTTGTTCCGCTCCAGCAAGCGCGTGAACGGCGGATCGAACTGCAGGCTCGCCCGCAGGTTGCCGGTCGGAGCGCGAAACCGCGCGGCGTTGTCGCCTAGCGTGGCGATATCGGCGTCCATCGCCACAGTTAAGTCCGACTCCAGGGCGTTCGCATTGAACGTGATCAGTCGCCAACTGTCGACCAGCGACGCGCGGTTGTTCATCCAGTCCAGGCGATTCGTGCGGGCCACGGCGAACGCCAACTCCGGCGAGATGCGAATCGGCGGCAACACTACCGATTCCAGCCGGGCGCGGGCTTGGGTGAGCGACAGTTCCTGCACCAGGTCTCCGAGCGACCCGGCGAGCGCGACGAGCGAATTGGCGGTCTCGTCGCGGTTCGCCTCGGTCAGGCTGGAACGCATCTGTTCGATAATCTGGTCTACCTCTTGAAATCGCGCGGACATTTCCGTCAGCGAGTTGGTCAACCGCTGCTGCTCGGCGCGAAACGCGATGCGGTCCTCCGGCGTGGAGTCGGCCTCGCGCTGCGGCGCGCGTTGGCTCAAGACCTTCAAGTCTTCAGCGACCGACGGGAGCAGCGGCTGCATGTCGCGGCGCATTTGCTGCAGGCGTTTCATCGCGTCGTAAAGTTGATCCGTCGTCGGCTCGCCTTCGATCGCGCCAAGCTGCTGCCGGAAATCAGCCAGCCAGTTCTGCGCGTCGGTCATCCGCCGATCGATGAACTGAAACTGCTGGATCATGCCGTTGTCGAGCACCATCGGCAGATCCGGCGGCAACCCAAGCGTGGTGCGTTTGAACGTATCGAGCTGGTTCTCCAACGCCATTTGCGCTTGCAGCAAGTTGGCGCGGTCGGTCTGGATACTCTGCCGGAACGAATCAACTTGCGTGATGTCGATCAACCCCGCCTCGAGGTTGGCTTCCAGCAGGCCGAGCGTACGGAGCTTGAGTCCCAGGCTGTCTTGGATATTGGCGATCTGCTGCTGCTGTTGCAGCAGCCCGATAAATCCGCCGACGGTGCCGGCGCCGCCGCCCGCCGCCCCCGCGACCGCGCCGCCGCCCGCGCCCCCGGCGCCCGCGCCGCCGAAGCCGCCGAAGTTGGTCGCTTGCCCGACGCCGCCGAAGCCGCCGGCGCCTTGGCCAGTGAAGCCGGTGAGACCGGTGCCGCCGAAGAAACCGCCGCGCCGTTGTGGTCCAGACGTGCCGTTCTGCCCCATGGCGATATTGGTATAGAACCCTTGCCGGTACTGCGCCAGTGCGCGGAGGTTGGCCAACAGCGCGCGTTCGGCGATCGTCAATTGTTCCAGGGCTACGGCGCGACCGCCCCCGCGCAACAACGGTTGCACGATGCTCAGATTCGCCAGCGACGCGGCGAAGTTCGAATCCTCGCCGCTGAATTGCCAGACGAATGAATTCGCGAAGCCGACCAGAATCTGCCCGCCCGTGGCCAGCCGCCGCTGGAACTGCCCATCGGTTGCCTGCGTGAACGTATTGCGATCGCCGGTCACGCCCGGACTGATCACCCGCGCCGCGGCGCTGCGATCGCCATTGTGCGCAAAGAGTGAAGTCGTGCCGCCATAGTATTGGACGTCGAAGCGGAAGCGCTCCGTGCTCACATCCAGCGCCGACAGATACAACGTCTCCACCTGATCTTGCCACGTCGGCGAGTTCGTGTAGGCCAGCGCCACGGCCGTATTCAGATCGAGTTCGATCTCGCCGCTCGGCGTGAACGCGACGTATTCCGTGAGTCGTTGCCGCCAGTTGGGCGCCTCGTCGCTCGGCGCCACGCCGTTATCGAGCCAATGCCGCCAGCCGCGCATGCCATCGACATAGCGCATGAATTGGAACGACGCGGGATCGTCGCGCGGCATCGGCTCGCGATCTGGATTGTACGGATCGAAATAACGGCTGCGCGGATTCACGTACGGGTTGAACGTCGGATCGGCCCACCGCGGGTCGTTCGATTTCTGCCGGACGAGTCCATAGACCTCGCGATCCGCCGCCAGCCGGTATTGCGTGCGCGTGCAACCCGTGAGCGCCAAGAGCACTACTGCCGCCCACAACAGGTCGGTCCGCCGTCGGTCCCGGCTGAAAGATGCCATCGCCATTCAATCCCCCCGCCACGGATGCCAGGCCAACCATAGCGCGACGGACGCGCCGTCGCGCCGAATGGTTAAGACCCTAACGATCGGCATCGTCCGCCCGGTTGCGCAGGATTTAACGATTTTGCCGGTTTTGAGCGTGACCTCGCTTCGCAACCTCTCCAGGCGGTCCAATTTGCCAGTGACTTACGGTTGCCGTGCGCCGTAAGTACCATGCGTCCGACAACGTTGACATCGACGGAAAGCCTTATGCAGTTGAGTGTTGCGATCTGCGAACAGCATCTCGTCGGGTGATCCCCCGCCAGATTCACCCTGCAATCGAGGGGGTGTGCGACGATGGTGTGCGGCGCCGGAAACCTACCGCCGGCGAATTCTGCAATTGCTCTGCTGACTTGAACCAACGTCAATGCTAAAATGCGACTTGTCGCTTGCTGGCAGCCACTACCTGTTGCCGCAAGTGCCTGGTGCTGATTCGGTCGTTTGAGGTTGTTCCGCGTTTCGCGTGGTAGCGGGAAACGTGGCGAGGCAGGCGGGCTTGTTTAGAGCCGTTTGAATTCGACCCGAGCATCTCACCCATCCGGTTAGCCTCTGCCGCGTCCCTAGGACGCCCTTCGGCCAGGAATCGGCCGCGTTCTATGCCCTCTCGTCGCTCATTCGTGGACCTGCGCGCCGGCGCTCCGGTGGCCTTGCCGTCCATGCTATTCTGCGATTTCGGTCACCTGGAACGCGAAGTCCGCGCGCTGGAGGAAGCCGGCGTTAGGGCGCTGCACCTGGACGTCATGGATGGTCACTTTGTGCCCAACTTGACGTACGGAATGCCGATCGTCGCCGCGATTCGGAAGCTCACGAGCTTACCGCTCGATGTGCATTTGATGATCTCGGAGCCTGACCGGTATCTGGCACAGTTCGTCGAGGCGGGGGCCGACTCCCTCACGATTCATCTGGAGGCGGTCCCGAATCCCACGCCGGTCCTGCGGCAAATTCGCGACCATGGCGCATCCGCAGGCCTGGCGATCAATCCGCATACGCCGGTCGACGCGGCGGAGCCCTTTATTTCGGAGTGCGATTTGCTCCTGGTGATGAGCGTCAACCCTGGCTTCGGCGGACAGGCGTTTGACGAAGTTGCCATCGACAAGTTGCGATATTTTGCCGGGCGACTGGGGCCACACCAGTTGCTCGAGGTCGACGGCGGAGTTGCGACCGCCACGATCGGACGGTGCGCCGAAGCCGGCGCACAGTTGTTTGTCGTCGGGTCGGCGATCTTCGCTGGCCACGACTATCGTGCCCGCGTCAGCCAGCTCGAAGAGCTGGCGCGCGAAGCATGTTCCACCACTCGGAGGTGAATGGCAAACGCCATGACACAGTTCATTTTAATCCGTCCCGGATCGACGGATTATGATCAGCAGGGACGCATTCAAGGCAACCTTGACATCCCACTCAACGAACAAGGTAATCACGAAGTCGCGAAAGCGATTGATGAGCTCAAGCATCAAGGCATCCGCATTCTTTATTGCTGTGGATGCTCCGCCGCGCGCCAGACGGCCGAAGCGTTATCCACCGCGTTGGGCGTCAAGCTCAAAGAGATGGACAACATGCAAAACCTCAACCACGGCCTCTGGCAAGGCATGTTGATCGACGAAGTCCGGCGCCGACAGCCGACCGTCTACCGGCAATGGCAGGAACAACCGGAGTGCGTACGGCCGCCAGGCGGCGAAACGATCGGCGAAGCGCGGGAACGCGTCTGCGCCGCGCTCTCGAAAATCTCCCGTAAACACAAAGACGACGTCGTTGGCCTGGTCGTTCCCGAACCGCTCGCCAGTATGGTCCGCGCTCAACTGCGCAGCGACCAACTGGGAGACCTCTGGAGGGCCAGCCAAGAGCACGGTAGCTGGGAATTGATCGACGCGGCCGCTGTCTCGACGCGCTAGTCGAATTAGCCCGCCAGTTGCGACAGTACGCGTTCCAGCTCACTCTCGAGCGCCGGTCCTCGCGCGAGCACTTCGCGCGGATCGGACTGCGGCGCGCAGAGATCCGCCAACCAGTCGACGCATCGCTCCACCGATTTGGACGGCCACGGTGGCGGCAAGCGGCGAATCTGCTCCAGGATGCTTTCCAGCAAGTGCGTCGCATGGGCGGCGGTTTCCACCGGGACCACCATTGCCGCGCCTTTGATGGAATGCAGAATCCGGCCGAATTCCTGGAGGCCCGCGGCGTCAATCGTGCCATCTTCGATCATCGTCGCCAGATCGCTGAGTCGTACGACGTGCGACTGAATCTCCTGCGTGAACGTGCGCCATAATTGCCGGTCCACGCGATCGAATTCTCGAGCAGCCGCCGTGACGACCTCGGCAGCCGGCGCTGCAACGGGCGCGGGCTGCGGGGCCGTTGTGGGCGCGTCGATCGGCGCCGTTGCGCGCGGTTCAGGTGCAGGTGAAGCGGGTTCGCTCGTCGTGCGCGGCGCCGGCATCACCGTGCCCACCGATTCACGCGCTCCCCGGATCAGTTCGTCGGCCAGGTTGACGACGTTATTCAACTGCGGCTTCGACACCTGCGCGTCGGCGCCGACCGCCTTGCCCTTCTTGAAGTTGTCCGGCGTCACGAGCGAGGAATACAGCATCACCGGGATGGCGCGCAGCTCGGCGTGCTCTTTCACGCACCGCGTCAGATGCAGACCGTCCATCTGCGGCATTTCGACGTCGCTAATGAGCAGATCGGCGACGTCCGCCACCTGCCCGCGTTGCTTGTAACGTGCCTGAATCTCGCGCCAGGCGTCGGCCCCGTTGCTGAAGGTCGCCACCTGCGTGTAGCCGCTGGTCTGCAAGGTCTTGGCCATCGCCTCGCGCACGGTGCTGGAGTCGTCCGCCACGATAATCCGCTTGGTCTCGCGCGCCACTCCATGCGGATTCGGCGCCTGCCGCGCATCGAGTTCAAATCCTGTCACCTGGTCGATGATCATCTCAAAGTCCAACAGCACGACCAGCCGATCGCCGGTCCGCGCCACCGCCGTCAAGGGCGAATGCGCGAGCGCCATCAGCGGCGGCACGTTGAGAATCTGCTCCCAACTCAGCCGGTGAATGCGCTCGACGTGATCGACGAGAAACGCCGTCTGCTGCTGATTGAAGTCGGTCAAGATCATCGTCCGTTCCCCCTCACCCGCGCGCGGCGAGTCATCATCGCCGCTCCGCGCGAGCCCAAGGTGATCGACGAGTGAAACGCAGGGAATCACGCGATTCCGCAACTTGAACACGCCCCGCACCGAGGGATGCGTTTTGGCCAGCCGCGTGATCGGCTGCAGCGTCAGCACCTCGCGGACTTTGGCCACGTTGATGCCGAAGGTGTAGTCGGCCACGCGGAACACGAGCAGCTCCAACTCGTTCGTGCCGCTCTCCAGGAGAATCTGTTGATCCAACAAAATGCTGCCGACGGTCGACATGGCGGGAGCTTCCAGCAGGTGGGGAACGGACGGCGGGCCGCACGAGCTAGGGAGAGTCTCGCGCGACTGAGTGTGGAAGTGTAGGTCAAACTTCGGGCCACCATCGAGTGGCATGGCCGTCGCCACGCGGGCCAAGGCGCGAGGTGATTTCTGAGCTATGTATTCCCGGGTCGCTCCCTGCGCTGGTTGATTGGGGAGCGGCGTTCGCCCTCATTCGCCAAGGGATGCTGCAGACCTATGATCGTCATCGTCGGCTTTATCGTTGTGATTGGCGCCGTGTTGGGCGGCTTCGTCCTGTCCGGCGGACACGTCGGGGCGCTGATTCAGCCCTTTGAATTGCTCACGATCGGCGGGGCGGCGCTCGGCGGCCTGATCGTCATGTCCTCCAAGAAAATCCTCGTCGACCTGGTCAAAGCGATCCTCGGCAGCATCAAAGGTTCGCCGTTCAACAAGCAGATGTACCGCGACTTGTTCAAGCTGATGTATACGCTGCTGCGGCTCGCGCGGCGCGACGGGCTACTGGCGCTCGAAACGCACGTCTCGAAGCCGCACGATAGCAAGATCTTCCACGAGTACCCGCGGATCGCGAATAATCACCACGTCACCGACTTCATTTGCGGCGCCTTCGGACCCGTGCTGGACGGCACGGTCCGCCCCGAGCAGTTGCCCGAGATGCTCGAAGCGGAAATCCAGGTGATCGGGCAAGAGCATCATGCGGCGCAGCACGCGTTGCAAGCGACGGCCGACGCGCTGCCCGGCTTCGGCATCGTGGCGGCCGTGCTCGGCATCGTGATCACGATGGAATCAATCAACGGTCCCGTCGAAGAGATCGGTCACCACGTCGGTACCGCGCTCGTGGGCACGTTTCTCGGCATCTTGATGAGCTACGGCTTCTTCGGACCGCTGGCCGCGCGACTCGGGTTGCTCGGCGAGGAAGAGCTGGCGTTCTTCCGCGCGATCTCCTGCATCGTCTCCGGCTTCGCCGGCGACGCCTCGCCGAAGGTGGCCATCGAACGCGCGGCCCGCGGCCTCGGCAGCGACGTCCGCCCCAGCCGCGAAGAACTCGACCAGTTGTTTAAGGAAGCGGAAGGAGCAGGATAAGGGAAGTGCAGAGTGATGAGTGCAGATTGCAGAGTGATACGCGTCAAACATCACTCATCACTCTGCCCTCATCACTTCAACGTCAAATCGTTCCTTCCGTTGACCGACTAACTCCCTCTGGAAAACTCCCCTCATGGCCGGTTCTGGTGGTGCATGGAAAGTGGCGTACGCGGACTTTGTGACCGCGATGATGGCGTTCTTTCTCGTGATGTGGCTCGTCGGACAGGATAAGCCGGTCAAGGATGCAATCGCACAGTATTTTCGCGACCCGTTCGGGATGCCCTCGGATCGGCCTTCGTCGAACGGCCCTGGCCCCACGTTCATGCCGCACGAAGCGACCGCCCCGCCGCCGCCGATGGGCGACGGCGGCGATAAGAAAGGCGGCTCCGGAGAAGGAACCAACAAGCGCGGCCCGCAGACCGTGGTCCGCCGGCCCTCTAGTTCCTATATGTTCCGCGACGGCAGCCGTTCGAGCGTCGGCACCCATCTGCCGTTCGATGGCGAAGGAGCCGAACTTGACGCCGCGGCCAAACAGAACCTCGAGGAGTTGCTGCCCCAACTCGCCGGTAAACGCAACTTGCTGGAAATCCGCGCCCATGTTTCGGAGCGTCCGCTCGCCCCGGGCACGACGTTCGCCGACCGCTGGCAGCTCGCTTACGCCCGGTGCGCCGCGACGCGCGAGTACCTCATCTCCCATGGCGTCGAACCGGAACGCATTCGGATGAGCCAGGCCGGCGGTTTCGTCTCCGCTCCGGCCGAGACCGGCGACAGCGCCGGCGCCCAGGACGCCCGGGTCGAAGTCTACATGCTCGACGAGTTCGCCGGCGGCCCCGACGGTGCCGCCGCCGCCATGCAGGCGGGTGCGCCCTGGAATGTCCCAGGCGCCGCTCCGAACTCCACATCCGAGCCCGGCACCGCACCGCCTGCCGACGGCCACCACGACGCGCCCGCCGAGGGCCACGGAAACGCTGGGGCGCATTAGGCCCCTCTTCCGTGGCGGGGGCAAATCTTAATGTTCGTTTCGCCCCCCCAAACGTCGCAATTCCTGGCGGCGTGTGAGAATTCTGTTTAGAATCCATGGCTGTTTCTTGGCGCTCTTACGCGTTGCAAACAGCGGCGGAACAGACATGGCGGAGAGAAAGTGGCGGAAGCCGGCGCGATCTGCGCGGCGGCCCGGCGGCGTGACGCGCAACTTGGAGTCGCTGGAGCCCCGCCAAATGCTGGCGGGCGGCCCCGTCATCAGCGAATTCCTGGCCCGCAACGAAGGGCCGACCGTCGACCAGGACGCCGAATTCTCGGACTGGATCGAAATCACCAACTCGTCGGCCGCGCCGCTCAACCTGCAGGGCTGGCATCTTACGGACGACGACGACCAACTGTCCCAGTGGACGTTTCCGTCCGTAGCGTTGCCGGCCGGCGGATCGCTGCTGGTGTTCGCTTCGGGAAAAGATCGGGCGACGGCCGGCGCCGAGTTGCATACCA
>CAZUBB010000032.1:13481-29030 GCA_964618485.1 uncultured Pirellulales bacterium
CGAGTACCTGGCCCTCGTCGCGCCGAACGGGACGACCATCGAGCAGGAGTTCTCGCCTAGCTACCCGGCCCAGTACGACGGCATTTCGTACGGCCTGGCGAGCAACTTCGTCAACCAAGGGTACTTTCTGCTGCCGACGCCGAACGCCCCCAATAACGCTGCGCCGATCGCCGATCCGACCCGCAATGTGCTGATCAGCGAGATCATGTATCACCCGGCGAGCGAAAATGATCTCGAAGAGTACATCGAACTTACGAACGCCGGTGCGGCGGCAGTGAATCTGAACGGCTGGCAGTTCACGTCCGGCGTCGACTTCACGTTCCCGAACGTCATTCTGCCGGCCGGGCAGCGACTCGTCGTGGCGCGCGACACGACCGTTTTTGGCGTGCACAATCCTGGCGTCAGCAATGTCGTCGGCGGCTGGACCGGTCAACTGAGCGACGGCAGCGAATCGATCACGCTCAAGGACGCCGGCGGCGGCACGATTGATCGCGTCGAGTACGCCGATGAAGGGGACTGGAGCTACCGCGCAAGGGGTCCGCTCGACCGTGGCCACTACGGCTGGGTGTGGGGCAACGACCACGACGGCGGCGGCAAATCGTTGGAATTGGTGGACCTCAATCTGCCGAACGAGTACGGCCAGAACTGGCGCGCGAGCACGGTCGATGGCGGATCGCCGGGCGTTGCGAATACGGTCGCGGAGGCCGACAGCGGGCCGCTGATTCAAGACCTCACGCAGTTCCCCATCATCCCGCGCTCAACCGATAGCGTTTCCGTGACGGCGCGGCTCATTGACGAACTGACGGTCGGCATGGCGGCCGATCTGCACTGGCGCATCGACGGCCAGGACGCGTTCACGATTGAGCATATGCGCGACGACGGCCTCCATGGCGATGGCCTGGCCGGCGACGGCGTCTTCGGCGCGACGATTCCCGCGGCCGCGGATCGCGCAGTGATCGAATACTTCGTGGCGTCGGCGGACCAGGCCGCGAACACGCGGATTTATCCCACGCTCACCGCGCCGACCGGCGAGCCGCTGACGAATCGCCTCTACCAGGTCGACGACGCGTACGATCCCACGGCCGCCTGGACGCCCGAGAGTCAACCATTTTACTTGCTCATCATGACGGAGGCGGAGCGGGCGGAGATCGCGGCGATTGGCCGCAACGAAGGCGGATCGTCCGAAAGCAACGCGCAGATGAACGGCACGTTCATCGTCGTCGACGGAACCGGCGTCGAGGTTCGCTACAACGTCGGCATCCGCAATCGCGGTCACGGCAGCCGCAACGGGCCGCCCAATAACTACCACGTGAATCTGCCCAAGGATCGCCCTTGGAATGACGTCCGCGAGCTGAATATCAACTCGCGCGCCATTCATGCGCAGTTGATCGGCAGCGCGATCTATCAGCTCGCCGGCCTGGTCGCTCCCGACACCACGGCGGGCGAGGTGCGCGTCAACGGCGCCGACCTCGCGCAAACGGGCGGCGGAATGTTCGGCTCGTACGCCATCGTCGAGCAGATGAACAGCGTCGCCATCGAACACCATTACCCCAACGACAGCGAAGGGAACCTGTATAGCGCCTTCCGCCTCGACGACGGATCCGACGAAGCCGACCTGGCCTACGAAGGGACCGATCCCGACGTCTACCGGAACCGTTATTTCAAGGAAACCAACGAGGAACAGGACGACTGGACCGACTTGATCGCGCTGACCGACGCGTTGAATAACGCTCCGGAAGCGAACTACGTGCAAGTCGTCGGCCAGCATGTCGATATCGACCAGTGGCTGCGTTACATGGCGCTCGACGCCTTGCTATTGAACCGGGAAACCGGCCTCAATCGCGGCATCGGCGACGACTACCAGCTTTACCGCGGCGTCGAGGACTCGCGTTTCCGCCTAGTTCCGCACGATCTCGATACCATCATGCGTCAAGGAAACGATCAGGGCGACGTCAATCAAAGCATCTTCACGTTCACGCAAGTCGACGGTCTGGCTAGGTTTCTCTCCAATCCGGAAATTGTGCGACGTTTCTACGACCAGTTCATCGACTTGATCGATACGACGTTCAACCCCGAGACGCTCAACCCGCTGATCGACCAATTGCTCGGGCCGTTCGTCGCATCCAATAACATCACGGCGATGAAGCAGTTCGTCGTGAATCGCACGGCCGCGGTGCTGGCGCAGATTCCTCAGGCATTCCGCATCGACGTCGATTTGCCCACGGTGAACGGTTTCCCGCGCACGAGCAATGCGTCGCTCACGCTGGACGGCGTCGCCGACGCCGCCCAAACGCAATCGGTGCTCGTCGACGGGCGCCTCGCGGAATATGATGCTCGCACGGGCGCCTGGACGACTCCGGGAGAATTGACGGGCGAACAGAACGTGACGTTGATTGACCAGGGCTCGACATGGAAATACCTGGACGATGGTTCCAATCAAGGAACTGCCTGGAGAGACCCGGACTTTGACGACGATGCCTGGGAGCAAGGCCCGGCGCAGCTCGGCTATGGCGACAGCGACGAGCAGACGATCGTCAACGGCGGCCCGTCCGGCGATCGCTTCATCACCACCTATTTCCGCCGGGAGTTCACCGTCGACGATCCGAGCGCGTTTAACGGCCTTTACCTCCAATTGCTGCGCGACGACGGCGCCGTCTTGTACCTCAACGGTGTAGAGATTCACCGGGAAAATATGCCCAACGCGCCGGCGGTGATCGACTTCGAGACGCTCTCCACCGGCAACGTCGCCGGAGCAGAGGAGGATACGTTCTTTACGACTATTCTCACGGACAAGAACTCGTTGCTCCGTGCCGGCCGGAACGTCCTCGCCGTGGAAATCCATCAACGCGCACGCAACAGCGGCGATATCAGCTTCGATCTGGATCTGGCGGGCATGCGCCCCGGCAGCGGCGTCGGCGGCGTGCCGCTGCAGCCCGGCGTGAATCGCGTGCTCGTCGAGGCGTTATCCGGGCCGAACGGGACCGGCGAAACGGTCGATTCGGGCTACGTCGACATCTGGTACGACGGCCCCGCCGCCGCGAACGTACTCTGGCCTGAGCCCGTCCAGGCGACTTCCATCCAGATGCTCACGCGCGACAGCTATCTGCCGGGAGTTCCGCTTTCCGTCCGCATCGAGGCGTTCGACGCCGCCGGTCAACCGTTGCACGACCTCTGGGACGCCACGGTGCAACTCACCACCGACACTGCCGGCGTATCGTTGTCGGCGCACGAAGTCACGCTGCGCAACGGCGTCGGCAGCGCCTTAGTCACCGTGAACGGCGACGGCGATTTCACGCTCACCGCCACGCTCGGTGATCTTCAGTTCAGCCGCAGAATCTCCTCGCTCTCCGCCGCCCCGGTCGCCACCGCCAACGGAACGTTGCCAGCGGGAGTCACCACGTGGAGCGGCGTCGTGCATGTGACGGGCGACGTCACGGTTCCGGTCGGCGCGACGCTTAACGTGCAACCGGGGACGCTCGTGCTTTTCGACGGCAACGCGGCTTCGCTTGCCACGGACGGCGCCGATCTGATCGTGCGCGGGACGCTCAATGCCGTCGGCACAGCCGCTAGCCCCATCACGTTCACCGCGGCCGATCCAGCCGCACCGTGGGGCGAAGTCAATCACAATGGCGCGCAGTCTTCGCAATACCGCTACGTGCAAATCACACGCGCGGGACACTCGCCGCGCGGCGGGCATACGAACACCGGCTCGGCGGTACGCAGCTCGGGCGCTACGCTGCTCTTCGATCACGTCGACATCACCGACATCGCCGGCAAGACGATGACCGCCAGCGGTTCAAATCTCACCTTCCAGCACAGCCAATTCGCCCGCAGCGTGATGGGGCCGGAGGTCGAGCAGTCGGGGCTGATCTTCGAGGATGGATTTATCGTCGACATGCTCGGGATCTATCACGACAACGGCGTCACCGACGACAACGACGGCATCTACATCCACCGCCAGAGCGCCGGCCAGACCGTCCGCATTTCACGGAGCGTCATCGCGCGCACGGACGACGACGGCATCGATACGCTTGGCCCCGACATGGTGATGGAAGACCTGATCATTCGCGACCTCACGAACACGAACGACGATCCGAAGGGGATCACGATCATCGAAGGGAACAACACCATCCGCAACGTGCTGATGTCGAACGTCGATATCGGCATCTCCGCCAAAGGGCAGAACGGATCGGCGCCGGTCTCGAACAATACCATCGATCACGTCACGATCAACGCCAACTCCATCGGCATTCAGGCTGAAGACAAGTTCGGCATCCCCGGCGCGATTATCAACTACAACATCCGCAATTCGATCGTCTCGGCGCCCGACCCGATCCGCACTGATTACAACCCCGCGACGATTATCGTCAACTACACCAACCTCGTTGGCGAGCCGTGGGCAGGCGTGGGCAACCTCAACCAATCGCCGCTGTATGTGAACGCCTCACTCAGCGACTACCGCTTGCAGCCCGGCAGTCCGAGCGTCAACGCCGGCGACGCGGCGAGCGCACCCGATCCCGACGGCTCGCGCGCGGATCAAGGTTATTTCCTGTCAGGCGCCGCCGGGCAAATCGCCAGCACGACGATTGCCGGCGGGACGCTCTCTGCGAACACGATCCTCGCTCCATGGCGCGGACCGTACGTCGTTACCGGCGACCTCAACATTCCCGCCGGCGTCACGTTGACGGTGCTCCCCGGCACGACGGTGTTCTTCCAGACCGGAACCGGCTTCAACTTCAACGGCGGCCGTCTGGTGGCCGAAGGGACCGCGCACGAGTTGGTGCGATTCACACGCGTCCCCGGCGCCGGCGACTGGGACGGGCTGCAGTTCACCAACTCGATGCTCGACAACCGCATTTCGTACGCGGTCGTCGAGTACGGCGTCACCGCGAACAACGCGGGCATGATCGGACTCGACGGCTCGAATCTGACGATCGAGCACACCACGCTCGATCACGCCGATCGACGGCGCATTCGCTCGCAGAATTCCTCGTTGATCGTCCGCGATTCGGTCTTCACCGATATCTTCCCAGGCGAGAACGAGGCGCCCACGACCGATAACTTTAGCGAGCACATCTGGGGCGGCGGCATCCCGGCGGGCGGACATTTCATTATCGAGCGCAACATCTTCGGACGTCTGAAAGGGCACAACGACGGCATCGATTTCGACGCCCCGCGCGCGCCGAATCCCATCCCGCAGATTCTCGATAACGTGTTCCTCGGCGGCGGCGACGACGCCCTCGATATGACGGGGGACTATTACATCGAGGGAAACACGTTCCAGCACTTCCACAAGGATCAATACAACCTCGATCCGGGGCAGTCGAACGTCCTCTCCTCAAGCGGCGGCGACTTCACCGTCGTCCGCAACACGTTTATCGACGTTGGCCACGTGGCGATCGTGAAGGAAAACGCCTTCATGAACTTCGTCCACAACACGGTCGTCGACGCGAGCCTGTCGGCGCTTTATTTCGACCTCGCCGGACAAACGTCAGGGCCCGGCCGCGGCGCTCACGTGCTCGGCAGCATCTTTCACAATTCGCCGACGATCTTCGCCGAAGTCCTCCCGACAACCGACGCGAGAATTGATCAGTCGATCGTTCCCGCCGAATGGCATTCCTTCGGCAGCGGCAACCTGAGCGAAGATCCTCGATTGAAGGACCCAGCCGGCGGCGATTTCTCGCTCCGCCCCGGTTCGCCGGCGCTTGGCACGGGTCCGAATGGCGCTGACCGCGGCGCGGATGTTCCGGGTTGGGCGAGCATCAGCGGCGAGCCTCCCGTCGTGACGCGCGCCACGAGCGCGACGCTCACGGTGGGCGGCGCCGGAATCGTGGAATACCAATACCGCGTCAACAGCGGCGCCTGGAGCACCGCGCGCAATGTCTCGCAGCCGATTGCACTCACTAATCTCAGCAACGGCTCGTACACGGTGTTTGTGCGCGGCCGCAATGTAGCGGGCGAATGGCAGTTCCTGCTGACGCCGACCGCCTCACGCACTTGGACCGTCGACAGCGCGCTGTCAGGCATCGTGTTGAGCGAAGTCCTTGCGTCGAACGTGGCGGCGCTACCGCTGCAGGGGACGCGTCCTGACGCCATCGAGCTGTTCAATCCCGGGGCGACGGCGGTCAATCTTCTCGGGATGAGCATTTCGGACGACCCGGCGAACCCCACGAAGTTTGTCTTCCCGTCCGTCGTGATTCAGCCTGGCGCCTACCTGACGGTGTACGCCGACAACGCGGCGACGCCCGGCATCCATCTCGGCTTCTCACTCGACGCGGACGGCGACGGAGTTTATCTCTACGGCGCCGGCCCGGCGCGCTTGCTGCAAGATAGCGTCGAGTTCGGCGCGCAGGTGGATGACTATTCGATCGCCCGACTCGGAACGTCTCGCGAGTGGGGGCTGGCGTCGCCCACTTTCGGCGCGGCGAATGCGGCCGCGCGCACTGGCGATAACTCGCTCGTGACGATCAACGAATGGTTCGCGTCGGGCGATCTGCTCGTGGATGAAGATTTCATCGAGCTTTATAACCCGGATACGCTCCCGGTTCCGCTCGCCGGTTTGTCGTTGACCGACAACTACGGCAGCCTGCCGCGCAAGCATGTGATTGCGCCGCTCACCTTCGTCGCCGCGCAGGGGGCAGTCGCGTTTATCGCGGACGGCGACGCCGAGGCCGGACCCAACCACCTTAGTTTCCGCCTCGAATCGCAGCACGAAACGCTCGCGCTGCTCAATCCGGAAGGGGACGCGCTCGATCGCGTCGTCTTTGAGCCGATGACCGTCGACGTCTCGCAAGGCCGCACGCCGGACAACGCGATTCCCTACGCGTCGTTCACACTTCCCACGCCAGGACTCACGAACACCGAAGCGACGAACGCCCGCATGCAAGCGTTGCTCGCCGGGTTGCGCATCAACGAGATCATGTACCATCCCTCCGGCGTTTCGGACGATGAATACGTCGAGCTCCGCAACATCGGTGACGTTCCGCTGGACATTACCGGAGTCCGACTGGACGGCGCGGTCGAGTTCACCTTCCCCGAATACACGCTTCAGCCCGGCGCTTACGTCGTCGTGGCGGGCGACGTCGCGGCCTTCACGCAACGTTACGGCGCGCTCGCGAGTCTCGTGGGCCAGTTCGACGGCAACCTTGGCAACGGCGGCGAAGGGGTCATTCTGCGGCTGCCGGCCAAGTTCGAGGCCGCCATTCTACGCTTCGACTACGACGACGCCTGGTATCCCGCGACCGATGGCGACGGCCGCGCCCTCGTCATCCGAGAAGGTGTCACAGCGCCGCACGACTGGCGGCTCGCCGCGAGCTGGTCGGCCGGCCTGCCCAACGGAACGCCCGGCCGCGGCGAAACGGGAATCCTCGGCGATACGAACGGCGACGGCCGCGTCGATCTCGTCGATCTCAACAACGTTCGCAATCACTTCGGCGAAGCGGGCGTCGGCATTATCGGCGACACCAACGGCGACAATCTGGTGAACCTCGAAGACCTGAACGCGGTTCGCAACAACTTTGGGCTCGGCGTATCCTCTGCGGCGCTCACTAGCGCCGCGACCGACGCCGTCTTCAGTCTCTCGACCTCCGCGCCGCTCCTCAAGCGCGGAATGAAGTTCGCCAGGATGCGTGGCGGTTGAGCCGATTGTGGGAGGCGCCTGCCTCGGCCGTTAGCTACTTCGCTCTCCGTCGCGCGTGGGTTGCCAAGCCGATTTCGCGAATGTTAGGCTATTCGCAGGCGGATGATGTTTCGCCTTCGAAATTCGGCATGGAAGGGAAGCCCATGAAGCTCGCCGAGCGGTGCTTATCGGAATTTGAATCGCAGGATTGGCGGCGCGGCGCAGAATATCACTCGTCCGGCAGCGTGGTTATTCAAACGCGCCGGCGCTCGCGCATCGAAGCCGATGTGGACGGAAGCCGCGGGACGCCGTACGAGGTAATTCTCGATTGGACCGACGCAGGAAATGGCGTTATCGAAGCCACTTGCGATTGCCCGCGGTATGACGACGGCTACGTCTGCAAGCATATCGCGGCGGTCATTCGAGAGGTTGACGCGATCGGCTTAGGAGCGAAGATCCCCGGGCCTCGCAAACTGAGGATTGATCCCGTCGAGGAAGGTAATTCGACGATCGAGCTGGACGATGACTTCGGTCCGCCGAGTTTTGCGGCCAAGGCGAAGGAAATCCTGCGCGAGGTCCTGGGAATCGACAGGAAGCCCGCCGCGCGACTGGAGTGGTCGCGTCAGAAGAAGAAGCCTACTTCGCGGCCGCGGCCGCTTCCCGTTTGGAAACAGCAACTCGACGAACTTCGCCGACTCCAATCAAGTCCATCGTCCGGCGCCGCCCACCTCGGCGTTGGGTTGCAGAAAGAGCGTCAGCTCTGGTTTCATCTTGATCCTGTCGAGAGTGGAAAGCGCGGCGCACCGTTCATTGCGTTTTACCAACGACTCATCAAGTCGGACGGCACTCCAGGGAAACTGACGCCCGCCAAGATTTTGCGCAACGAGTCGCAGTTCGCGGATACGGCCGGCGATCGCGAACTGTTGGGCATGTTACTCGGCGGACAGCAGGCGTCGCCTGCCTACGGCTATTATAGCCATTACTCCTACCGCGCCGACGAATATATCGGCGCCGAGATCACGGCCGCCCTGCAGGAGACGGTGCTGCGCCGGCTCGCGACATCGGGACGGCTCGGCGTTTTGACGGTGAACGACCGGGACGAGACCGACCTTCAGCCGTTGAGTTGGGACGACGGTCCGCCGTGGCAGTTTCAACTCTCGGCGCGCACGGCGGACGACCGCAAACACTACCACATTCAAGCGTGCCTCGTCCGCGGCGAAGAGCGCCGTCCCTTTGCTGAATCGTTGTCGGCGCTCCCCTCAGGCATCATCGTGTTTCCCGGAGTCCTTGCTCGGTATGACGCCCGCGGCGTCACCGGCTGGCCGGAGCTGTTGCACCGCGTGGGCGAGTTGAAAGTGCCGATCAAAGAAGCGGCGGAACTCGCTGTGCAGCTGCGCGCAACGCCGCGGGCCTCATTTGCCGAGTTACCCGAGGCCCTCGACTTCCAGGAACGCATCGCGCCGCCGACGCCGCGATTGACGGTCAAGCCGTCTCCTGCTGCCGCGCGAAGCACCGACCTGATCTGCGGACTGTCGTTTCGCTACGACGATTGGGAGGTTGGCGACGCCGACGCCACGGCGGGCCACTGGCGGGAAGAAGAGCGAACTATGGCCCGCCGCGATCGCGATGCAGAGCATTCCGCGGCGCAAATGCTGAAAAAACTGGGCGTCCGCCAGGAGCGCCGTTACGACGCCAGGTATCAGCAGGTCACCGTGCGCGTCGTGGCGCCGAAACGACTGCCGGCGCTTGTCGCTCAATTAACCGAAGCCGGCTGGACGGTCGAGGCCGAAGGGAAGCTCATCCGCCGCCCCGGCGAGCTCCGCATCGACGTCGCCAGCGGCGTCGACTGGTTTGACCTCTCCGCGACCTGCGATTTCGAAGGCGTTTCCGCGAGCTTGCCGCAACTGCTTGCCGCGCTGCGTCGCGGCGAGCAACTCGTGACGCTCGACGACGGCACGCAAGGAATACTCCCCGCCGAGTGGCTGAAAAAGTTCGCACCACTGGCCGAGCTCGGCAAGACAGAAGATGAGAAGCTGCGATTCATTCCCGCACAGGCCGCGCTGCTCGACGCCCTGCTTGCCGCGCAGGATTCGCAATTGGTCTCTTTCGACGAGACCTTTGCGCGGCTGCGCGATCGCCTTCGTTCCTTCGACGGCGTCGCGCCTAGCTCGGCGCCCAAGTCGTTTCAAGGCGAGCTCCGCCCCTATCAGCGCGACGGGCTGGGCTGGTTGCATTTCCTCCGCGAATTCCATTTCGGCGGCTGCCTGGCCGATGACATGGGGCTCGGCAAAACGATTCAAGTCCTCGCGCTCCTGGAACAGCGCCGCCTGGCGAAAACCGCCGGCGAACTGAGCCAGCCTTCGCTCGTCGTGGCGCCGCGCAGTCTGGTCTTCAACTGGATCGAGGAGGCCAGGCGATTCACGCCGAAGCTGCGCGTGCTGAACTACACCGGCTTGGAGCGCAAACAGTGCTTCGAGCAGATTGCCGACGTGGAACTAATCGTTACCACGTACGGCACGCTGCGGAAGGATATTGCGAAGCTGCGCGATTTCCGCTTCGATTACGCGATCCTCGACGAAGCCCAGGCCATCAAGAACGCGTCGTCGCAGGCCGCCAAGGCTTGCCGGCTGCTCAAAGCGGATCATCGCCTGGCAATGACCGGCACGCCGGTGGAAAACCATCTGGGCGAACTCTGGTCGCTGCTCGATTTCCTGAATCCTGGCATCGTCGGCGCGTCGGGCCGGCTTGCAGACCTGTTCGTGAACGGGCGCACTTCGCGGAGCAACGACGCCGTCCACGAGGACCGGAACGCCTCGGCGCAACTCCTCGGTCGCGCCCTGCGGCCGTTTTTACTGCGACGCACCAAGCAGCAGGTCTTGAAGGACCTTCCTGAAAAGACAGAGCAGACGCTCCACTGTGAACTTGCGCCCAAAGAGCGCAAGCAATATAACGAGCTGCGAGAACACTATCGCCAATCGCTGACGGCGAAGATCGCCAAGTCGGGCGTCGCCAGGTCGAAGATTCACGTCCTCGAGGCGCTGCTCCGTCTGCGCCAAGCTGCATGCCACCCCGGGCTGCTCGATCCGAAGCGCGCCAAGGACTCCAGTTCCAAACTGGAAACACTGCTGGAGCAACTCGAAGAAGTGCTCGCCGAAGGCCACAAGGCGCTCGTATTCTCCCAGTTCACGAGCCTGCTCTCCATCGTCCGCCATCAACTCGATGCGCGAAAGATCGTGTACGAATACCTCGACGGCAAGACCCGCGATCGCCAGGCCCGCGTCGAACGCTTTCAAACGGACGAGGCCTGCCCGTTGTTCCTGATCAGCCTCAAGGCTGGCGGGCAGGGACTGAACCTGACCGCCGCCGATTACGTGTTCATCCTCGATCCCTGGTGGAATCCCGCCGTCGAAGCCCAGGCGGTCGATCGCGCGCATCGCCTCGGCCAGCGGCGTCCGGTCACCGCCTACCGGCTGATCGCGCGCGATACGGTCGAAGAAAAAATCCTGCAACTCCAGGCGAAAAAGCGCGATCTCGCCGACGCCATCATCAATGCGGATAACAGCGTCCTCGGCAACCTGACCGCGGAGGATCTGCAATTGCTGCTCAGTTGAGCGCCGCGCGTCCCCTCCTGGCAGCTTTATTTCCGTCGCCCGCAAACCCATAATACGGCCGGTGCGGCGATCGCCGCGCGCGGGACTGCCCGAGAGGACGCGATGGAGATGTCGGAACAGGCGCTCGTGGAATCGTTGCTCGACCGCTGGCTGGCGGCCCAGGAGCAAGGCGTGACGCTGCGCGTGGACGACCTGTGCCAGACGTGTCCCGATCTGCGCAGCGCCCTGGAAGAGCGCATTGCCGATCTGAAGTGCTTCGAAAACCGGCTCGCCGCGGCACTTCGCAAGGCCGAAGCGGAGCCCGATCGCGACGACGTCTCTGAGTTGCACTTGGAGGTCGCGTCCGGGATTCACGCCCTGCAGTTCCATGCCAAAGGCGGACTCGGCGCGGTGTTCGTCGGCGAGGACCGCCAGTTACATCGCACCGTGGCGGTGAAGTTCATCCACTCCAAGCTGTTGAACGACCAGACCGCGCGGCAACGCTTCGAGTTGGAAGCCGAATTGACCGGCCGCCTCGAACATCCCGGCGTCGTGCCGCTCTACGGCCTCGGTCAATCGCCCGACGGCCGCCTGTTTTACGTGATGCGTTACATCGACGGCGTCACGCTTGACGACGCCATCCGGCAATACCATGCCGCGCCGTCGCAGCAGGCCTCGGAGCGGACCGTCGAGTTCCACCGCTTGCTCGGCTGTTTCATGTCGGTCTGCCAGACGATCGGCTACGCGCACAATCGCGGCATCGTCCATCGCGATATCAAGCCCAGCAACGTCATGCTCGGGCGCTACGGCGAAACGATCGTCGTCGACTGGGGGCTCGCCACGCCGGTCGCGCGCGAGGATCGCTTTCGCATCGCCGGCGAGAAAACGTTGATGCCCAGTTCCGGCAGCGACGCCGGCACGTCCTCGGGCGGAGGCGCGGGAACTCCGGCTTACATGAGCCCCGAGCAGGCCTCCGACCTCGCGCCGACGCCCGCCAGCGATATCTACAGCCTCGGCGCCACCATGTTCAAGCTCCTCACCGGCGTGAACCCAGTGATCGGGGAAACGCTGGCGGAAGTAAAAGCGAACATCATCGACGGACGCATCAAGCGCGTCCGCGAAGTCCGGGCGGCGACGCCGAAGGCGCTCGAGGCGATCTGCCACAAGGCGATGGCCCTCCGCCCCAACGAACGTTACGACACGGCGCTCGAACTGGCCCGCGACGTGCAGCGTTACTTGGCGGACGAACCGGTCTCGGCCCACAGCGATTCGCGCTCGGCGCGCGTGGCGCGGTTTGTGCGCCGGCATCGCGTGGCGACGCAAGTCGCTGCCGTTGGCCTGCTGGCCTGCGCGGCGGTCGTCGGCGTCTCGGCGATCTGGCTGGCGCGATTGGCCCGCGACGAGCGCAAGGCCCACGAGTCGGCCAGCGCCGCGCATCAGGCGGCCGAAGTCTCTCGGCGCGAGAACCTGGCGACGTCGGCGATGTTCCTGGCGCGCTCGGTCGCGCAGGAGATCGACCTCCGTTGGCGGATTCTCGAAGCCGAAGCGGAATCCCCCGAGCTGCGCCGTATGGTGCAGGAATTCAACGCCACGCTCGGCGCGCCGGAAACCACGCCGCGCCCGTCGCTCGACGCCGTGCAATCTTGGCTCGAACGGCGCTATATCGAAAACAGCGAGGCGGTCCGCGCGGCCAGTTGGCTCGTCATCGCCTCCGATGGCACGCAGCTCGCTCGCGTGCCGGTCGGCCCCAGCATCGGCAAGAACTTCCGGCATCGTGACTACTTCCACGGCCGCGGGAGCGACTTATCGCCCGAAGCTGCCGCCGCCGAGAACGTCGGCCCACTGGCCGATCGCATCGTGCATATGTCGTCGGTCTTCGACAGCACCGTGACCGACACGTTGATGGTCGCGTTCTCCGTCCCGATCTGGAGCGACACGCGGGAAAGCCGCGATCGCCAGCGGATCGGGGTCCTGGTGATGACCGTCGAACTGGGCGATTTTTCCACGGGGCAGAGCGCGCTGCTGGTCGACACCCGCGACGATCAATTCGGCGGGCGCGGCCTGGTGCTGCATCATCCGGAGATGGGGCATCGCGGCGGCGAAGAGAAGGCGCTGCGGATTCCGCAGGAAACCTTGGACCAGGCATTGCGGCTCCGGCGCAGCCGGCGGAACAACGCCCGCTCGATCGAAACCGCTCGCGATAACCTGCTGGAGTCGTTCGTCGATCCCGTCTCGGCGAACGAACGCCTCGCGGCACTCGAGCCGGTCGTCGTCCACGGACGCCACGCCACGATCGGCGACACAGGCTGGGTCGTGATCGCGGCGGAAGCCAACCCAACGGCGCCCTAGCCACCACGCTGTTGGAGCCGGAAGCGTGAGCGCCCGGAGTAAGACGATTTTCGCAACGAGAGCCCGCGCCGCATGAAACCCTCGAAGATCGCCCTCATCACCGGCGCCGGTAAGAAGCGCGTCGGCTGGCATGTCGCCAAAGCGTTCGGCGAGCGCGGCTTCGCCGTGGCGATTCACTACCACACCTCCGCGGCCGAGGCGAAGCAAACCGTCGCCGAATTTACCGCGCAAGGCATCAACGCCGCCGCGTTTCAGGCGAATCTCGCGCAGGAAGCGGCCGTCAAGTCGCTCGTCGAGCAAGTCATCGCGCACTTCGGTCGCATCGACGCCTTCGTTCATTGCGCCGCGGTCTGGAGGCCAAAGAAGTTGGAGGACGTCACGGCCGACGACGTTCGTAGCTACTTCGAAACCAACACGCTGAGCACTTTCCTGTGCTGCCAGCACGTCGGCCTCGCAATGACGCGCCAGCCGGAGGGCGGCGCCATCGTCGCCATCGGCGATTGGGCCACCGAACGCCCGTACTTGAATTACGCGGCGTATTTTCCGTCGAAAGGGGCCATCCCCGCGCTGACCCGCACGATGGCCGTGGAACTCGGCACGCGCAACCCGCGCGTGCGCGTGAATTGCATCATGCCTGGCCCCGTCATGCTTCCGCCCGACCTGCCGCAGGCGGAACGCGACGAAGCGATTCTATCCACGCTCGTCAAGCGCGAAGGCGGCCCGGAAAACATTGCGCTCGCGGCGCTGCACTTCGTGGAAAACGACTTCATCACCGGCGTCTGCCTACCGGTCGACGGCGGACGGACGATTTTCGCGCCTTAGCAGAACCAGCACTACTACATTTCACTTAGGCGACTCCCGAAACTCAATTTGGCAGTGCGGCAGCGGCCGAAACTCGGCCCAGCTCATCCCTTCGAAGATTAACGTATCCTGAAACTTCAGGTACTTGAGCTCGTCGTGCTGATTGAACATATCGACCGATTTCCAGGTCAGGTCGCAGCGATCGAAAACGACGTTCGTGACGGATCGGCGAGACAAGAGCACCTCCGCTTCGCGATCGCCAATCGCGTCTCCACGCAGCATGACGCCCTTGAGCTGACTGAACTGGTGCAAGTATGCGATGTCATCGGGACGCGAATCGCGCGTCGCCTCGGCGCTGCCAATCAGTCCGTAGTTCTCCCATTCGGGCCCCAGCAACGACCACCACGATTGCACGTCGGTGAGCGATGCGTTCCGTCGAGGAGCGCGGATACCTTCCACGCGGCCAGCGTCGTCCCGGTAATTGAACGCGTAGCCGCGGCGCGACAACTCCAGCGCCGCCGCGTATTCTCGATGAACGCAATGCCGGAGCCACGCCAGATAGACGCACAGCGCGCTGACCAGCAGCAAGAACCCGCGTAAACTCCAACGCAGAAAACGCCGCGGCGGTATGAGCCTGGCCAGAAACGCCCGCACGGCCTGCCTCCGAAGCAACGTTGCTGGAAGAGTTGGTGATACCTCTCCGGTAACCTAACGGCGCGCCGATTTGAGGTCAAACATTTTCCAATCGACAGCGCGTCAGACCAACTCGCGAATCGGTTTCGCCCCCGGCTCGACCAAATACTGCGGGCGCCCTTGCAGATCGTCCACCGTCGCCGTTTCCACGTCAATGCCGAGGTTGTGATAGAGTGTGGCAAAAACCTCGGGGAACGTCACGGGACGGCTCACGGCTTCGCCCGCGAGGCGATCGGTCGCGCCGATGACCTGCCCCATCTGCATGCCGCCGCCGGCCAAGAGCGCGCACGAAACGCGCGGCCAGTGATCGCGCCCTGCTCCGGAATTGATGACCGGTGTGCGTCCGAATTCGCCCCACGCCAGCACCGTGACATCGTCGGCCAGGCCGCGTTCGTGCAGGTCCTCCACGAGGGCCGTGATCGCCTGGTCGAACGGCGGCAGCTCAACGCGCTGGCGGTCGAAGATCGTGCCATACTCGGCGCCATGCCAGTCCCACTT
>CAZUBB010000033.1:0-8930 GCA_964618485.1 uncultured Pirellulales bacterium
AGACGTCGCGTCCGTGGTTGAACCCACCGAGAATCTCGGCGGGCGGCCGATGACCCCCAAGAAGGTCGCGCGCCGCCCGCCGCGCCCACCCGCCCACCGGTAGAGGAATCCCGCATGTCGACCAATCGCGCGGCGCGTGCCCAGCGGTCGCTTGGTAACCGAGGTCGTTTAGGCAAGACACGTTGCCCGGAAAGTCTGGAGCAGCGCACGTTGCTCAACGCCGCGCCGGTGGCCGGCGACGACGCCTACGAAGTGACCGAGGATACGCAGCTCGTCGTCGGCAATTCGCTTCCGCCGGGCGTGACGCCGCTCGTCTGGCCGGTGAACGGGCACGCCTACGCGCAGTTCGACACGCCGCTCACGTGGGCCGAGGCGGAGGCCGCGGCCAAGACCTGGCGTTACCATGGCGTCAGCGGGCAACTCGTGGCGATCAACACGGCCGCGGAAAACACGTTTCTGCAGCAAAACGTGATTCACCCGGCTGGCAACGGCAACAAGCACATCGGACTGACCGATCGCGTCCAGGAAGGACAATTTAAGTGGCTGACGGGCGAGCCGCTGACGTTCAGCAATTGGGAAAACGGCGAACCGAATAACGCGGGCGAAGAAGACGCCGTGGAAATGTACGCCAGCGGCCGGTGGAACGACGCCCGCACGACCGTAGTCAATCCGGCGTACCTCGTCGAGTTCGCCACGCCGTTCCAAGGCGGCGTGCTTGAGAACGATACGGACGCCGATGGCGATGCCCTCACCGCAGTTCTCGTCGAAGGCCCGCAGCACGGCACGTTGGACCTGGTTGCGGACGGCACGTTCACTTATCGGCCGGATCAGGACTATGTCGGCGAGGATTCGTTTACGTACCGAGCCTCAGACGGCACGGCTGAATCCAACGTGGCGACCGTCAGCATTACCGTGAACCGGTTCAATAGCGCTCCGAGCGCCATGTCCGATCAGTACGCGCTCAACGCGAACACGACGCTGGAAAAAACCGCCATCCGCGGCGTGCTGAAGAACGACGTCGATCCCCAATCGGACGCGCTCACGGCGGTGCTCGTCGACGGGCCGCGCCACGGCACGCTGCAACTGGCCGACGACGGCGCGTTTTCGTACACGCCCGATGTGAACTATTCCGGCATCGATCGCTTCACGTATCACGCGGACGACGGCGAATTGCAGTCCAATGTCGCGATGGTCACGCTCCGCATCGCCGCCGATCCCAATGGTCCGCTCGCCCGCAACGATGCGTACTCGCTCAATGAAGACACGACGCTCGTCATCGACGCGACGCCCGCGATCACCGTGCGGCAAATGTCGCTCGAATGGCACGACATCGAGTTCGACCCCACGGGACAACTCTTGTACGCCTCGCAAGGAGACTACCTACAGACGATCGATCCTTACACCGGCGAACTGGGGCCGACCTACTTCGTCGGCGACGGCCCGACGCGAATGGCGATTTCCGAGGACGGGCATTTCATTTACATGTCCGTCAACGACGGCCGTTGGATCAAACGCTTCGATACCTGGACGTCGACCGTCGACCTGCATTGGCAGATTGGCGATTTCAGCCAGTTCGGCCTGGCGCTCGACGATCTCCTCGCGGTGCCTGGCGATCCACGCGCCGTGGCGGTGCATCAAGTTTATCCCTGCTGCAGCCCTCGCGCCGGCGGCATTGTGATCTTTAAGGACGGCGTCGCGCTGCCGGATGACACCGCCGGCGGCCTCGGGACGAGCCCGGGCGGCGATCAAATCACCTTCGCCGATCCCGGCCTGATCATCGGATACAACAACCTGTCGAGCGATTTCTCGATCAGCCAGATGGTGGTCGACGCTCAGGGCGTGCGCCGCACGCGCGTCAGGGAAGGGCTGATCGTCGGTAACAACTCCATGGTCGGCGGCGGCGGCAAGTTCTACGATCAGGGCGGCAACGCGTTCGACGCCTACGAGCTCACTCGACTCGGGCAACTGGGCGTCGGCGGGAACATCGTTCCCGATCCGCAAAACAATCGCGTCCTCGTCCTCAACGGCAGCGGCAATCAAACGCGGCTCTACTGGTTTGACGACGAGACGTTCCAGCAGCAAGGCATGATCAACATCCCCGGCATCGAAGGGAGTGTCGGCGGCTTGCAGAAACTCGGCCGCGGCGACGTGATGTTCGGCACCAGCGGCGGCAAGGTCGTGATCGTGCATTCCGATCGGCTGGGCGGCTTCGAACCGAGCGGCGTGATGACGAACGACGTCGACCCCAACGGCGACGAGCTGACGCCGACGCTGATCGCAGACGTGCAACACGGCACACTCACGTGGAACGGCGACGGCACGTTCGAGTACGAGCCGGACGCGAACTTCTCCGGCGTCGACGAGTTTCGCTATCGTGTCAGCGACGGCGTGAATGAATCCAACGTGGCGATCGTCACGCTCACGGCCAACTCGGTGAACGACGCGCCGGTCGCCCAGGACGACGCCTACCGTTTAACGTTCGGCGGGGCGCTCGTCGTCGCGGCCGAAAACGGCGTCCTGGCGAACGACTCCGACGCCGACGGCCAGGCGATCACCGCCGCGGTCTACCGAAACCCGTCGGTTGGTTCCCTCCAGTTCGGCGCCGACGGATCGTTCCGCTACACGCCCGGGCCGAACTTCGTCGAGGGAGACTCGTTCCAGTATCGAGCGTACGACGGCACTGCGTATTCAGCGCCAGTCACCGTTGAGATCATTTACGACGTCCCGCGGGTGATCGTCGGCGAGCACACGTTGCTGGCGAATACGCCGAATCAAACCATTCAGATCCTGGTCACCGGCGGTCAGGAAGTTTCCGGTATGAACCTCTTCATGCAGGTCGGCGACGGCGGCCCCGAGCGGACGCAATTCGACCTGCCGGCCGGAATGGATGGCCCGGCGATCACGGCGATTGATATTCGTACCGGCACCGTGTTCGCCGGTGTTCCGGACGCGGAGTTAATTGATCTGGCGATTCCCCAGGTGGCCAGCGCACAGATTTCGATCGCCGAAACCAACGGCACGATCGCGGCCGACGGTCTGCTGGCGACGATCACGCTCGACACCACCGGTCTCTTCGGCGGCACGTGGGATCTGTTGCTCAACCAGGTGCTGGCAGGCTTCAGCGGCGGACCGTTCGCCACCGATTTCGCTGGCTTGCCGGGGATTATTGAGAACGGCCAACTCGTCATCCAAGAGGCCACGATCGCCGCGCGCGACGTCTTTTATGCCGGCTCCGCCTATGGCGATGAACCCGCCGGCGACAAACAGGCATTGCTGCCGGGCCAGACCGCGACGTTCGCCAATTACTCCAGCTACGTCGGCGGGATCAATGGCGTGGCGGTTGATATCGCCAACGCGCTCGGAACACTGGCGTTGAGCGACTTCGCGTTCTACGTCGGCAACTCGAACGACACCTCGACCTGGCAGCCCGCGCCGGCGCCGACGTTTGAATTGCTTTCCGGCGCCGGAACTGACGGCGCCGATCGCGCCGTGCTGCGGTGGGAAGATGGTTCTATCACCGGCAAGTGGCTGATGGTCCGCGTGAAGAGCACCATCAACACCGGTCTCGCCGCGGAAGATGTGTTCTATTTCGGCAACGCCGTCGGCGAGTCGGGCGATAGCGCCGCCAACGCGCTGGTGAACGCCACCGACGTCATCGGCACGCGCAACAACACCCACGGGCCGCTCAACCCGGCGGCGATCGACGACCGCTTCGATTTCAATCGCGACCGCCTGGTGAACGCCACCGATCTGGTGATCTCCCGCGATCATGCAACGTCGCCGCTCTCGGCGTTGCGCTTGATCACGCCCAACGGGGCGCTCCCATCGGCGCCGCCGTTGCGCCATCGCCCGTCGCCGCGGCGAAAATTGGATTCCAGCCTGTTCCGCGACGATTCCTTCGCTGCGCGGAAGTTCGACGCCGTGCGCCACGACGCAGCCTTGGCCGCGCTCGACGCGGTCTTCCGCACCCACGACTTCTCCGCGCCGGCGTCGCTCAATCGCAAGCTCCGCGGCAAACCGGTGTAGCGTCGAAGTGCGGCTACCGCGCTGGCGAGAAATAACGGACGTCGCATCATGTTCGATTGGTTGTCAAGATCAACGCTTTCAGGCGTTCTGCACTTGCCCGTCTGTAGCTGGCCTCTGTGAGGCCGGCGCGTTGGACGCGATCTCGCCAACTCCCCGAGGTCACAGACCTCGGCTACAGAAGTCGGCGCCAGCTTCGCCTCGCGCGTCGGGCTGGTGTGAAGAAATCCCCCGCCTGCGCAAACCTACCGGGTGGTTGGGGCTTTTCCGCGCCACCTGCTAAAATGACCGTGTCGCCCGCGCGGTCGAGTCCACAGTATTCTCCGCGCCGTGGCGTTGTGGCACAGAGCATTCAGGCGGCGCGGGCGGATTGTGACACACTCCAGCGTTGAATTTGATGGCGGCTCGTTCGAGGGGACCTCGACGAGCCTGCTGCGCGGCGCCAAGGGCGACGATCAGGTCGCGTGGACGCGCCTCGTCGAGACGTATGGGCGTCTGGTCTACCGCTGGTGCCGGCGCGCCGGCCTGCAATCGGCTGACGCGGCGGACGTGACCCAAGAAACGTTGCGCGCCGTGGCTCGATCCATCAAGGATTACCGCCACGGCGGGCCGGGGCAGTCGTTTCGCGGGTGGTTGTACCGGATCGCCCAGAACAAAATCCTGGACTTGCACCGCCGGCAGCAACGGACCGTGGGGCAGGCTGTCGGCGGTGAGCAGGATAACGCCTGGATGTGGCCGTCGCTGGACGAGGCGTCGACCACGGGGACGACGGTCCGCACGGTCGGCGCAGCAACGAAGTTGAAGGCGATCGAAGGCGAGTTCTCGCCGCGCAACTGGCAGATTTTCTGGCGCGTCGCGGTCGACGGCCAGGAAACCGCCGACGTCGCCGCGGAGTTCGGCGTCTCGGCGAACGTCGTGAGGCTGGTGAAATCGCGGGTGATTAAACGACTGCGAGAGTTACTTTGGGATCCGCCGACGCCATGAGCGACGATCGGAACGCCTCGGAAACGCCGGGGCGAGACGGTTGCCCCAGCGCCGCAACATTAGCCGCATGGGACTCGGGCAAACTCATCGCTGCGGAAACCGAACGCATCGCTGAACACCTCGAGCGTTGCCCGCGCTGCCTTGCCGCGAACGCCACCGCGCCGGCCGACGAAGAGTTGATCTCCTGGACCTTGATGCAATCGCCGGCGACCGCGCTTGATGAACCGGCGTTGGCCCACGCGCTCACCGCGCTGCTCAGCGCGCCGGAGCAACTCGACCCTACGCTCCTGCCGGCGGAAGCAATCGGCGGGGGCTGGTCGATTGGCACCGATGGCGTGTCGTTTCCGGAACGCATCGGCAGCTACGCGCTCGTGCGCCCGCTCGGCCGCGGCGCGATGGGTTGGGTCTTCGAAGCGGAACACGTCAACCTGCGGCGGCGCGTTGCCATCAAGTTGTTGTCTCCTTCGGCACGGCTCGATGCGGCGCAGGTCGCGCGGTTCTATGCCGAGATGGCGGCCGTCGGCAAACTCGCGCATGCGAACATCGTGCAGGCGTTCGACGCAGGCGAAGCGGACGGCCACCACTACCTCGCGATGGAACTCGTCGGCGGCTGCGACGCCTCGAAGCTCATCAAACGCCTCGGACCTCTCAACGTCGCCGACGCCTGTGAGCTGGCGCGGCAGATCGCCGCCGCGCTGCACTACGCGCATGCGCACGGCATGGCGCATCGCGATGTCAAACCGTCGAACGTCATCATCACGCCGCAAGGGCAAGTCAAGTTGCTCGACCTCGGCCTGGCGACGATCCGCAACGCCGGCGGCGTCGATTCCTCCATTGCCGGCACCGCGGAGTACATGGCGCCGGAACGCTGGGCGTCGCACGACGCCTCGGGCGCGGCCGGCGACCAGTATGCGCTCGGCTGCACGCTCTTCAAATTGCTGACGGGAACGACTCCGTACGCCCCGGTCGCCGCGACGGCGAACGAACTCGCCGAGGCACACCGAGATGCGGCGATTCCGTCGCTGCGCACCTTGCGAAGCGATGTTCCCGTCGAACTCGACGATCTGGTCGCGCGATTGCTCGCCAAACGTCCAGTTGATCGCCCTGGCACAACGGAAACCATTGCAACACTCGCGCGCTTCACGGCTGGTGCGGATTTACGTTCACTCATCGCGAGGGCGATCCTCATCGACAGCGACGCCGACACGCTGCCGCCATCGCGCACGTGGACGAGCGTTGCGCCGGCAATTGTCATACCGCAACGCCGGCTGAAGTGGCTGGCCGCCTCAGCCGTCGGGCTGCTTATTTTGGCCGGCGCGGCCGCGTGGACGTATCGCCTGTTCAATCGCGGCGAGGTCGCCATCGAAGTGCATCCGCCCGGCGCGTCGATTTCCATTGATGGCGGGGCGCCGTTGATCGCCGATCTTGACGGCGAAACGCTCCTGGCCCTCGCCAGCGGTAAACACACGCTCGTGGTAACAAAGGAAGGCTTCGGCGACGCGACCGAAGAAATCACCGTGGAACGCGGAGCGCGACTCGATATTCGCATTCCTCTCGCGACCGTACCGCTGCTGGTCGAGGAAACGGATCAATGGCTGGCGCACGACGACGGCGTTCGCCAACTGACCGTGTCGCCAGACGGTCTCTTCGCACTGACCTCCGGCAAGCTCGGCGTCATCCGGCTTTGGAATCTCAAGACCCACGAGATGCTGCGCGAGTTCCTTGGCCACGATGGCCCGGTCCATTCGCTGGCCTTCTCGCCCGACGGACGCCACATCCTCTCTGGCGGAAACGACTTCACCGTGCGGTTGTGGGATGTTGGCACCGGCAGCCAACTGAAGAAATTCCTCGGCCACACGCGTCCGGTCCTGTGCGGGGTTTTTTCGCACGACGGCAAGCGCATCGCCACCGGCTCGGAAGACGCCACGCTGCGCGTCTGGGATCTCGCCACGAGCGAATGCCTGTGGCTCGGTGCAGGGCACTACGTGTGGGTCCGCTCCGTTGATTTCTCCGCGGACGACCAGTCCATCCTCAGCGGCGGCAACGACACCTTATCGATTGTCTGGGACGCCCATACCGGCCGCATGCGCCGGGCCCTCATCGGGCAAAGCAGCGTCGTGCTGTCGGGACAATTCTCTGCCGACGCGACGCGCGCACTCACCGGCGGCTACGACCGGCAGGCGCTCCTCTGGGATGTCGAGCACGAGGAACGCCTGCGGGCTTACGTCGGACACGCCGAGGGAGTCATCGCCCGGTTCACGCGCGACGAGCGGAACTTCGTCACGGCGTCCATCGATCGCGAATTGCGTTACTGGAGCGTCGACCACCGCCATTGCCTGGCGCGTTTCCTCGGACATAGTAGCGGCGTCACCGGCGTGACGTGCCTGCCGGATGGCAAGGAGATCATCTCCTCCAGCTGGGACGGCACGCTGCGCATCTGGAAACTGCCCGAGGCAAGCGTTCTGCCGGACGTCCCCGCCGAACCAATGATGACGCAGATTCCCGCGCCGGAACCCGCGGAGAACGTCGCCCGCGTGGCGCCGCTGCGTATCTGGCGCGCCTCGGAGCGGCCGATCCACGCCGCGGCGATCTCGCACGATGGAACCATGCTGCTCACCGCCGGCGAAGATCAGATCGCGCGCCTGTGGAATCTGCAGACGGGTGAAATACTCCAACTGTTCCGCGGCGCCGAAGATCATCTGCTATGCGTCGCGTTCTCCGCGGATGACCGGTTCATCGCCACGTCCGGAAAAGACGCCGTGGTGCGCGTTTATGACACGCGGTCCGGCGCAATGACGCTCGCCTACCGCGGGCACAGGAACTGGGTCACCAGTCTGAGCTTCATGACCGCCGGTCCGTGGTTGTTGTCCAGTAGCATTGATGGGACGCTGCGCACTTGGCGTTACGAACAGGACGAAGTCTTGCAGGTCTTAGCGCCCAGCCCCGCCTGGATTCGCGCCGCCGCGTTCTCTCCTAATCCGGGCAGTAGTTACGCCATCTCCGCGGGACACGACGCGCAACTCACGCTATGGGAGATCGGCTCAGGAACTGCTAACGGACATCTGAACCCTGATCACTCGCATATCCTGGCGAGTGTCGCGTATTCTCCCGATGGACGGCGCGTAGCTGCCGCCGGATGGAGCAGTAGCTGGGACGTCTGGGACCTGGTCGAAGGACGCCACCTGGCCTCGAGCGCCGGCCATCTAGGAGCGATCTACGGCATAGCTTTCCCGCGTGACAACGATCACGTCGTCACGGCTGGCGAAGACTACTCCGTGCGTCTGTGGGATATCGTCGCCGCGCAGGAAACGGCGCGATTCACCGGTCCCACGGCATCGATGCGCGCGGTCACAACGTCCCGCGCCGGACTGATCGCCGCCGCCGGCCTCGATGGGCGCGTCTTCGTTTGGGAATCGCCGAAGGCCGCGCCGAACGGCAACGCTCCGCGAACGCCGCTCCAGTAGCGCGGTTGATTCGTGAAAGCGCCGGGCGGCGCGCTCTTACGGCGAAGGCGGCGTCGCGCCGGCCTGGTGCGCTTGCTCTTCCAGCTCCAGGCAGCGGTGTTTTTCGTCTTGGTTCGAAGTGATGGTCTTCACGACGTGCAGGCCCAGCAGCGCCGCAATCATTTGCAGCAGGATCGCGCCGATGGAAAACCACAGCGCCACGATCTGTTCCCCGGCGATCATCGTGTCGCCTTCAATGCCCGCGTAACGCGTCGTGTACCAGGCGGCGATGCGCATGACGATGCTGATCCACACGAAGGCCCACCAGTAGCCCACTAATGCCGCGGAGAACACCACCTTCTGCCCCGGGTCGACGAGGCTCACGTCGCTCCCGCGCCAGGTCTCGCGCAACAGTTGATAGGGGCGGACCAGGTTCAAGAACGGGATAAAGAAGCTCAACACGGCTTCCGTGGAACTGGC
>CAZUBB010000033.1:8940-12863 GCA_964618485.1 uncultured Pirellulales bacterium
CTTCTGCGCCCAGCGATGGAAGATTCCGGTACGCCCGGCGAAACCAGACGAGAAACGCCCACAGCAGCGCCACGCGAACCAGGAAGTGCAACACGCTGAGCGTTAGGTCCGCGGTGGCCATGCCAGAGGTTTCGGCGGCGTTGGCGGCCAGGCCGCTCTCCGCCCGCAATACAAAAAACACCAGCCCGCCGTGATAGGCCAGCTCCAGCATCAGCAGAAACATCGCGGCATAGAACAGGAATATCGTCCGCCGCGCGGCCGGCTGGGCTGATTCATACCGCGCATGGCGACCCGTGCGGCTCGCCAGCATGGCCCGCACCGACGCGGGCAACTCGCCCGCGGGCGAGGCGTAAGGGTTTGGCGACGATTCCATCTCGGAAAAACTCCTGGTGGGGCCGGCCGCCTCGTCCCGCCGCCGGCCGCTCGACGATTAGGGCATCTTACGAAGCCCGCCAGACGAAGGGAATCATCCCCCCCCCCCCGCCGTGTCGCCGCGCGGCCGTGACCTACATTCCCCATAGGACGGGAAAGGGCCGTCCGGGCGTCGCGCCAGCACAAAAAAATCTTGCCTGGAGTACCAATCCATGGAAACCCGTTACGTGATCGGCATTTTGGCCGCAGCGCTCCTGTTGGGAACGTATGTCGCCGAGTTCGGCATGGATTCCGGGGGCGGCCCCGCGCCGAAGGACTATTTCCAAGGCCCCGAGGCCCTTGGCTGGCTGCGGGCGAACGAAAGCGAATCGGCCCTGGCGTCGAACCGCTTCATGGAGACCAGCCAGGCGGTCCAGTTTGTAAAGAAACTCTATGCTGCCGGTGCCGAGAAAGTGCTCGTGCCGGCGGACTCGATCCGCTCCGACGAAGTCGAGACCTACGCGGACGCGCTCGTGGTCACCCTGCCGGAAGACGCCGAACTCCGCACCAAGGTCCTTGAACTCTGCGCCCCGGAACTCATTTCGCAGGGCGGCAGCCCCGACGAGCTGGCCAGCGAGAACCAGGTTTATCTGTGGTGGGATTGAGGTCGCAATGAGTGTTCAGTTTTCAGTGAGGAGGAAATCACGACGGCCTCGCTGCGCCGTGTGCTGCATGGGGGCACTCCCGTTGGAAGGCGTGTCGCGGTAGGGTGACGCGAGGCGCAATTTGCAGTACGGCGAGGCATCTCATGCGGCAGGGGATACATGTACGGCGGATCGTATCCGCTCCGTTCGCCGAGAACACCTTCGTGGCTCGGCTCGAAGGGCGGAAGGATTGCATTGTCGTCGACCCGGGCCTCGAGCCGGATCAAATCGTCGCCTACCTGGAACGCGAGGGCCTGACGCCGGCGATCATCCTCAACACGCACGGTCACGCCGATCACATCGCCGGCAATGAGGTCATGAAACGGCTCTGGCCGGACGCCCCGCTCGTGATCGGGCGCGGCGACGCCCCGAAGTTGACGAGCGCCGTGCTGAACCTCTCGCAGGGGTTCGGCATGCCCATCACCAGCCCTCCGGCCGATCGCCTGCTCGACGAAAGCGAGCGCCTCGAAGCCGCCGGGTTCACGTTTCGCATCGCCGAAATCCCCGGCCACTCCATCGGCCACATCGTCTTCATCACAGAAGGCCAGGAGCCGACGCTCGTCTTCGGCGGCGACGTATTGATGGCCGGCAGCACGGGGCGCTGGGATTTCCCCGACGGCAGCAAGGAACAATTGCTCGCCGGCATCCGCCAAAAGCTCTTCGTCCTCCCGGATAACACCATCGTCTACGCTGGCCACGGCCCGCGCACGACGATCGGCGAAGAAAAACGCACGAACCCCGTATTGAACGGCGAGTTCGATTAAGTAGGGCGATTAACCTTTCCTTCGGCCAAGCAACGCATCGACCGCAGCGCCGATGTCCGGCTCCTTCATCAGCGACGTGCCGACCAGCATGGCGTTGAATTCCGCCTTGGCGAGCTGCTGCACGTCATCCCAGGTGGAAATCGCGCTTTCGGCCACGGCCACGCAATCGCCGGGAATGCGCGGGCGCTCGCGCAGCGCGTGTTGAAAATCGACTTCCAGCGTATGCAGATTGCGGTTATTGATGCCGATTAACGTCGCGCCGGCCTCAAGGGCCCGGTCGAGATTCGGCGGCTCGAAATACTCGACGAGCGGCGTGAGTCCCAGTTCGATCGCCTCGTTGTGCAAGGCCCGCAGGTTGCAATCGTCCAGGCACTCGGCGATGAGCAGCACCGCATCCGCGCCGGCCGCCCTGGCTTCGACGAGTTGGTAACTGTCGATGATGAAATCCTTCCGCAGCACCGGCAATCGCACCGCGGCGCGGACTTCGCGGAGGTAATCGAGCTTTCCCTGGAAGTACCGCGCGTCGGTCAGCACGCTGATGCACGTCGCGCCGTGCGATTCGTACGTCCGTGCAATCTCCGCCGGCGACTGAAACGCGCGAATTGCTCCTTGCGAAGGACTCGCCATCTTCACTTCGGCAATTAGATGCACGCGGCCCGGAATAATGAGCGCCGTGAAAAAATCGCGCGGTTTTGGGGCGTCGCGCAGCGCGGCGCGCACTTCCTTCAGCGGCCGCGCTTCTTTCGCGGCCGCCACTTCGGCGCGCTTGTGCTCGACGATCTCGCGTAGCTTGCTCATGGTCGCTTAATGTCGAAAGTGTCGTCGTCCCGTCAGCACCATCGCGATGCCGTGCCGGTTGCAGGCCTCGATGGAAGCCTCGTCGTTCTTCGAGCCCCCCGGCTGAATAATCGCCTCAATGCCCGCTTTCGCCGCGAGCTCGATCGAATCCGGAAACGGAAAGAACGCGTCCGAGGCCAGCACCGCGCCGGCGACCCGCTCGCCGGCTTTCTTGACAGCGATCCACACCGAATCAATGCGGCTCATCTGCCCGGCGCCTGCGCCGAGAACCATCAAGTCTTTGACCACGACAATCGCGTTCGACTTCACGAACCGCACGATCTCATTCGCGAACCGCAGTTCGCGCAATTGCTGTTCGCTGGGCTGCGCGGTCGTGGCAACTTTCCATTCCGCCTCGGGATCGCGCTCCACGTCGGCGTCTTGCACCAGGAAACCGCCGTCGATCCTCCGCAGTTCCAGTCCGGCCTGCGGCGCCGAGGCCTCGCCCAATTCCAACAACCGTACATTCGCCTTCCACTTCGGCTTCGTCGTGAGAATCCTGAACGCGTCGGCGTCATAAGCCGGCGCGACGATCGCCTCGATAAACCGTCCCGGCTCCGCCAGCGTTTCCGCCGTGGCGGCGTCGACCGGGCGATTAAACGCCAACACCGAGCCAAAAGCGCTCAACGGGTCGCCATCCAGCGCCTTGCGCGTGGCCGTGGAAAGCGAATCTGCAGTCGCCGCGCCGCAGGGATTATTGTGCTTGATCACGACCGCGGCCGGCGTCGCAATCGCGCGGACGATTCCCCACGCGCTGTCGAGATCGAGCCAGTTGTTGTACGAGAGCTCTTTGCCATGCAATTGCTGCGCATGGACGAGCCGGCGCTCCGTCGCCGATTCTTCCGCGTAAAGCGCTCCGCGCTGATGCGGGTTCTCGCCATAGCGCAACTCCGCTTGCCGCTCCAAGGTGAGCGTGACGCGTTGCGGGAAGGACACCTCTTCCGCCTCCTGACCGGCGAAGTAATCGGCAATCGCCCGATCGTACGTCGCCGTGTGTTCAAAGGCGGCCCCGGCGAGTTGCTTGCGCAGCTCCAGCGTCGTCCCCCCTTCGGATTGCAGCTCCGCTAGCACCTCGGCATACTGCCCGGGATCGGTCACCACGGCCACGAAGGCGTGATTCTTCGCCGCGCCGCGCACCAGCGACGGGCCGCCGATATCGATCTGCTCGATCGCCTCGTCCCAGTGCACGCCGGGCCGCGCGACCGTGGCGGCGAACGGATACAGGTTCACCACGACCAGCTCAAAGCTGCGGATGCCGTGCCGCTCG
>CAZUBB010000033.1:12873-28620 GCA_964618485.1 uncultured Pirellulales bacterium
CCTCCATGTCCTCCGGGTGGTCCCGGCGGCAGAGGATGCCCCCGTGGATTTTGGGGTGCAGCGTTTTCACGCGCCCGTCGAGCATTTCCGGAAATCCGGTGTACTCGGCGATCTCAATCGCAGCGATGCCCGCCTCGGCGAGCGCACGGTGCGTACCGCCGCTGCTATAGAGTTCCACGCCCAGGGACGTCAATCCGCGCGCGAACTCAATTAACCGTGACTTATCGCTGACGCTCAGCAAGGCGCGCTGGACTTGACGAACCGACATGATCTACCGGACTCTCGGGGCGCAATCGACCGGACCACTCGTCCGTGGCCCCATCATAAGGTTAGCGCGACGAATTAAAAGCAGTCCCGGCGGCAGCGCATTTTCCATGCGGCGCGGTTCCCCTTGTCCGTTAGTTGGCAAGGGTTTACCATACGGGCTTGATTTCGGTCCGATCGGCCCGATTCGCGTGTCGCGGACGGGCCGTTTGTGTTCTCAGGCGGTTCGGGGGCGTGATGGATTCCGGTTGGTGCGGAGCGTACGTGACGAGCCTCTTGGCGCAGGCCCAAGCGCCGGCCGAAGGGGCTGGCGCCGCGGCGCCAGGCGATAAGGGCCCCGCGCCGGGCTTCCTCGAGAATATGGGCATGATCCCGATTCTCGTGGTCATCACGATCCTGTTCTACTTCATGCTCATCCGGCCGCAGAAGCGCGAGCAGGCGCAGCGGCAGTCGATGCTCGATCAGCTCAAAAAGAATGATCGCGTCGTCACTTCCGGCGGAATCTACGGCATCGTGGTCAATGTCCACCAAAGCGCCGACGAAGTTACTCTCCGGGTCGACGAAACCTCGAACACGCGGCTGAAAGTCACTCGCAGTTCGATCATCCGCGTGCTCGGCGACGAGCCGGCTGAAGCGGCGGCGGATTCCAAAGACAACAAATAAGCACAGTCCTGGCGGAAACGAAGTCATGTTGGCATTTCTCGACGGAGCGTTCCTCGCACAAGCGGCGGCCGCCGCGCCGGCAGCGCAAGACGCAGGGAACGCGCTGGGCAAGTACGGCCCGTTCGCCATCACGCTGGCGGTGCTGATCCTCCCCTGGTTTCTCGGGGCCTGGCTGGCCAAGGTGCTCCGCCTGCCGGACTACGGGCGGCGGATCGGCATCGTGCTGTTTGCGCTGATCGTCGGCCTTACGGTTAACGTGCTCAAGTGGCCCCCGCGCTACGGCGTCGACTTGAGCGGCGGCGTCAACCTGATTTACGAGGTCGATGACTCGCAGCGCACCGCGGAGCAGGGCCCCATTCCGATGGACCAGCTCCTCGCCGCGATCACCAAGCGCGTCAATCCGGGCGGCCTTAAGGAAGTCGTGGTCCGCCCCTACGGCGATCGCCAGGTTGAAATCATCATTCCGATGGTGGAAGAGGAAGAAGTTCAGCGGATCGAAGAGCACATCAGCCAGACCGGCTCGCTGGAGTTCCGTATCCTGGCCAGCCGCGAAGACGACGCCTCGCTCGTCGCCGACGGCCTCGCGACCGAAGGAATTTACGTCCGCCTCGGCGACGAGATCGTCGCCCGCTGGGTGCAACTCGACGACAGCCCCGGCAACCAGGCGATGGACCTGGCGGACCGCCCCGAATTCGCGGTCCGCGAAGGGATGCGCGGCGGCAAGCCGATTAAGGAAATCCTCGTCCGCATGAACGACGGCCAGGACGTTTCCGGTCAGTATTTGAGCCGCGCCTCGGTCGGCATCGACGACAAGACCGGGAACCCCGCGGTCGACTTTCAATTCAACAGCGAAGGCGCCGAACGCTTCGGCCGGCTGACGGCGGACAATCTCCCCGACCCGGCGCGCAACCGGGCTTCGTACCTGGCGGTGATCCTCGACGGTCGCGTGTTCACCGCGCCGACGATCAACACCGTCATCACCGATCGCGGACAAATCACCAGCCCGGCTTATACCGACCGCGAGCGCGACAAGGTGCAGCGGCTGGTCGACGTGCTCAACGCGGGCAGCCTTCCCACGGCTCTGAAGAAAGAACCGGTCAGCCGCCGCGTCACCGGACCGTTGCTCGGCCAGGACTCGATCGAGAAAGGCAAGCTCTCCATCCTTGTCTCGACCGCCGCCGTGCTGGTGTTCATGCTCGTCTATTACCGGGCGGCCGGACTGATCGCCTGCGGCGCTTTGGTGATGAACGTCATCCTGACGGTCGCCTTGATGATGCTCTTTAATGCCGCGTTCACCTTGCCCGGCCTGGCGGGCTTGGTGCTGACGGTCGGTATGGCGGTCGACGCGAACGTGCTTATCTACGAGCGCATGCGCGAAGAATTGTCGCGCAACGCGACGCTCAAGATGGCGATCCGGAACGGCTTCGACCGCGCCTGGTCTGCGATCTTTGACTCCAATGTCACCACGCTGATCACCGCGGTGATCCTCTTCTTCATCGGCACCGACCAGGTGAAGGGCTTCGCCACGACGCTCTTTATCGGCGTAGCGATGAGCATGTTCACCGCCATCTTCTGCGCCCGCGTCGCCTTTGACGTTGCGGAACGCAAACGCTGGCTGGCCACGTTAAATATGACCCAATTGATCGGCGAAACGCATTTTGACTTTGTGAAGTGGATGCGCCCGGCAATGGTCGCCTCGGCCATTCTAATCGTCGCAGGACTCGCTACGGTCTTCACGCGCGGCAAGAACCTGCTCGACATCGATTTCACCGGCGGCGTGTCGGTCGAGGCGGTGTTCGAGCAGCCGATCGCCGAGGGGGAAACCCCGGTCCGCGAAAAGGTCACCAACATCCCAGAAACGGTCCGCACCGAAGTGCGTGAGCTGCTGCTGGCCCAGCAAGGTCCGGCGCTGAAGGCCGAGATTCGCAAGGAACTCAACGACGGTCAGGAGCCGACCGAAGCCGCCGTCGATGCGGAGCTGAATCGCCGCCTGGACGAAATGACCACGCTCCCGGGCGTGGCCGTCAGCTCGGTCACCATCGCCGACGAACCGGCGAACAAGCGGTTCCTGATCGATACCTCGAATCCGAGTATCGAAGCGGTGGAGTTGATCCTCACGCGTCTGTTCGTGAACGAAAAGCTCGCGCGCAACACCGTTGAAATCGGCGAAGTGGCGATGATCGACGCGCCGCTGACGTCGGCAAACACAACCACGACTCCCGCCGCGGAGACCACGTCCGAAACGCCTGCGCCGCCGGTCACCCCGCCAGCGACGCCCACTTCGAGCGACACACCGGTTGGTAATTGCGGCGTTGTGTATCAAGACGCTTCGGCGGAATCTGGCGGCGCAACGGAAACGCCCGCTCCGGCTGAAACTCCAGCCGCGACGGAGCCCCCCGCCGCGCAGGAACCGGCTACGCCATCGGAGACGCCGGCCCCGACCGAAACGCCCGTTACGACCGAGACGCCGGCCGCCGCGGAAGCGCCGGCGCCGACTCCGCCGGTCACGTCGCCGACGGCCGCCCCGACGACTCCCCCGGTGAATGAAACCCCCGCGGCGAGCGTCGACGAGACCGCGGCTTCCTCAGCGAGCAAGTTTGTCGGCGGCACGAGCGGCGCACTCAAGTTCTCGCAGAAAATGAGCGAAACCAATCTGCGCAAACGCGTTCAGGCCGCACTTGATTCGACCGGACAGGCCAGCACGCCGTTTGACGTCACCAATCCCGGCCTCGAAGCGGGCGACACCCAGCCGGTGCAAGAGTGGACCGTTCGTCTGGCGCTGCCGGTCGATCAGGCCCGCGTCGTCCTTGATCGCCTTCGCGATCAACTGGAAGGCGAGCCGTTCTTCCCGTCGTCGAGTTCGATCGGTGGCCAGGTGGCGGCCAACACGCAATGGTCGGCGATCTACGCGTTGCTCGCCAGCCTGGTGGCGATCGCCGTGTACCTGTGGATTCGCTTCCAACGCATGGTATACGGCGTCGCGGCGGTCGTCGCGCTGATTCACGACGTGCTCGTGTCGCTGGTGGCGCTCTCAGCCAGTTACTACCTGGCGCCGTATCTCGGGTTCCTAGGGGTCGAGCAGTTCAAAATCAATCTGCCGATCATCGCCGCGTTCCTGACGATCATCGGTTTTTCCATCAACGACACGATCGTCATCTTCGACCGCATGCGGGAAGTGCGTGGGAAGAGTCCCAAGCTGACAGCCGCCATGATCAACCTCAGCTTGAATCAAACGCTCAGCCGGACGATCCTCACGTCGTTAACCGTGTTCATCACCGTTATGATCATGTACGCGATGGGCGGTCAAGGCATTCACGGATTCGCCTTCGCCATGCTCATCGGCGTGATTTCCGGTACCTACAGCACCGTGTTCATCGCCGCCCCGTTGGTCCTCTGGCTCGGCGCTCCCGCCGACGTCCAGACCGTTTCCGAACGCCGTCAGGCGGTCGCCGCCGGAAGCGCGAGATAATCACCTTTCGCCGCCTGCGGACGATCGCAGCCGTTCGTGAACCGCATGCGCACACTTATTCGCCACGCGACCGTCGTTTTTCCGGATGAAATCGTCCGCGCGAACGTCCTTGTCGAAGGCGCAGGCATCGTCGCGGTCGACGCCGCGGAGCATTCCCGCGCCGACGAAGTCGTCGACGCGGCCGGCCTGCATCTGCTGCCCGGCGTGATCGACGACCAGGTCCATTTCCGCGAGCCCGGCGCAACGCACAAGGAAGATCTCGCCTCGGGCGCGAGGGCCTGCGCCAAGGGAGGCGTTACCACCTTTCTGGAAATGCCGAATACGTCGCCCGCGGCGACCACGCAGACGCGGATCGACGAAAAACTCGCGCTGGCCGCCGCGAAGGCGTGCGTCAACTTCGGTTTCTACATTGGCGCTACGCCACGCAACGTGCCGGACCTGATCGCGGCCGAGCGCACGCCCGGGATCAAGATTTTCATCGGCAGCAGCACGGGCGACTTACTGGTTGATGACCAGGCCGCCCTGGAGCGCATTTTTGCGGAAACGACGCTGCCGATCTGCGCGCATTGCGAAGACGAAACCACGGTCCGCCGGAACCAGGCGCTGCTGGCCGGGACCACGAACGTCGCCGATCATTCGCGGATTCGCGACCATGAAGCGGCGATCGTCGCCACTCGCCGCGCGATCGACCTTGCCAAGCGTCATCGCCATCGGTTTCACGTCCTGCACGTCTCCACCGGCGATGAAGTCGCCTTATTAGCCGATCCGCAAGGACTGATCACTGCCGAAGTTTGCCCGCACCATCTGCTGTTCTCGATCGACGACTATGAGCGACTCGGCTCACTCGTGCAAATGAACCCCAGCGTGAAGACCACGGCCGACAACGCCCGGCTCTGGGACGCGTTGAACGCCGGCGTCATTCAAGTTATCGCCACCGATCACGCCCCGCACACGCTGGAAGAAAAAGCGAAGCCGTACCCTAGCTCTCCCTCTGGCCTTCCGGCCGTGGAGAATTCCCTGGCCCTGATGCTGGACCAGGCCCAGCGTGGAAAAACGACCTTGCGCCGCGTCGTCGACGCGATGTGCGACGCCCCGGCCCGCGTTTGGGATATCGTAGACAAAGGCCGCATCGCCGAAGGCTTCGACGCCGACCTGGTGCTGGTCGACCTCGCCAAGACCGCCACGGTGCGGCGCGAGGACCAGGTCACCAAGAGTGGCTGGAGTCCCTGGGAAGGCGCAACGCTCACCGGCTGGCCAGTACGGACCTGGGTGCTGGGCCAGACCGCCTGGCGCGAGGGACACTTCGACGATCAGATCCGCGGCCGGGCAGCGCTCTTCGACCACGCGCGTGGCGGCTACTGGGGCGTCGGTTAGACTGAAGTCCGTTCCGCTGCGTTTTTCCGGACGTCGATACTTAATCTTCCCCATGCGCATTGCCGAGATCTACCAATCCTTGCAAGGGGAGGGCCTGCTGACGGGAACGGAAAGCTTGTTCCTGCGCACCAGCGGCTGCAACCTGCGTTGCTGGTACTGCGATACGCCCTATACGTCCTGGGAGCCCGAGGGAGAACAGCAGTCCGTCGCGCAAATCCTCGCGCGGCTGGCGGAATGGCCTTCGACCGAGCACATCGTCATCACGGGCGGTGAACCGATGCTGCACGCCGAGCTCACTCCGCTCACCGCCGAGCTCCGGCGCCAGGGCCGCCACATCACGATCGAAACCGCCGGCACGCTGTACATGCGAGTCGAGTGCGATCTGATGTCCAAACGCGCGAACTCCACTCCCTCGACCGAACGCGACGCGCATTGGCACGTCCGCCACGAACGCGACCGTCATCAACCGGCCGTGGTGCGGCGACTCGTCGCGGAACACGCTTACCAGTTCAAATTCGTCATCGACCATCCGGAAGATTGCCAGGACGTGGAACGCTATCTCGCGGAATTCCCCGAGATCGCGCGCGATCGCGTGCTGTTGATGCCGCAAGGAACGACGTTTGAATCTCTGCAGGAACGCGCCGCGTGGCTGGAACCCTATTGCGCCGAGCACCAGTTCCGCTATTGCCCGCGTAAACACATCGAATGGTACGGTTTCGCCCGCGGAACCTGAGCGGATCACCAATCAACCCGGATGTCCGGCGCGACGGAGAATACGATGCGAAGTATCTCAAACAACGCACAACACGGAGCGCATCACGCGATTACGCGATGCTTGCTGGGGGCGGCACTCGCCGCCTTCGCGCTGTTGACAACCTGCCGGCCGCTCATCGCGGCGGAGCCGAATATGAGCGACGACTTTCTCGAACGCTACGCCGAGACGTACCGTTTCACGCACGGTCGCCCCGCGGCGATCCGCGTCACGCCGAGCGGCGACGCCGTGCTCTATTTGCGCTCCGGCCCGCGCAGTTTTGTGCGCGACCTGTACTCCTTCGATCCCCGGACCGGCGCGGAGCGCTTGCTGCTTGCCGCCGAACAACTCCTCGGCGGCGCTACGGAATCCCTGACCGCCGAGGAGAAAGCCCGCCGCGAACGCATGCGCCTGGCCGCCCGGGGAATCGCGTCCTACGAAATGTCGCACGACGGCGCAAAGCTGCTGGTCCCCCTCTCGGGAAGGCTGTTCGTCGTCAACCGCGCCTCGGGCGACGTGACCGAGCTCAAGAGCGAAGCAGGCTTTCCGCTCGATGCGCAGTTCTCGCCCGACGGAGCACACGTCGCGTGCGTGCGCGACGGCGATCTCTACGTCACGGAGATCGCCACCGGCGTTGAGCGCCGCCTGACGACCGGCGCCACCGAAACGCTGACGCACGGCCTCGCCGAGTTCGTCGCGCAAGAGGAAATGGGGCGCATGCACGGTTACTGGTGGTCCCCCGACAGCAAGTCGATCGCCTACCAGGAAACCGATGTCGCCGACGTCGAAGAGCTCTTCATCTCCGACCCTGCAAATCCCGATCAGCCGCCGCAGCGATGGCGTTATCCGCGCCCCGGCAAGACCAACGCATCGGTCCGCCTGGGAATCATCGCGGCCGCGGGCGGCGAAACCACCTGGATCGAATGGGACCGCGAGAACTTCCCGTACCTCGCGGCTGCATCGTGGGAAGAACACGCGCCGCTCACGATCCTTGTACAGAATCGCCCCCAGACCGAACAGTTGCTTCTTGAGGTCGATGCGACTTCGGGTAAGACGAAAGAACTTCTCTGCGAGCGCGACGAAGCGTGGCTCAACCTTGATGAGTCCCTACCGCGCTGGGTCGACGATGGAAAAGCATTTCTATGGAGCAGCGAGCGCGACGGCGCCTGGCGGTTGGAACTCCGTGACCGCAATGGCAAGTTTGTTGGGCCGCTCACCTCGCCGGAACTCGGTTACCGCGGTGTCGTCGCCGTGCTCAACGGCTCGCGCGAGGCGATCATCGCCGCCAGCGAAAACCCCGTCGAACAACATCTTTATCGCGTTTCCCTCGATCCGAAGAATCTACGGGCCACGCGCATCACCGACGGCGTCGGTCTCCACACCGGTTGGTGGTCGGAAGAAAGCGGCCTCCACGTGCAATTACAAACTAATCTCCAAGGCGGCGTGCAATTCAACGTCTTCGATCGCGACGGCAAGAAACTCGGCGAACTGCCGCAGAAGGCTGAGTCGCCCGGCTTCGTGCCGAACGTGGAACTGACTCGCGTGGGCCACGATCCCGAGTTGCATGCCGCGATCGTGCGCCCGCGCGACTTCGATCCTGCGAAGCGCTATCCGGTGATCGTTAGCGTCTACGGCGGCCCGCACGCTCAGACCGTCATCGCCAACTCGGGTAAATATTTGCTCGATCAATGGATCGCGGACGCCGGGTTCATCGTCGTTTCGATCGATGGTCGTGGTACTCCCGCGCGCGGTCGTGTGTTCGAACGCGCGATCCGCGGCGATTTCATCACGCTCCCCCTGGAAGACCAGGTCCGCGGCCTGAAGGCCCTGGGCGAAAAGTTTCCGGAGCTGGACCTGGAGCGCGTCGGCATCTACGGCTGGTCGTTCGGCGGCTACTTCACGGCGATGGCGCTCTTGCAGCGCCCCGACGTGTTTCGCGCCGGGGTCGCCGGCGCTCCCGTCGTCGATTGGGCCGACTACGACACGCATTACACGGAACGCTATCTCGGAATGCCGGACGAGAACCAACGCGGTTACGAAGTCAGCAACGTGCTGACCTATGCCGATCGCCTGCAGGGAAAGTTGTTGCTCGTCCACGGCACGGCGGACGATAACGTCTATTTCCTGCACAGCGTCAAGCTGGCCGACGCGCTCTTCCGCGCCGGACGCGAGTACGACTTCCTGCCGCTGCGGGGGCTCACGCACATGACGCCGGATCCGCTGGTGACGCGCCGCCTCTACAGCCGCCTGATTGAGTATTTTCAGCAGCACTTGCAGCCTCCCGCCGTGAAGGATTGAGACTCAATCTCCGCCGACGGACGAATCCCTGTTTTCTCGCGTTTTTGCCCAAGAAATGCCCTTTCCTGAGCGCTCCGCGCCGCTAGAATCTGCGCGTTGCCAGGCCTTCAAGACCAACGCGAAAACCAACCGCAAATTCAACTGGAGATAACGTCATGCTCAGCCAAACCGTGCAAGATGCGCTCAACGACCAGATCAATACGGAGCTGATCTCGTCCTACAACTACCTGGCGATGTCCGCCTACTGCGAGCGGAACAATTTCCTCGGCTGCGCGAAGTGGCTCAAAGTACAGAGCCAGGAAGAGTACGGCCACGGCATGAAGATCTATCAATTCATGCAAGACCGCAGTTCCAAGGTCGTGCTCAAGCAACTCCCGGCCCCGCGCGGCGACTTCGCGTCGGTGATTGAAGTCTTCGAGCAGGCGCTGGAACAGGAAATCCAAGTCAGCGCGAAGATCAACGCGCTTTACGAACTGGCGTTCACGGAAAAAGCCTTCGCCGCGCTTGTCGAGCTGCAGTGGTTCATCACCGAGCAGGTTGAAGAAGAACGGACCGCGCGCGAAGTGGTCGCGAAGTTTCACATGGTGAAGAACGATCCTTCGGCGATGCTCGACCTCGATCGAGAACTCGGCGGACGTCTGCCGGAGTCGACCGCGACGGCGACCGGTTGATCGCCAGGGGAGCGCCGCGAAGAAACGGATTCGCTACTTCAGCCACGCGGATTACACGCGTAGCGCGGGTGCGCAAAAGCGCGCAACGTCTCGAAAATTTGCTTGTCGATCGCGATTCGCCGCGTTATATTCGCGCCCGGCTCGTTCGAGCCTCGCCGGGATAACTCGCTCGTCTTGTCCGCGAATTGTTCCGGCGGAGCGGAATTGTTCCTCATCGTTTCCAAGCTCCGTTCGCCTGACTGCGCGCCCCGCAGCGCGGAGAGTCTTGCGGTCGTCCTTGCGATCGTGGAGTTCCCCCCGCGACTTGGTCCTTCACAATCCCGAACGCCGCTTGTCGCGGCGCGGGCTCGTTTCGCGCGCCGGTGAACGGAGCCCCGCCCAGGAGTTCCGTCATGAGGCCCTCGGTAACGCCGCGATCGCAACGTCGGAGTAGCGCTCAACAATTCACCTGCGTGGCGCTGGCCTGGCTCGCTCTGTCGGCAGCGGCGCAGGCGCAGCTCCCCTTTGTCGAAGGCTTTAACACCGACGGCGACGGCGTGCGCTACACCGTCGGCGGGCGCGGCATGAACCTCACGCTTCCCGACGGCCCATCGTACTGGGAACACAACTTCAACGTCGGCGAAGTCGGCGTCATCAATCGCGCCCCCGCCCGCTGGGCGGCGCTCCTCTGGAGCCATGAGATCGATCCCGCGCAATGGACCAGCGATGCGCTGGGCGTGTTCGACGGCACGGTGAACTGGGCTGCCGAGGGCAGGGCCTCGAACCTGATCACCTATATGTCGCCGCCGCCCACGACGGCCAGCGATCTCTTCATCCAGGAACGCCTCATCGCCGCCGGCCACAACGTGCAAGGCCTCGCGCTCGACGCGCCGCTCCCCAACGCGGCCGGCACGCGATTGGTCTTGATCTCTAGTCCGACCGATCCGGCGCCGCCGACCAAGTTCAATAAGTTCGCCGCGCCGCTGATCACCTGGCAATCGAGCGGCCTCGACGATCTCGGCCTCACCGGAATCGGCGCCGCGGTCCCCGTCGATGCGGGACAGGTGAAGATCACCACGCCCGCACATCCCGCGGCCGGCGGCAAGAGCGGCACGATTCAATGGACCACGGCGCCTCAGACGCTCTATTCGCCTGGGCGCACGGTGCCGCTGGGCGGCCAGGTTGTGGCGACGTTCAATACCACGGCGCCGCCGACGATTGACACGCTTGCCAAGGTCGATCAATTGATTTCCGGCGGCCTGGGCGGCACCACGGCCACGGGTTCGGTTCCCAACGCGGATCTCTCCGCAGCGACTATCGGCAACTGGACCTTCAACAACGCCGTGCCCGGCGGCCCGACCGATGGTTTCGCCGTTCGCGGACTCGGACAGATTACCGTCGACGCGGCAGGCGACTACTCCTTCGCGCTCAGCGGCGATGACGGCGGCCGCTTCCGCATCGATCTCGACCGCAACGGTCAATTCAACGCCGCCGATGACATCATCGTCGACGACGCTACGCACGCCTTCCAGGATACGTTCGGCACCGCCACGTTGCAGTCGGGACAGTACAACTTCGAATGGGTCAGCTTCGACAATACGGCTGACTATGCGTCCGAGTTGTCCGTCGCCTTCAACGCCGGCGGCGGTCAGGTCGGACCGATTAATCTCGAAAACTGGACGGTGCTCGGCGACCACCTCGCCTCGGATCCCGTGCGGCTCGTGGGAGACATCAACCTGACGACGTATATCCCTGCGCCGGTGTTGCAGGAACGACCGGCGCTCGTCGTCATTGACACGAACGGCGACCTTTTAGGCGGCCGTATCTCTGGCAACGAAGGTGCCGGCTTCTTCGCGGGCGCGGACATGAACGAACCCTCCTACGGAGGCGGCGGCGATAACATCCCGCGCACGCTCACGCTCAATCCGATCGACGTTACGGGCGAAACTGACCTGGAACTCACGATCGCCTTGGCGGGGACCAATATCGATTTCGAAAACCCTGACGCGTTCCGCATCCTCGCCGATCCCGATGGCGATGGCCCGCAACCGTTCCAATTGATCGCCAACTACACCGCCAACGGCACCGGCGCTCTAGCGTTCAACGGCCACGTGTTGGGTAACACGTTCGAAGACTTGACGTTCCCGTTGCCCGCAGGGGCGACGAGTCTCGTGATCAAGTTCGAAGCCTACAGCACGTTCTTCAATGAAATCGTCGCCTTCGACAATGTGCGCATTTCGTCTGCCGCCGTGCTAACGCCGGGAGACACGGACGGCGACGGCGATGTCGATCTCAACGACTTGAATAATGTCCGCAATAACTTCGGCGGTTCCGGCGATCCGATCCTCGGCGATACCGACGGCGACAATGACGTCGACCTCGACGATCTGAACGCCGTCCGCAACAACTTCGGCGCCACGGGAGGGGCCGTCCCCGAGCCAGGATCGTTTGCACTCGTCGCCGTCACGGCCGCCGCGCTCTTCGGATTGCGATATCGTCGGCGGTAGTTCGTAGTCATCACGGTCAGCAACGATCGTCAGGCCGGGGGCGAACTCGCCCCCGGCCTGAAATCGTTCTCGCGGAACCACCCCGGCGGGGGCGCAAATCTCTTGCGTCAGCATGGGTCGGCAAGCCACAATCGAGCACTGGCGCGCCCGGTCCCATTGCCAGCGAGCTGACGATGCAGATTCGCTGCCCGCATTGCCATCACCCGATCGAGCTCGCATCCGACAATCTTTTGGACGAGCTCGTCTGCCCGTCGTGTGGCAGCGACATCACGCTGATCAGCAAAGACACGACGCTGGCCAACGAGCCCCCGGCGACCGATTCGGTCCAACCGGCGGCGCCGCGAAAGCTCGCGCACTTTGAGTTGCTCGATCGCGTCGGCATCGGCGGATTCGGCGCCGTCTGGAGGTCGCGCGACACGCTCCTCGACCGCATCGTGGCCGTCAAAGTGCCGCGGCGCGGGCAACTCAACAGCACGGAAGCCGAGTACTTTCTGCGGGACGCACGCGCGGCGGCGCAGTTGCGCCACCCGAACATCGTCAGTGTGCATGAAGTTGGTCGCGAAGGGGACACGTTTTTCATCGCCAGCGAGTTCATCGATGGGGCCATCCTGCAACACTGGGCCAAAGCCCGCCCTTTGACCACGCGCGAAGCCGCGGCGCTCGTCGCACAGATCGCCGACGCGGTGCAGCATGCGCACGAGCGCGGCGTCGTCCATCGCGATCTCAAACCAAGCAACATCCTGATGGACGGCGACGGCCAGCCGCACATCACCGACTTCGGCCTCGCCAAGCGCGAAACCGGCGAAATCACCATGACGCTGGACGGGCAGATTCTCGGCACGCCCGCGTATATGAGTCCCGAACAAGCCCGTGGCAAGGCGCACGAGGCCGACGCCAAAAGCGACGTGTACTCCTTGGGGGTGATCCTCTTCGAACTGCTCACGCGCGAGCTGCCGTTCCGCGGCGAGAAGCGGATGCTGATTCTGCAGATTCTCCACGACGAACCGCCCAGTCCCCGCAAACTCAATAGCCGCGTGCCGAAAGACCTGGCGACGATCTGCCTGAAGTGCCTGGAGAAGGAACCTGCCAAGCGCTACGGCAGCGCGCGCGAGCTGGCCGACGAACTTCGCCGTCACGTCGCCGGCGAGCCGATTCACGCGCGGCCGATCAGTTCCCTCGCGCGCGGCTGGCGCTGGTGCCGGCGCAATCCACTCCCCGCAAGTCTGGGAGCGGCCGTCGTCGTGTTGCTCTCGAGCACGGCGATCGTCTCAACGATCGCGGCCTGGCGCATCGCGCAAGCGCGCGACGAGGCGGAACTCGCGCGCAACCGCGCCGTCGCGATCTCGGTCCAGGAAAAGAAGCAGCGCGACCGCGCCGAGGCCGCCGAGCGGAGCGCCCGCGACGAAGCCGCGCGGGCGAATCAGCAGGCCGCGGTTGCGGAACGCGTCGCGGCGGTGCTCGCCGGCATGTACCAGGGCGCCGACCCGATTGGGCTCTCGGGCTATTCGCTCGGCTCCGCGGAGCGCGTCGACGCTAACACCACGGCCGTCGAGTTGATCGACGCCGGCGCGAAACAAGTGCTCGCCGACACCGAGGCGTTGGAGCGCGAACTGGCGGGCGTGGAAGGCGGCGCAATCCCCGAGAAACTCGCCGCGCAGGCGGCGGTACAAGCGATGCTGATGGACCGCATCGGTAATGTCTACACGAGCTACATGCGCGTCAACGAGGCCGAGCCGCTCTTGACCAAGGCCCTCGCCTTGCGCCGCCGCGCCTTTGGCGATCGCCATCTCGCGGTCGCTGAAAGTCTGCATAGCCTGGCGATCTTTCACTTCTTCGTAGGCGACTTCGATGCCGCCGAGAAAAGCGCCACCGAGGCGCTGGAGATCCGCCGCGCGGAATTAGAGGCCCCTCATCTCGACATCGCGCTCAGCGAGTTCGTGCTCGCCTGGATCATCAGTTTCAACCAGGGAGATCGCCGCGCCGAGGCGGAGCAACTGTTGCAGAACGTAATCAACACGCGCACTGCGCTTTTGAATGCCAATCATCGCGACATTGCCTATGCGCATTTCGCCCACGCCGTGGTGCTGATTCGCCTTGGTCGGAGCGCGTACGCTGTCGGCGATTTGCTCACTGCGGCAGGCATTCTTGACAAGGCCAAAGGTGATCGCCGACTGGGAGAGGCGATTGGTTTCTATATTACGAGCCGAATTGCGCGAAATGGGGGCGACGCGAGAGGCGCCGAACAAGCAAACCTGCAGGCCTGCGACAAAGTCGCCGAGGTCTTCGGCAAGCAGCATCCCATCGTCAGCTATTTGACGCGCGAAACTGCCGACGATCTTGCCGACAATGGCGACGCCCGCGCCGCGGAACGGCTGTTCCGTGAATCGTTGGACTCAGACAAGCTCACGCTTGGGCGCCGTCCCTTTGTCGGACATTCGACCGCCGCGTTTGCGAATTTTCTCCGCCGGCAAGGACGATACGAGGAAGCGGAAGCCGCCTACGCCGAAGCGCTCGATATTCTCCGTGCCACCCTCGGTCCTAGTGGCGGGCGCGTCGCGGTGGTACTGAACGACGCCGCCGCGAATGACCAACTGCGCGGCGATTATGATTCCGCAAAAAGACGCTGCCTGGAGGCCGCGCGGATTCTCCTCCCGCTGCGTCCCGACGTGCGCGACGCCACGCTCCCCTGGGTCGATTACACGTTAGCGCGGATGGCAGTCATAACCGGCGACTCGACACTCTACCGCCAGGCGTGCGAAGGCCTCGTTCAATTGCACGACGACAACAGCGATTCAGGTTTTTCCAAAGCGATCGGCTTCACCTGCGGACTCGCGCCCGATGCGCTACCAGATCAGGAGGTCGCGGTCAGAATCGCGAAGCGTGCCGCGGCGAAGCTCACGCATGAACCCTGGGCGCAGCAGGACCTGGGCGTGATGCTCTATCGCGCCGGCCATCCGGAGGACGCCGTGCGCGAACTCACCGCCTCGGCGACCAGGCAAGGCGAGTATCCGCATTTTCTCGCCATGGCATTCCTGGCGATGTCGTATCATCAATTGAACGAACGCGAGAAAGCGCAAAGCTGGTTAGAGCGCGCTGAGCACTGGCATACTTCGCGCAGCGAACAAATCGCGCGCGAGATCCAAGAATTCACCGCGGCACGCGACGCGGTCCCCGTCGAAGGAGAGTCGCCGCCACGGCATCCCCCTTTGGACGACATGGTGCGATGGGACGAATCCGTTCTCTTCGGGAAGATACTCAAAGAAGCGCAAGCTCTGATTCGCGGCAATGCTCCGCCGTCGGTCGATCAATGATCGCTCGCCACTTCGACCGGCGTCGATCCTGGCGCGGCTGCCGGGGAGTTTTCGTCCATCCGTCGTTTCCCCCTTTAACAAAACGAAACCAGCCCAAGAGAATTCCCTTGGGCTGGTCGGTTTGCTGAATTCTCGGACTCGAAGTTCTAGTCGAGGAACCCGGTCAGCTCTTGAGCCCGGCTCGGCTGTTGGAGCTTTCGAACCGCCTTGGCTTCGATCTGGCGGATGCGCTCGCGGGTCACTTTGAAAATGTGCCCGACTTCTTCCAGCGTATAGCTGTAACCGTCGCCGAGGCCGTAACGGAGCTTGATGATCTCCCGTTCGCGGTAGCTGAGCGTCTTCAACACCTTGTTGATGCGCCCGCGGAGCATTTCCTGCGCGGCGCCGATGGCGGGGTTTTCGGCCCCCTGATCCGGCAGCAGGTCGCCGAAGTGGCTGTCCTCGCTGTTGCCGACCGGAC
>CAZUBB010000033.1:28689-28914 GCA_964618485.1 uncultured Pirellulales bacterium
TCATCGCCAGCACGCGGCGGGTCTCATCGATCGGCGTTCCGGCCGCGCGGGCCGTCTCTTCGATCGTCGGCTCGCGCCCCAGGTCTTGCAGCAACTGCCGCGAGACATTCCGCACCTTGGACATCGTTTCGACCATGTGCACCGGAATACGAATCGTCCGGCTCTGGTCGGCGACGGCCCGGGTGATCGCCTGGCGAATCCACCACGTGGCGTACGTGCAGAACT
>CAZUBB010000034.1:0-28752 GCA_964618485.1 uncultured Pirellulales bacterium
CAGTCAGTCATTTGAGTGATCGTGCCGATGCAAGTCACGCCCGACAAAGAAACGCGCTCAAAACGATTGCATTCTCCTCTCCGTGCCCTCTGTGCCTCCGTGGTGAAGCCTGCGCCGTGCTCGCTGGAGTCATCGCATATGCCCAAGGTACAAAATGTCGTCGGGTTGCTGTTTTGTCTCGCCGTCGTGGGCTGGGGCGATGCCTTGGTCGCTGCGCCGCGGATTGATAGTGTCTCGCTGCGCGGATTGCAGATTGGCGCCACGACGACGGTCGTTGTCGCCGGCGCCGAATTGATGCCGGCGCCGCGCGTCTGGCTGGGGCGCGACCTGGTTCAGGCCGTGGCCAAAGAGGGCTCGACCGCCGAGCGCGCGGAACTGATGATTCAACTCCCGACCGCGACGGACCCGCTTGCGGAAGGCGCCGCGGAATCGCCGTCGAGGGGCGCCGCCCCGGGCATTCGGCAGTTGCGAATCGCGAATGAGTTCGGCATTTCCAACCCGGTGGCGGTCGTGGTCGACGACTTGCCGGAGTCGGAATGGGTGAACGAGATCAGCGCGTGGCCGATTGCGCTGAGCGGAACGTGCGACGGCGCGACGCGGATGGTCACGTCGCTCACCGGGAAGCGCGATCAACTGCTGGCCGTGGAAGTCGAGGCGCGGCGTTTGGGGAGTATGCTCAATCCGACGATTCGCGTGCTGGATGAGCAGGGGGCGCAAATCGCCTGGGCACAAGCGGACCCGCGGCTTGATGGCGACGCGCGGCTTGTGACCACATTGCCCCGCGACGGCAAGTATCAGATCGAGTTGCAGGACGCCTTGTTTCAGGGTCAGCCGCCGGCGTTTTTCCGGCTGAAGATCACGAACGAGGCCACGGCAATGATCCCGTTCTGGCGGGCGATGAACTTCGCCGAGGTCGAGTCGCGCGGCCTCGGCGCGCTGCTCGGTGGAGGCGGCTACGACGAAGGTTGGAGTCCGATTCTGCTGCCGCGGCCGAGCGCCGCGCCGACTGGGCTGCTGCGGATGTACGTGAGCCCCTGGCGTGAAGTGGTCGAGGACGAGGACGCGCTCGTCCTGGGACCGCTCCCCGCGCCGGTCGGCATCAATGGGCGCATCGGTTCGGCGGGGGAAGCGGATCAGTACGTCGTCGTCGCGCCTCCCGGCAAGACGTTGCGCGTGCAGTGCATCGCCGAGCGCGCGAACTCCCCGCTCGACGGCGTCTTGGCGGTCCATGCGTCCGACGGCAATCAACTCGCCGCGGCGGACGATCAGCCGGGGACGGTCGATCCTGGTTTGGAATTCACGATGCCCGGCGAGCCGGTGACGCTTTCGCTGCGCGACCTGCGCCATCGCGGCGGGGAGGAGTTCCGTTACCGCTTGAGCGTCATTCCAGCCGATGAACCGACGCTGCGACTGACCACCGACGCGGATCGTTACCTCATTCCAAGTAACGGCGTTGCGCTCGTGCGCGTGCATGCCGATCGTCCCGCCGCCGACGCGGCCGTCTCGCTCTCAGTGGGACCGCTCCCCGAGGAGATCGTGGTCGAGAATGGCGAGCTTCCCGCCGGCACAAACGACGCGCTGGTGACGTTGCGCGGCACCGGCTCGGCGGCAAGCGTGGCGTGGTTGCATGGAACGGGAGCCTCCGACAATTCGCACGTCGTGGGGCTCGCCCCGGCTGGCGCCGCGGCGAGGTTCAGTCCATGGCTGGCGAATGAGATCGCGATTTCCACCGCGCCGGCGGCGCCGCTGGCGCTGACGTGGAGCGAATCGGCCGGCGACGTGCTGACGCTCGCCTCGAACACGATGCTGGGCGTGCAATTGGATCGGTCCGCAAGCGCGAGCGGCCCCGTGCGGCTTTCGCTCGTGACGACGCAAGTCCCGCCGATGCGGCAGGAGAACAACCAGAACGTGCCGGACCTGCCGAAGACGTTGCGGCTGGCGCAGGAGGTCGTCGTGCCGGCCGACCAGAGCACAGTGCCAATTCCGATCGCCGTTCCGGCCGATTTGCCGCCGATTCCCTACGACATTGCATTGCAAGCGGAGCTGCTTTCGGCGGACGGCAGCCAGGTGCTGGCCACGGTGTTCAGCCCAAGCCGACGGATGTCGGTCGTGCGGCCGTCGTTCATGATCGAGCTCGCCGACGCGGCTTCCGTGACGCCGGGCGCCGAGAACCAGCTCGCCGTCGAGTTGCACGGCAAGGTGGTCCGGCCCGAGGGCTTCCAGCATCCGGTCGCGGTCAAGATTACTGGGCTGCCGGAGTCGGTTCCGGCGCCGCAGGTGATTGTGCCGGAAGGTCAGTCCGACTTTACGCTTACGGCGACCCTGCCGGGCACGCTGACGCTGGCCGAGTTAGGCGCGGCGAGGGTCGCGGCAGCAAGCGAACTGGCCCCGGGAGTGGTGGTCGCGGCGGCGAACGAGGTGTCGCTGGAGCTGCGGCTGGGCGTGAGGGAGTGACTTGGGTTGGGCGGGCGGAATTTTCGCGTGTTTCGCGGGCAGTCTCCCCTCCTTGACGCAGGGGGCGGGGGGCGTTCCGGGCGGATTTGGGAAAAACTGGGTGCAAAACACTAGCATTCGCCGGAACTGCTCGCGATAATCTTGGTTGGGTCGGCAGAGGGCAATCGAGGGGCCGAGTGTCAAAAAAAGGAAGGTAGAGAATGAGCGCGCGGAGACATCGATCCGGTTTCACGTTGGTCGAGTTGTTGGTGGTGATCACCATCATTGGGATGCTGGTCGCCTTGCTCCTGCCGGCGGTGCAAAATGCCCGCGAAGCCGGCCGTCGAGCCACCTGCATTAACAACCTGAAAAACATCACGCTGGCCACCCAGAACTTCGAGAGTAGCAAGCAACGCTTCCCAGGGTGGCGCGAGCACCTGGGGATTCCGACCCAGGGAATGAGCGCCAACCAACAGGTCAAGGCGAGTTGGGCGTTCATGATCTTGCCGCAGTTGGACCGTAACGATCTGTACCGGGCGTATACGAAGAAGGGTCCGGAAGACAACACCGACACCTTCTTCTTGGGCAATCCGCCGGTGCCAACGGAATCGTTGGAGATTATGCAGTGCCCGAGCGATCCTCCTTCGCAAGCCGGCGGTGCCCCGATCAGCTATGCCGTGAATGCCGGAGTGCCCGATCGCCAACTCGGTAGCGAAGATGACGCGATGGTGGCTTCGGGCGATTCGGCCGCCAACGGCGTGTTCCACGACGCCGATCCATTCTTCGGACCGGGCTCTGCCGTCGGTCCGAACGGTCAGCCGCAGAAGCCGAAGAAGTTGGTCAAGCTGAATACGAGCTCGGTCAGCGCGAACGACGGCACGGCGACCACGATTATGTTCGCCGAGCGTGTTGAGTCGCGGAATTGGACCGATGTCGGTGCCGCTGGCGGCAATGCCCCGCCGTCATACGATCCGTCGCAGACGGTGCTAGGCGAACACTTCACTGGCATTTGCTGGATGCCCGTCGGGAATCTTCCGAGCCCCGCGACCGACTACGACATCAATGGCATCAAGCCGCCATTTCCGGAAACCGACAAGAACATTTCGCAGAACCGCTATCACGACGTGCGGCCATCGAGTCAACACCCGGGAATTGTGATTGTGTCGTTCGTGGACGGTCACGTCACGACGCTGAACGAGACAATCCCGTATGCGGTGTACGCTCAGTTGATGACGCCGAACGGCAGCCGGGCGGTCAACTGCGACGGCGCAGTCGATCAGCCATTCCCGATGCGGACGCCGCTCAACGAAACCGACTTCAAGTAGTCGTTTGAGTCTCGTTGCAACCAAGCATTTCTCCAGGGGAACGGTTCGCCGTTCCCCTGGTTTGCTTTCTGGGAACGCGATTTGCGCTAGCTTAGCTCCAGCGCGGCACGCAACGCTTGGTTGAGGCTCTGCTTCAAGGCGGGCGACAAAGCGCCGATACGACGTTGAATATCGGCGCGAACTATCGTCGCCAGGTTCTCGCACTTAACAGCTGAGGGTCTCAGCAAGCCGGTCAGTCTTCCGTCCGCGGTATGGATGTCGATCGCCACTTGCGTCGGCTCCACAACATTCCGCAGGTTCGATGTGACGGGTGCAATAATCGTGGTCGCCAATCGACGATTATTGTGATCGGATTGGACGACGACCGCGGGCCGCACTTTTGCGCCCGTTCCCGATGCAAAGGGAACGCCCAGCAGAACGACGTCTCCGCGCGACACGTTCATGGCCGGTGCGCGTCGTAGTCGTTGTAGATATCCATCTCCGGATCGTCCCAGCCGGCGAGGCCGAGGGCGCGTTCCTGGGCGGGATAGAATTCGCGGACTTCCCGTTCATCCACCGCGAGAAGCTCGCGCAAGCGCTCGAACCGCTCCTTCGGCAGGACGACATACAGCGCCTTCGAAGCGTCGTCGCGCAGTTCGATCGGCTCGCCGGGGTGCGCCGCTAATGCATCGCGAAGTTCGGGGGAGAGCGGGTATTGCATGCTTCGATTGTAGCATTGCCTGCCAAACCGCGGCAAATCGGCCGGTCCGGTTCACTCTCAGGTTCCCGCATGGCCCCGGGAAACGCAGTATAATTGCCGCAGCCGAAAACCTTGTCCGCGGAGTTCTTCCCATGCCGGTCAATTTGCTGCGAAATCTGCCCTCGGTGAATGAACTGCTGGAGAGCCCGCCGTTGCGGAATCTGGTGGGGAAGTTGAGTCACAACGTGGTAGTGACGCGGGCGCGGGGCGTGCTAGAGGAATTGCGGAGCGAGTTGCGCACCTCGGTGGGCGAGGCCTCGCTCCCGAATGTTGGCGATCTGGCGGAGCGGATCGCGCGGCGCATCCTGGAAGGAGAGCAGCCGTCGTTGCGGCCGGTGGTGAATGCCACTGGCATCTTGCTGCACACGGGACTCGGGCGCGCGCCGCTGGCGGACGAGGCGATCGACGCGCTTGTGGCCGTAGCCCGCGGGTATGCGAGCGTAGAGGTCGACCTGGCTTCGGGAGATCGCTCCCAGCGCGTGACGGCGGTGTCGGGATTGTTGTGCGAATTGACCGGGGCTGAAGCGGCGCTCGTTGTGAATAACAACGCCGGCGCGACAATGCTGACGCTCTCCGCGCTGTGCGCGGGGCGCGAGGTGATCGTCTCGCGCGGGCAATTGATTGAGATCGGCGGGAGCTACCGGTTGCCCGACGTGATGTCGGCGAGCGGCGCGACGCTTCGGGAAGTGGGGACGACAAACAAGACGCGGATCGGCGATTACCGGGCGGCGATCGGCGAAGCGACGGCGGCGCTGTTTCGCGCGCATACGAGCAACTACCGCGTCGTGGGTTTCACGGAAGAAGCGAGCCTGGCGGAGTTGACAGCGCTCGCGCGGCAGCACTCGTTGCCGATGATTGACGATATCGGTTCCGGGGCGCTCGTGGACTTTGCGCCGTTTGGGATTTCCGGAGAACCGATCGCGGCGGCAAGCATTCGCCAAGGGGCCGACATCGTGCTCTTCAGTGGCGATAAGCTTCTCGGCGGCCCGCAATGCGGATGCATCGTCGGCCGGCGCGACCTGGTGGAGAAGATCGCGAAGCATCCGATGAGCCGCGCGCTGCGCGTCGACAAGCTGACGCTGGCGGCGCTCGCGGCGACGCTGCGGATCTATCGCAAGCCCGAGGAAGCGCAGCGAAAGGTGCCGCTGTTGGAATTGTTGACCACGCCGGTTGAGAATTTGAAGCTCCGCGCGGAACGTCTGTCGCCGCAGATCGCCGCCGCGGCATCGGTCGCGGGGGCGGCGGCCGTGGAGGACGTCACGTATCTGGGGGGCGGGTCGGTGCCGAATCAGGAGCTCAAGACCTGGGCGGTGGCGATCACGCCGCGTGCGCTCAGCGTCGACCGCTTCGCACAGGCGCTACGCACCGGGACGCCGTCGGTCGTGGGGCGCATTCAGAACGGGAAGCTGCTGTTCGATTTGCGCACGGTGTTTGCGCGGCAGGACCAGGACCTCGTGGCGGCGGTGACGCAGTTGTCGGCGGTGGAGGCGCAGGAGGATTAGGACGGTTCTGGATTGGAGACCTACGGTCGGGGCCGTGCCCCGGTCGGGAGACCGGGGCACAACGCGAGGCGGTGGCACAACGCGCGTGGTTAGTCGCTGGAGCTGGCGACGCCTTGGCGGACGGCTTCCAGGTGTTCTCTGAGGAAGCCGGCCAGGTCGCCGGCATTCAGGTCGTCTTGCGTGCGGAAGCGGAGTTTCACCTGGTCGCGGTCGGCGGTGCGTGATTCGACTTCGCGTTCCGCGGCGAGATCGGCGACGCGGCCGAGCGAGAAACGATTCTTGGGGCCGTTCAAGACCAGTTCCACGGCGGCCGGGTGCTTGGTGTGCAGCGTCGCCCAGGGTTTGCCGGGACCGTCGAGGCAAAGGTGCACGACGAGCTGGCTGTTCCAGAGGAACTGACCTTCGGGCGCGACGTCGGTGAGGAGCTCACAGAGGTCTTCGAGTACTTCCGTTTCCCAGTGGACGCGCTTGCCGGGCGGGAAGCCTTTGCGCGAGAGGTGCCATTTGCGCCCCAGCACGCGCCACGGCATGAGCTCGTCCGGATTCGTTTGCGCTTTTTCGGTGAGCGCCTGGAAACCTTGCACCGCCTTTTCGAGAAATTCCCAGAAGGCCGGTTTGTCGACTTCCGCGAGCGAATGCACGCGCAGTTGAATCTCCTGCCACGGGCCTTGCAGGTTCTTGCAGGTGACGCGCGGGTCGGAGCCGTAGACGGGGATATCAGGGAGTTCGTTGAGCGGTTTCAGGTCGAGCGCTTTCACGAGCCCCTCGCGCTCGAAGCTGCGCTTGGCGGTGCGGAACTTGAGTTTGAGCAGCCATTCCTCGCCGGTGATGGCGTGCATGAACCAGCCGTCGGTTTTTCTGGCGGCGTTGATCTCGACGATCGTGCGGTTGTCCCAATTCGTGGCGCTGAAGCTGCCATGGCTGTGGATGAAGTCGACGACGCGACCGAGGATTTCGCCGTCCCAGCGCGTGGCGTTGCCGTTGCGCGCGATCCGCTCCAGCGTGTGCCAGCGGCGGCCGTTCACTTGCCACGGCATCTGCACTTCCGCGCCGAGCTGGTTGATATCCAGGTCGCCGTCTTGCTCCGCGGTCGCCACGGCGACGTCGTACTTGGCGCGCGGCGCGTGCGGTCCGGCCTTGACGACGGCCGCCAACACTTCGCCGGTGTGCGAGCGCGGCGTCTTGCCGGAGCGATCTTTGAGCGCCGCTTCCGCGTGCGCGACGACTTCTTCCGGCGTTCCGGCGACGACGACCTGCCCGCCCCCTTCGCCCGCTTCGGGGCCGAGGTCGACGACCCAGTCGGCGGTCTTGATGACGTCGAGATTGTGCTCGATCACGACGACCGTGTTGCCCAGGTCGACGAGGCGATTGAGCACGTCGAGGAGTTTGGCCAGGTCGTCGAAATGCAGGCCCGTGGTCGGTTCGTCGAGGAGGTATAGCGTCTGCCCGGTGTCAGGACGCGAAAGTTCCGCGGCGAGCTTGACGCGCTGCGCCTCGCCGCCGGAGAGCGTCGGCGCGGCCTGGCCGAGACGGACGTAGTCGAGTCCGACGTCGCAGAGCGTTTGCAGAATGCGGCGCACCTTGGGGATGTTCTCGAAGAGCTTGGCCGCCGCGCCGCAGGGCATGTCAAGCACGTCGGCGATCGTATGATCGCGGAAACGCACTGCGAGCGTTTCGGGGTTGTAGCGTTTGCCACGGCATTCGTCACACTCGACCCAGACGTCGGGCAAGAAGTGCATTTCGATTTTGAGTTGGCCGTTGCCTTCGCATTTTTCGCAGCGCCCGCCGGGGACGTTGAAGCTGAAGCGGCGCGGGGAGTAACCGCGGAGCCGGGCCTCGGGGAGTTGCGAGAAGAGGTTGCGGATCAACTCGAAGACGCCGGTATAGGTGGCGGGATTCGAGGTGGGGGTGTTGCCGAGCGGTTGTTGATCGACGCGGATGACTTTGTTCACGGCGGCAAGACCGCGGATGCCATCGTGCGCGCCGGGGACCGTGTTGGCGCGATGCAGCGTGCGGGCGAGCGCGTTGTAGAGCACGTCTTCGACAAGCGAGCTCTTGCCGCTGCCGCTGGGGCCGGTGACGACGGTGAACGCGCCGAGCGGAATCCGCACGTTGACGTTCTTCAAGTTGTTATGCCGCGCGCCGAGGACTTCGAGCCAGAGGCCGGCGTGGAGTGGCGCAGCGGGCGTGTTGTTTTTCTTCGGCTTGGCTGCGACTTTGGATTTCGCGGATTTGGTCGGCGCCGCCGCGATCGAGCCTTCCACGCGGCGATTCGTGGGGACGGCGATCGCCTTCGTGCCGCTCAAGTACGGACCGGTGACCGATTTTTTCTGCTTGGCGATCTCGGCGGCGGTGCCTTGCGCGACGATTTCTCCGCCGTACTCGCCGGAGCCGGGACCGAAGTCGAGGAGGCCGTCGGCGCGCTCGATCACTTCGCGATCGTGCTCGACGAGCAGCAGCGTGTTGCCCAGGTCGCGGAGGCGCACGAGGGCGTCGATGAGTCGTTGATTGTCGCGTGGATGAAGGCCGATCGTCGGTTCATCCAAGACGTAAAGCACGCCGGTTAGGCCGCTGCCGACTTGGCTGCCGAGACGGATGCGCTGCGCCTCGCCGCCGGAGAGCGTCGGCGCGGGGCGGGCGAGGGTCAGGTATTCGAGCCCGACGTCGACGAGGAACTGTACGCGATTGATGACTTCGCGAACGAGCTCGCCGGCGACTTTCTTCTCCGCGGCGGTAAGCTTCAGGCCTTGGAAGAGCTTCAGCAAATCGCCGAGCGCCTGGCGGCACATTTCGTCCATCGTGCGATCGCGGAAACGGACCGCCGCGGCGTCGTCACGCAGTCGGCTGCCGGAGCAGACGGAGCACTCCACCTGGTCGGTGAGATGTTCCAACTTGGAGCGGAACGACGGGGACATGCGCGACGCTTCTTCGAGCGCCGGGTAAAGTCCTTTGTACTGGAAATGAAACAGCGGGGCGCCGGCCGTCTTGCCTTTGGCGTGCGCGGGAATCCATTCATCGCCCGTGCCGTGCATAATGACGCGGCGGTGGCGCGCGGCGAGCAGCTCGAATGGCACGTCGATTGGCACGCCGGTGTGCGCGGAGAACGCCGACAGCATTGCCTTGAAGAGCGGCTCGCCGGCCTCGGGCCAGAGCGCGATGGCGCCCTCGGCCAACGTGAGTTTCGGGTCGCGCAACAGCACGGCGGGATTCGCGCCGAGTTGCGTGCCGAGGCCTTCGCAACTTGCGCACCAGCCGAGGGCGCTATTGAAGGAGAAATGATGCGGCGCGAGGGGCTCGAAACTGCGCCCGCATTTTTCGCATGCGAAGTGCTGGCTGTGGGTGTCGACTTGCCATTTCAACTCCGGCACGTCGTTCTTGGGATGGGCGAGCTGGAGGACGCCCTTGCCGAGCGTGAGGGCATGTTCCACGCTGTCGGCGATGCGCGACCGCGATTCCGGTTGCACCACGATGCGGTCGATAACGATCGCGACATCGTGCTTGCGGCGGCGGTCGATCTTGGGAGGTTGATCGATGGAATGCGTTTCGCCGTCGATGCGCACGCGGACGTAACCGGCGGCCCGCATCTCTTCCCAGAGCGTTTCGTATTTCTCGCCGACTTCGATCTCGATCGGCGCCATGAGATAGAGCCGGGTCCCCTCGGGGAGGGCCATGATCTTGTCGATGATCTCATCAGCGGTTTGCGTGCCGATCGGCAATTCACAATCAGGACAATACGGAGTGCCGAGCCGCGCGAAGAGGATGCGCAGGTAATCGTAGACTTCCGTCACGGTGCCGACGGTGCTCCGCGGCGTGTGCCCCAGGTGCTTTTGCTCGATGGCGATCGCCGGCGAGAGCCCTTCGATGTGTTCCAGTTGCGGCTTTTGCATCTGGCCGACGAACTGCCGCGCGTAGGCGCTGAGGCTTTCGACGTAGCGGCGCTGCCCCTCGGCGTAGATGGTGTCCATCGCCAGCGAACTCTTGCCGGAGCCAGAGCGCCCGCAGCAGACGGTCATCTGATCGCGCGGGATTTCGACATCGATCCCTTTGAGGTTGTGCTGCCGCGCGCCTTGCACGCGAATCTTCGTGGCCGGCGGTCGCGGCGCGCGGCGCTTGGCGGCCTTGCCATTGACCTGGCCGTTTTGCTTGAACAGCTTTCGCAGCGCCGCGCCGGTGTGCGAGGCGCTCACCTTGGCGACTTCCTCCGGCGTGCCTGCCGCGATGATCCGCCCACCGCCGCCGCCCCCTTCGGGACCGAGGTCGACGAGCCAGTCGGCGGTCTTGATCACATCGAGGTTGTGCTCGACGACCAGGACGGTATTGCCTTGTTCGACGAAGTCGTGCAGCACCTTGAGCAACATGTCGATATCGGCGAAGTGCAGGCCGGTCGTCGGTTCATCGAGCAGATAGAGCGTGCGCCCGGTCGACTTCTTCACGAGTTCGCGCGCGAGCTTGACGCGTTGCGCTTCGCCGCCAGAGAGCGTCGGCGACGGTTGCCCGAGCTTAAGATAATCGAGTCCGACGTCGTGAAGCGTCTGCAATTTGTGCTGGATGTGCGGCACGTTGGCGAAGTGCTCGAGCGCCTGCTGGATGTCCATTTCCAGCACTTCGGCGATCGACTTGCCTTTGAACTTGATCTGCAGCGTCTCGCGATTGAAACGATGCCCCTGGCAGACCGGGCAGGTGACCCAAACGTCGGCGAGGAAGTCCATCTCCAGGCGATTGGAACCGTTTCCCTCGCACGCCTCACAGCGCCCGCCGGCGACGTTGAAGCTGAACCGGCCGGGCTTATAGCCACGGGCCTTGGCGTCGGGAAGCTGCGTGTAGAGATCGCGAATCTCGTCGAAGACTTTGACGTAGGTCGACGGGTTGGAGCGCGGCGTGCGGCCGATCGGCGATTGGTCGATCGCGATCAGTTTGTCGAGGTGTTCCAGCCCGGTGATTTTGTCGTGCAGCCCGGGTTCGCCGAGCCCGCCGTTGAGGTCGCGGCGCAGCGTTTCGACGAGGATGTCATTCACGAGCGAACTTTTCCCGGAGCCCGACACGCCGGTGATGCAGACGAATACGCCGAGCGGAATCTCGACGTCGACGTTTTTCAGATTGTTGTGCCGCGCGCCGTGGACGGTGAGACGCTTCTCGCCGGCGGTGCGGCGGCGCTCGGGAACGGCGATGGTGCGCGCGCCGGAGAGATATTGGCCGGTGAGGCTGCGCTTGGCGCTGAGGATTTTCTCGTAATCGCCGGAGGCCACCACTTCGCCGCCGCGCACGCCGGGGCCGGGGCCGAAGTCGATGATGTGGTCGGCGGCCCGCATGGTGTCTTCGTCGTGCTCGACGACGACGACGGTGTTTCCCAGGTCGCGCAGTTGTTCTAGCGTCGCGAGCAGGCGATCGTTGTCGCGCGGGTGCAGGCCGATCGACGGTTCGTCCAGGATGTACGTCACGCCGACCAGCCCGCAGCCGATCTGTCCGGCGAGGCGGATGCGTTGCGATTCGCCGCCGGAGAGCGTCGGGGCCTTGCGATCGAGCGTGAGGTATTCCAGCCCGACGTTGGCCAGAAAGCCGAGGCGCCCTCGCACTTCCTTGAGGACTTCGACGGCGATCACCTGTTGCGTGGCGTCGAGCTCGAGTTCGCCGAAGAAGGCCTGCGCGTCGGAGACGGCCAGGGCGCACACCTCGGGGAGGGAACGCCACGGCTTGTCGGCGAAGCGCTCGTGCTTCGTGGTGAGACGCACCGCGCGGGATTGCTCGTTCAGCCGCGCCCCGTTGCAGGTGGTGCAACCGAGCACGCGCATATATTTTTCCAACTGCCGGCGCTGCATGCCCGATTGCGAGCCGCGGTACTTGCCGAGCAGTTCGGGGATGATCCCTTCGAACGTGCCGCCATACTTATGTACGCCGGCGCCGTGCTTCCAGGTGTAGGTGACGTGCAAGTCGCCGGTGCCGTAGAGCAGCAGGTTTTGCAGCTCCTCCGGAAGCTCTTCCCAGGAGGTTTCGAGGAGCGTTCCTTTTTCCAGCTCGCGCACGCGTTCGACCGTTTCCGCGACGCCTTGAAAGATGTGCTTCTTCCATCGCCCCAGTTCCTTCCAAGTGCCGATCAGCTCAAAGCAGCCTTGCATGAACGACTTGGCCGGGGCGGTGACGAGCTTTTCGGGATCGAACGAATAGACCTCGCCGAGCCCCACGCACGCCTGGCACATGCCGTGCGGGCTGTTGAAGCTGAACAACTGCGGCGACGGCGGCTCGAAGCTCAATCCGCAAGGAATGCACGCGTAATGTGCGGAGAGTTGGATGTCGCTGGAGTTCGGTGCGGCCGCGACCGCCTTCGCTTCGCCCTCTTCGGTGGGGACCGGCGCGCTGTCGGTTTTCTTCGCGTCCTCGAGGGCCACGATCAGGTTGCCTTGCCCGAGCTTGAGCGCGAGTTCGACCGCTTCAGCGATGCGTGTGCGGCTGGCGGCGTTGGCGGCGAGGCGGTCGACGACCACCTCGATGTTGTGCCGCATCTGGCGATCGAGCTTGAGGTCGTCGCTGAGCGAGACGACGCGGCCATCGACCCGCGCGCGGACGAAACCTTGCTTGAGGAGATCGACGAACAGATCGCGATACTCCCCCTTCTGACCGCGAATGAGCGGCGCGAGGATCTGGAACTTCGCCCCCGACGGCAGGGCCAGAATCCGGCCGAGGATCTGCTCGCGCGTCTGGGCCGTGATCGGTTCGCCGCACTTCGGGCAATGGCCTTGGCCGATCCGGGCGTAGAGGACGCGCAGATAATCGTAGATCTCGGTGATCGTCCCCACCGTTGAGCGGGGGTTCTGGCCGCTCGACTTTTGCGAGATGGAAATCGCCGGGCTGAGGCCGGAAATCTGATCGACGTCCGGCTTCGGCATCTGCCCGAGAAATTGCCGTGCGAAGCTGGAGAGACTTTCGATATACCGGCGTTGCCCCTCGGCGTAGAGGGTGTCGAAGGCGAGGGAACTTTTGCCAGAACCGCTGACGCCGGTGAGGCAAATCAGCTGATTTCGCGGCAAAACGAGGTCGACATTGCGGAGGTTATGCTCGCGGGCCCCCTTAATGACAATATCCGAGGCAGCCATGCTTGAGTTCGCGCCGGTTCCGGGAGAGGCGGGTCAAGGTAGAATCCTTGATTGTACGGGGGAGCGGGCCGGGAGGTAGGCCATCTCCTGAATGGCGATTGGCCGCGAGAAACGCGAAGAGGCGCAAAAGAGGGGAAAAGGTCCAGGTCTACCCACGGACCGAAGTCAGCGGGTAAGTCGCGAAAATCGCGCTTACGGCTTGTTGGATTGGCCGCTCGGCAGCGGCAATCAGCGCGGCTTTTGCGGTCTGGCGAATATTCCTTGGTCGACCAGAACCTGCCGAACGTTGAAAGGGATTTGTGCAGATCTCTCGGCGCCAGCCCGGACTCGCGATAGCAGCTCAGCTCCCATCGGCGCCCCGATGCGAATATGGCCGGCGGAGAGCATCGCGTCGAGCGCGGAATTGGACCGCAATTGAGCCTTGGCGAAATACACGACCACGTCCACGGAGTGAGCGCATTCGTGTTCACCCTGCTTTATGAGGCATGATTGATCCTGCCAGGTCTTATTAGACGTGACATTCGCTATGACGACGTCGCTGGCATTCAGCGAGGGATCGGACACGACGATCCAAGTATGCCGAGCACTCGAAAAGCGAAAGGTGTCGCCGGCGATCATTACACGACTTGCTGGCTGTGTGCCTGGTGGAGTCGTTCGGCCTCGCGGGCGTCTTCGATCTCCGCGAGGATGTCGGTGACGTCCTCCGCAGAGAAGCCGACTGCTGTGACGATGTCCCGGTAGGGAATGGGCTGCGACGTTTCATCGCGATAGTTATTGCGCCATTCGTCAAAGGCGTGAGTCGATTCGACGAGATCCCAGTCGTTCAGCTCCCGGTAGCGCTCGGCGATTTCGTTGAGCACCTGGATGTCATGCTTTGATAAGCGCATGACGCCGGGATCGACTGTCAGGGTTACGGCGTAGCCGTGCCGATCGATGTGACGCGACCATTCCGGCGCCTGGGGATGTTCGCCGCGGGCGAGATCGAGCGCTTCGGCGTGAATTGGCCCGTATTTCGTCGCCACGACGCGATGGCCGACGATCGGCCATCCTTTTTGCCGCAGACTTTCCCGATCGGCCAGGTAAAGAAGATTGAGGAGCCGGAGATAGCTCATCGACCTGCCGTGCTGTCGCAGCAAAACGGCCGCCGCCTGCGTCACTCTTTCGACATCAAGTGTCTCAAACATTGGTCGATGGCCTGATGCACCTGGAGATTGGGGCGGTAGGTGGATTATATCACGGGCCTCGGCCAAGTTTACCATCGCGCAAACTTCGGAAAAAAACTAGGCCGACGCCTGACCGGTGGAGTTCCCGGTCGGGCGTCGGCCTTTCTCGTTGGATCTTGGCGCGAAGCGTCGGAGCGACTACTTCTTGGCGGCCGTCTTGGTCGCGCGCGGCTTGGTCGACCGCTTGGCCTTCTTGGCGGCCTTCTTCGGCGAACGCTTCGCCGTGGCCTTGGCCGTGGTGGTCTTCTTCGCCTTCGTCGCTTTCTTCGTTGCCATTTCCGTGGCTCCTCGTGTGACGGCGCCCTTCGCAAATCAGTCCGTCAACAACTCCCCTGGGGCGCCGAGCAAGGGGAAGCGTATCTCCTGTTCGAACCGCGACGCGCGGCCCTCGTTTGACTGCGTCTTCATGGCTTGGAGTTGACTGCTTACTACCGGCTGACCGCACTGTTCGCAGCTTCGCCGAGCCTTCGCTCCACCCCAAGCCCCCGCATTGAAGCAGCTTTCCTCGTTTCGCGTCAAGGCGAGTTTCTAGGCTACGCGAATTCGCGCGGAGTGCGGGCGAACATCCAACACGATTCATGGCGCGTCATGCCGAGCTTCGGATAGTACTCGCGCGCGGCCGGCGCGGCGAGCAAGATGAGCATCGTGTGCAAGCCGGCGGCTTCGTGCGTGCGGCGCACGAGCTCCTTACCGATGCCGGATCGCTGCACCGCGGCGTCGACCGCCAGGTCGGCCAGATAGGTGCAGTAACTGAAGTCGGTCAACGCCCGCGAGACGCCAACGAGCAGGCCGTTGTCATCGCGCGCCGTGACAATCACATCGGCATTCCGGAGCATGCCCTCGAGAGCGCCGGGCTCGTCCATCGGTCGGCGCTCGCCGAGCGTGGAGCGGACGAGTAGGTCGCGGAAGTCGCTGGTGGAGAGGCCGGGTTCGAGTTGGTAGTGGAAGGTCATGGCAGGTTGCGAGCCAGCAGATCAATACTGAGAAGATGAATGCGTGCGGAGAATAGCGATACGGCGAGCGATTCCGTTTCGCGTCTCGTCGTGCTTTTCCCGGTTGCCGACCATCGACCGAGCATCACACTCACGGCCGTTGCGCCATCTTCTCCGCCGGCCCCGGCGTCAGTTGAAAGAGCACCACGCGGTTGGCGCCGCTGGTGTGGCGGCCGACCGGAGCGGATTCGTCCAGGAGCTTCAGCCTGCCGTGGGCGGCGAGCGATTGTTTCGCCTTGAGCGGGGCGAGAATGTAGAGGGGCTCCTCGGGGCGGTGGTTCGCGACGGACGCCGAAAAGTCCTCTTCAAAGTCGTACCGGGCGATCGGCGCGTCGAGATAGTACGTCATCGCGTTGTCCGGCAGGCGGACCATGGCGATCGAGGCGCCGTCCGGGACGCGATCGTTGACCCGGGCGGCGAGTTGCGCGAGCGGGCGGTAGGAGTCGTGCGCCGGCAGCACGAACCAGGCGACCCAGATCATGGTGACCCAGGCCGTGGCGAAAGCAGTCCGTGCGACAAGGTCGGTGCGGCGGCGGCGTTCGAACTCGATCATCACGGCGAGGCCGGCGCCGGCGGTGAGCGCGGCCAGGATGATTCCCGTCGCGCCGCGCGGCGCTGCGATGAGAATGGCCGCGACGGCGAGCAGCACTCCGCCGGCGTTGCAGGCCCAGAGCCAGCGCGAGTGAAGCTGCGACGTGGATCGTCGCCACGAGAGATACTGCGCCGCGCCGATCGCACCGAGGATCACGAACGGCGGCAACAATGGCACCGTGTAGTGCTTGGCCTTGAAGGCGCTCATCGACAGCAGGATCAACCCCGGTGCGACCCAGCAGACAAGGAAGCGGTAGATTGGCAGCAGGAAGGCGCCGTCGCGCAGACCGCGAACGATTTGCCAGAGGGCGAGCGGCGTCCACGGAAGGAGCAGCATCGGCATCAGGTACAGGTAGGCGTACCAGGGCTCGTGCGCGCCCATGTTCCCTTTGAAGCGTCCGAAGTGATGCAGGAGCAAGTTATCGAGCATCGGCGGGTACTGACGCACTGCGAGCGCGAACCACGGCACGATAAGCAGTCCGCAGAGGAGCCAGCCGATCGGACTCAGAAAGAACTTGAAGCCGCGCAGGTCTTGGCTCCACAGCAAGTACAGTCCGCAGGCGCCGAGGATGAAAACCGGTCCGACAAGCGCCTTGCAAAGGAAGGCCAGGCCAAGGCACGTGAAGAACGCCCAAGGAAGCCAGCGCGCGGTGCAGCGTCCGGCGGGGCTTTCGACATTCGCCCAGGCGAAGGCCATCAACGCGCCGCAGACCGTGGTGCAGAGATGGATGTCGGACTCGGCGAGCCGCGCCTGCATCACCGTGGCCACCGTCGTGAGATGCATTGCGCCGGCGAGCAGGCCGACGCGTCGTCCCCACCAGCGACACGCCAGCGCGGCGATGAGCGCAGCGGTCAGCGCCGCGGAGAGCACAGACGGCAAGCGAACCGCCCATTCTGCGTCGGTTTGAAAGATGGCGAGCGACCCGGCGATCAGCCAGGCGGTGAGCGGCGGCTTGTCGGTGAACGGCACGCCGGCGATGGTCGGTACGATCCAATGCCCGTCGCGGAGCATCTCTTTGGCGGGCGAGGCGAAGGTCACTTCATGGTAGGTCAGCGCGCGGGCGCCGCCGAGGTTCATGCCGAGCAGCGTCAACGCGAAGGCGGCGATGAGAGCGTAGTCGGTCCAGGCGAGTTGGCGCGTGCTTGTGTCACCGAGCAAGAAGCGGGCGCGAAAGCTGGACCGCTGCGCCGCGGCTCCGCCCGCGTCTGCGCGAAAATGACGAGTGAGGCCGACGTTGGATGGAATCGTCGACATGCGCTGGACCTCCCTGTCCGGCCGATGATTGAGTCAAGATGGGGTGGCAGTATAAGCTGCGAGCGGCAAACGCGGCCAGATCACACGCCGTTTCCCAGCTCCGTACACCCCCTCAAGCCCAGGGATGGCCCCAGCGGACACCCTGTGCTCGGGAGACGCGGTGGGGCCTTCCCTGGGATGATAGAACGCGTCGCTCGATCCCAGGGGAGGCCGCGCCAAGTCGTTGGGGCGAAGAGACCGCGTGGTGGCCACCCCTGGGCTTAGGGTTGGGGTGGGGGGGCGCTGATGGCGGTGAAGATGCCAGCGCAAAAAAACGAAGGCCGGCTGGGGACGTTGCCCACAGACCGGCCTTCTTGAGAAATCGAACAAATGGTGGCCGCCTCGCCCGTCCGCACTCGACTATTCGCGAGTCGTGGGAGGAACAGCAGCCCGTCGGCCGCTCGCTAAGCGAGCCACCTCTGGTAAGGACTACACATAGATAGACCACCTCCTTTCCAACGGGATTTTCCCGCCGGCCCAGCCAGCCAGTCTGGCAGCCCGCGGGCCTCTCGTCACGCCCCAGCCACGTTCGCCAAGGCACAGTGAACAGTTTTATCCTAGGCTCGGACGTGGCAAACAGTCAAGGGAAATGGGAAAATCGCGGTCGCTTGCCAAACATGTAGGAGGCGTCTCCGACGCCGATGAGATCGACGGGGTTCGCTCGATTCGGTCCGCTGGAGCGAGGACGCTTTCTCCATCGGCGACAGGAGTCGCCTCCTACAAGCAACACTCGAACAGAGGGAGCATTGCCATGAGAGGTTCGCGCTGGATTGCGGGGTCGGCAGTCGTAATGGCTGTCGTGGCGGGCGCTGGTTTTCAACGCGCCAAGAAGGATAAGGCCGCCGACGAACCCGTCACCGTTTACGCAGAGGATCTCGATGGCAAAGTGCGAGTTCTCAGTTCGCTTGATGAAGAACTCGGCACGTTGCTAACGGTGCGTGGAGAAATGGTGGAGGCCGATTACCTGTCACGCAATAAAGTGCCTCCGAAGCCGGAAGAGCGCATTCGCGTGTTTGAAGTGGGCGATCGGTCACTGGCGAAGCCAACGGTCATCGCGCTGACTCCGAAGTGGTTCGGCCGTGGCAATCCTCCTGCACCTGGAACGCGCTTCGAACTCATCGGCTATCAGACCGGTAAATTCGCCGGGCTGTCGCGAGGTAAATCCGACTGGCTTGAGTCGACGCATCGAGGAATCCCCGCGTCGTTTGGCTGGCATTTTGCGGTGGAGTTCGTCGTGCTGGAATTTCACGAACTCCCAGCCGCCCCGTAGCCCTTCACAGCCTCTTTCCCACCCTTCCCCCGCACCGCGAACCGATCCAGGTTGACCGATTGATCGGGGGTTCTTAGAATTCCGTCGTTCGATTAGCAAAACTTATTTGTCAAGCCCGGTCGGCCGGGATGGCTTTGCCGGGTTGACAAGCGATGGAGGTTCAACGAGTTGCCGGGGGCGTCTGGGTGCGCACGCCGGCCAAGTTGAACCTGTTTCTCGAAGTGCTGGGCAAGCGACCGGACGGTTTTCATGAGCTGGAAACGCTCATGACGCCCGTCAATTTATTCGACTTCCTGTGGTTCGCACCGGCGGACACAGGCGAAATAGAACTTGCGTGTGAGAGGTTTCCAGACGCGGGGGAATCCGCCGAGGAGACCAGTAGGTTGCCGGAGGGAACCGACAATCTCGTTGTGCGAGCGGTGCGTCTGCTGGCAGACCGCGCCGGCGTGAAGGTGGGCGCTCGGATGAAGCTGTGGAAGCGCATCCCCGTGGCTGCCGGCATGGCGGGCGGATCCAGCGATGCGGCGGCGGCCCTGGTGGCCGCCAATGTGGGCTGGCGGCTCGATTGGCCGCGGGAGCGATTGCTTCCGCTGGCGGCCGAGCTCGGCAGCGATGTGCCGTTTTTTCTGGGTACGGGGCCGGCTGTTTGCCGCGGACGCGGCGAGCGGATTGAACCGTCCGCGGGCCTGGGGCATTTGCACTTCGTGGTCGTGGCTCCGCCGGTGGGACTGAGCACAGCCGCGGTGTTTCGTTGTTGCCGCCCGGCCGAGGCTCCCCGCCCTCTGGCGCCCCTCTTGGAAGCCCTTCGCGCAGGCGACCTCGCCGTCGCCGGTCGCAGCCTATTGAATCGGCTTCAACCGGCCGCCGCCGAGCTCTCGCCGTGGGTCGAACGCATGAAGAACGAATTCGCCGCCGGCGGGTTCGTGGGGCATCAGATGAGCGGCAGCGGGACGAGCTACTTCGGACTCTGCCGCAACCTCGGGCACGCGTGCTGGGCCGCGGGCTTGCTCCGGGGGCGAAGGATCGGTCAGGTGTACGCCGTGCGTACCGCCTGCTGAAGCGCCACGAGTGAAGGAGATCAGCCGTGGAAGTCACTGAGGTTCGCATCAAGCTCATGGAAGAACCCGGAGAGCGACTCCAGGCCTTCTGTTCGATCACGTTTGACAACTGCTTTGTGATTCGGGATCTGAAAATTATCGAGGGGACGAACGGCCCGTTCGTCGCCATGCCAAGCCGCAAACTCACGTCGCACTGCCTGAATTGCGGCTGCAAGAATCACCTCCGCGCCGCGTACTGCAACCAGTGCGGCAGCAAGCAGCGCGAGGACCGCGCGATCAAAGACGACGACGGCCGCGCGAAGCTGTACGCGGACATCGCGCACCCGATCAACTCGAGCTGCCGGGAGATGATCCAGGATCGGGTCATCAAGGCGTTTCAGGAAGAAGTGGAACGCTCGAAGCTGCCGGGCTACGTTTGCAGCTACGACGATTTCGACGACTTCGATTACACGCCGCGCAACCAGTCGCGCGAGCCGGCGCATCGCCCCGCGGCGAGCGCGCCGCACTTCGACCGCAAGAACAACTCAGTTCCATCGCCGTCGCAGAACTCGGGCCGCGGCGGACCGCACCGTCCGCCGACGCCGCACGCGCAGCCGCCGCAACACACCATTCCGCCTCCGCCGGGACAGAACCGCGATTCGAAGAGCGGCGGCGGGAAGGATTTCGGGGCGGGGATTTTCTAGGCCGGCAGAGGAATGGCCGCGAAGAACGCGAAAAGGTACGAAGAAGGATTGGCGTTCGCTCTTGGATCGTCCGTTTGTGTCAGCGTTCCCGCGCAGCGCGCGACCACCAGTAGAAGGCCGGGACGCCGGCGAGGATCAGCAGCGAACCGAGCAGGGAGCGCTGATAGTTGTTGACGAACAAGCTGGTCAGCGCGGCGGCGAACATCAGCAGGTAGAGCACCGGCGTCACCGGATAGCCGAAGGTGCGATAGGGGCGTTCCCACTCGGGGCGCTTCCAGCGCAGCACGAATACCGCCGCGACCGCCATCGCGTAGAACACGCTGCCGCCGAAAATGACCATGTCGGTCAGCGTGTCGAAGGCGTACACGCCGCGCTCTTTGCCCTCCGGCGTCGGCACGCGATGGGCGATGAAGAGGAGCACCACGGTCCACACGGCTTGCAGCGCGATCGCGTTGGCAGGCGTGCGGAAGGTCGCATGGACGCGCGACAGCGCCGCGGGGAGCAGGCCGTCGCGGGACATGGCGAAATAGATGCGCGGTCCGACGAGCATGTTGGCGTTCACGGCGCCGAACGTGGAGACCATGACGCCGATCGCAGCGAGGGTGCGGCCCCAGCCGCCGAAAAGCGTCTCGGACGTCGAGGCCGCGATCGCGCTCGATTCTTTCACCGCCTGCATCGGCAACGTCACGTGATAGCCCAGATTGGCGCCGACATAGACCACGGTGACGATGATCATGCCCAGGCCCAGGGCCAACGGCAGATTGCGCTGCGGCTGTTTGATTTCCTCGGCAATCGGCGTGAGGTTGATCCAACCGTCGTACGGCCACATCACGGCGATCATCGCCGCGCCGATGCCGGTCCAGAAGCTCGTGCCTAGCGTGCTCGGCCAGACAGGCTGCAAGTTCTCGACATCGGCCTTTCCCAGCAACCAAGGACCAAGGATGAGCAGCGCGAGAAAACCGAGCTTGATGATCGTGGTGATGTTCTGCGCCCCGGCACCGCGCCGCGTGCCGACAATGTTCACGAGGGCCAGCACGATGACGATCAACGACGTGAGCGTCTCTTGCACGAGCGGCGACATGTCTGTCAGTTCGCGAAGGTAGATCGTCGTCGCGCAGGCGAGCGCGCCGATCGAGCCCGTGCGGATGATCCAGAACTCGGTCCAACCCCAGAGGAACGCTGGGAGGCGACCGTAGGCTTCGCGCAAGTAAACGAACGGCCCGCCCGCGTGCGGCAACATCGCCGAGAGCTCGCCGAGCGCAAGCGCGCCGCAGAGCGTGAGCAGCCCAACGCCAATCCAGATAGCGAGAATCGGCCCGGTCGCGCCGACTTCTTTGGCAATGGTGCTGGCTTTGAGAAAGACGCCGGAGCCAATAATGGAGCCGACAACGACCGTGGTGGCGTCGAACCAGTTAAGGACGCGTGGGAGGGTGTGACTGGAGGCTGTGATCTCCGAGTCCTCGGCCATCGTGGGTTGGTTTCCTTCTCCGCCTGAATGCAATTTGAGCTACTCGATCGGCGGGTCTTTGGCGACACGAATCCTCGCTTCGTCCAAAGCGATGCGAAGGCCCAGGCGATCGGCCCATTGATCAAGATATACGTTGTCGAGGGTAGTGCGATTGATTTCGAGGAGTTGTTCTGCGTCAGCGATGTCGCGGATTCGTTCGGCTTCGAGTTTATGCAGAATTACGTCCTCGCAACGAAGCACCTTGATGGGATGCTGAGCTCCGGCGAACGTAAATTGAGCGCTGCGCGCGATCGCCTGTCGGCGGTAATCGTCGTTCGCCAGCAGAAAGTCGACTTTGATCTCCCAGAGCACTTCCGGCAACTCGCAGATTGTCTCCACAACGTGCAAGGCATCCAGCTTCTTGAGAGGCTTTTTCCGTTTGGCATTGAATCCGGCGGCGAAGAGCCGGGCTTCCGCTTCCAGCCAATCGTTTACATCGATCGCGATCAATAGATCAATATCGCGCGTGGCGCGAAAATAGCCCCATGCAGTGACGGCGAGACCACCGGTTACAGCGGCGTCGATCTTAGCGCGCTCCAAAGCATCCCAGACGTGCGACAGCGTCGTGATCAAGGAGTCCGATGTCATTGATCTTTGCTCTTATACCTGGCGTACTTTTCCCGCGAACGGCGTTCGTTGTCCTGTATAATCCACTCCCGGTACGCTTGGTTAAGATCTCCGTCGGGGCCGATTTTGTGGCGCAGTCCGGCGAGCAACAGTTGTTCGCAGGTGTCCATCAGGTCCTTCCAGATGCGGAAACGTTCCTCGATCACTTCCGGCGAGGGAAGCGGGGCCAGTCTGTGCTCGGGTGAGGGGTCGGCCATGGCTTTGTCATCCCATCGCTGCCGTCGTTCACGACGCGGCGGCCGTGGTTTGCAGGAGCTCGCGCAGTTTGAAGTGGAACTTTCCGAGCTTGCCGCCGTAGTTGCCGGCGCTGATCGCGGCCACGTCCGGCGCGGCGGCGGCGTGAATGGCGGCCGACATCGCCGCGCCGATCGACGCTTCGTCGACGCCGTCGAACACGATTTCCAGCGCAAAATTGGCCGCTGGATGCAGACGGCTTTCCACGCGGCCGCGGAGCGTCGGGCAAAAGGCGTCGGCGGTCGAGGCCACGAGTTTCTTATAACGCGAGCCGACCTTGCTGCCGCTGCGGGCGACGCCGCCGGGGAACGGCGTGATCACGTCGCGCAAGGGTTCAATCGCCTCAATCGCGCGGCGCACTGCGGCCAGCACGCTTGGCAGCGTGGCGGCTTGCACGATGATGTTGCCGCCGCCAATGCCTTTGGCGACGCCGAGCTTTTCCTCGACCAGGAATTCGCCATCCATCACCGGCACGCGCCAATAGCGCCGCCCCGCGAGGAGCTTGCTCTTCTGAAAGCCGTCGCCGAAGAAGCGGATGTGCTTGCCGAGCGGAATCGATTCTTCGGCTTCCGGTAGACCGTTGTAGACCGCCGACGTGGCGCACGTCATCAGGCATTGGCCGGTGCGGTTCGAGACTGATTTGGCCAGACCGTCGGTCGAGAAGCCGAAAACCAGAATCGCGGCGCCAGGGCGGCCGTCGGGCGTTTCCTCCGGCGTTAGATACTGTTCCACGCCAGCCTCGGCGTCGCAGGCGATGATCGAACTCGCATAGCCCGTGAAGGCGCGGAGTCCGGCGTCGAGCCAATGTCCGTCATGCGCCGTGACGATGAGGCGCGCATAGCGCATCCGAAAGGCTTCGGCGAAGGTGTCGTCGATATGCGTATGGCCGATCTGCACGCGCGTTATGACTCCCGGCGGTGTGGCGGCGGCGAGAACGCCAGTATACGAGCGGGGAGTTCGGGCGGGAATCGGCCGGTGCAGGAGCGCGAGGCGACTATTCGAGCACGCCTTCACAGGGCATTTTGCGGTCGACGCGCTTCAGCAGGCCGCGGAGGACGCGGCCGGGGCCTACTTCGTAGAAAAGATCGTGCCCTTCGCCGACGAGGTAGCGTTGGCTACCTTCCCAGAGCACCGGACTGACGACCTGGCGGACGAGGAGACGGCGGATTTCTTCCGGGTCGCTGTGCGGCCGCGCGTCGACATTCGAGACCACGGGAATGCGCGGCGGTTGCATCGGCACGTTCGTGAGCGCCGCGGTGAGCCGTTCCACGGCGGGCTGCATGATCGGCGTATGGAACGCGCCGGCGACCGCCAGGCGGACGCAGCGGAGGCCGTCTTGCTCCGCGCGGGCGACGAGCCGATCGATGGCGGCCGCATCGCCGCTCACGGCGATATTGCCGGGGCAAAGCAGGTTCGCCACCTGCAACACGTCGTCGCCGCGCAGCTCGGCGCAGAGCGCTTCGAGCGGTTCGCGCTCCAGGCCAATGACGCTCAGCATGCCGCTTGGCGTGGCATCGGAGGCCGCCTGCATCGCCGCACCACGTTCCGCGACGAGGCGCAGGCCATCGTCAAATGTCATGACGCCGGCGAAGACGAGCGCGGTGTACTCGCCGAGGCTCAGTCCCGCGGCGGCCTGACAACTGGCGACGACGTCGGGCTTTTCGGCGCGGAGTTTTTCGAGTGCCGCCAGACTGGTGACGAACAGGGCCGGCTGGCTATGGACCGTGGAATCAAGCCTATCTTGCGGCCCCTCGAAGCACAGCTTGGCCAGGTCGTAGCCGAGAAGGGCGTTGGCGCGGTCGAAGAGATCGCGCGCCGCGGGCAGTTGACCCGCGACGTCGCGCCCCATGCCGACGGCCTGGGCGCCTTGGCCCGGAAAGAGAAATGCAATCTTCGCCACCGATATCTCCGCCTTCTGATGCCGTCAATTGTGGGAGTTGTGAGAATTGGTTGTACCAAACGCAAACCGCCGGACAACCGGTCCGGCGGCGTGACAGCGTGAGTGTGATTCGGTCCGCTACCAGCTCAACTCAAAACCGAGTGTGCCGCCTTGGACCAGTACGAAGCCGGAGTCTTTTTGTAGGTGAGCTGCTCCGGCGCCAGTTCCATGCCGCCGAGCCAGAACATGTCATAACCGGCGTGGACCGTGAGCCGGTCGGTGAGGCGGTAATTCATCACCAGGCCCAACTCCCCGATGACCGCCGCGTTCTGGTTTCGCAGTGTCAGCGAACGGGGCGAGATATCGGCCACCGTGGTGGATGTCGTCTGTGCAGAGAGGAAGGCGTTGACGTCCGAGAAGTTGATGCAGCCGGCCGCGCCGCCGCGGACTCCCATCGAATAGCGCCACGTTTGGTACATCAGTTCGCCCTTCATCTGGGCGCCGACCAGGTTGTTACGGGTGTCGATGCGGTACTCGCCACTGGCCACCGTGTTGCCGGTGTTCGTCGAGCTACGGAAAATAAAGTCGTCGTCAAACGACATGAACCGGGCGCCCCACGACACCGCGGGTCGCCAGCCGGGATACGCCTCACGCCGCCAAACGCCGGAGGGGGAGTAAACCAGGCGATCTCGCTCCAGCCGGCGACGAATCACGTAGTTCAGCTCGTAGCTTTGCATATCAGACGTGGATTCGAGCGTGTAGCGATCTGCCTGATCGAAAGGCGTGGCGGGACCGTTGATGGGAAAGCCGCTGATGAGCGGCGTGCCGCCAGCACGATCGAGCGTCCAGTTCTGGTTCCAATCGTGGGTACCGACGTAGGTCAGCTCTAATGCGTGGTCCCGTTGCTTGGCGTCGACCCAAAGTCCGCGGCCGAGGGTGATACGAGCCCCCGGCTCGAAGTTGTAAGTCATGTCCTCGGTGCCGAAGATCGGCACAAAGAACGTCTGGCCGCTGGAGACCACGGTCTCGTAGGCGAAGTTGACGCGCTGCGGACGATTGCGCGTGTACATCACAAAGCTGAAATCGGCGTACCAGTCGCGCGGGCCGGAGTACTGCGTGAGTGCTCCCTTGGAGAAATCGTTGGGCGGAACGCCGGCGGTGGCCTCGTAACGTCCGTCGTAGTCCTCGGCGAAGGGCTCGTAAAGTTCTTCCTCGGGTTCGGGGATCGGCAAAGTGGCCGGCGGGGCCGGAGTCGGCGCTCCGGCGCCATTACCGGTCGTGGGGGGCGCGGTCGTTTCGTCCCCGAGTGGATCGTCCTCCATGCCCGGAGTCTCGATGCCTCCTTGAGAAGGCGGCGCGAACTCGTCGAACGGCTGATCCGGTCCCGAAGGAACGTCGGGGCCGCTGGGCGGCTCCACCTGCATCGTCCGCGCCAGACGCGGTCGACCCTGGGGGACGTTGGCGACTCGCCGCCGCGAGGTTTGCGCGGACGCTTCGCCAACGGCCAGAAACGCCGAGATCGCCAGCCAAATGACGGTTACACGAACCGCAAGAACGCGCATTTTGGGGCTTCCCGGGTGCATTTGTCGGTGGACGGCCATGACCAAGGACTCTGAGCGAGGTCGAGACAGAAAAATTGTCAGATGGATAATCGACCATCCCGAACCCCTACAGTAGGAATATCCGGCAGAATCTAAGAAATCGGAAAAGTCAGCCTAGAATGCCGAGTTGAGCTATCAGGAGTGCAACCCGAAAGAGGGGTGCGTCATTTGCACCGCCCGCCTGCCTGGCGAACTGTGGCTGGCCGCGGAATTCAAGCTCGAGGCGCGCGAATCGTTGATCGGAGCGGTTGCGCCGCGCTACGCTTCTACTCTCCCCCAGCCCCCTCCCTGGAAGGGAGGGGAGTTCGCTCTGTTGCGTTCGATGCCTTTGAGGATTGCGGCGTTGCGGGGGGCGGGGCGGTGCTTCGCACCTCGAGGGGGCGAGCCGGAAGTTCGACGTCGAACACCGTGCCGGCGCCGTCGGCGGCGGGGCGGACGTGGATGGTTCCTTTGAGCCGCTTGACCTGCGTGCGGACGATAAAGAGTCCCAGCCCCGTGCCGGGCTTTTTGCGTTCCAGCTCGCTCCCGAGCCTTACGAAGCGACCGAAGATCTTACGCCGCAGTTTGGGTGGAATTCCGGGACCGTTATCGCTGATGCTCACGGTGACCGCGTTGGCCCGTGCGAAGCGGCATCGCACGCAGACATCCGGCGGCGAACCAGCGTACTTGATGGCGTTATCGATCAAGTTGCGAAACACCATCTCCAGATCGATCGGCCGCGCGCGCACCACGGCGGGCGAGAGCTCCAGCCGCACCGAGTCCTCGGGCAAGTGATAGCGGCGGCAAGCGGTCTCCGCCGCGCTCGTTAGTAGCGTTGCGAGTTCCACGTCGCGGATTTCGGCTTCAGCCGGGGGCTGGTCGAGACGCGCCGCGTCGAGCATGTGATTGATCAGCGTGTCGAGACGTTCCAGGTCGTCGAGCATGAACTGGTAAAAGCCCGCGGCCTCTTCGCCGGTGACTTGCCGCCGCGACAAGGTCTGCAGATAGAGCTTCAGCGACGCAATGGGGCTCTTCAGCTCATGCGTAACGCTGTCGACGAAATTCGATTGCCGCTGATTCAAGCGAAAGGCCTTGATCGTCAGCGCCAGGTACAGCACCACGCCGACCAGGACCAGCACCAGAAACGTCACGCCCAGGATGACGATCGTCCAATAAGCGCCAGGGTTCCACCCTTCGCCCATCGTCGGCAACAACAGCCACCCCACGGTCAGGGCGACCAACAACACGATCATCACGACGCCGAGTGCAATCGGCCAACCGAGCGAACGGCGTCGTGAGGGGTAGTCCATGGGGGGGGAGTGATGAGTGTGGGGAGTCAGGAGTCAGTAGCCAGGAGTAAGAAGTACGGAGTTGATTGTGTTGAGGGAAGTGCTGATAAGGCAGTCATCGCGCCTTCTTGATTCTTCACTCATCACTCATCACTCTGCACTCATCACTTCCCTTTCCCGCCACATCTCGCGCGGATCAAACGCCAGGCTGGCGGCCAGGCTGGCCATGACGCAGAGGCCGAAGGCGATGAGGCCGGGGCCGGCTTGGATGGCGATGACGTCGCCGAGTTTGACGAAAGCGACGAGCACCGCCACGAGCAGCACGTCGAGCATTCCCCAGCGGCCGAGCCAATCGACCAGGTGGTGCGCGAAGGCCTGATGCCGCCGTCCGCCGCCGGGGCCTCCGGTCGCGAGCCAGAGCATCGCGGAGAGCTTTGCCGGCGGGACGATCAATGAGAACACCAGCACTACGAGCCCGACGAATAAGTGCCCCTCGCCGAGCAACGTCATCACGCCTTGCACAAGGCCGTCTTCGCGCACATGCCCTAATCGTTCAATGCGCAGGAGCGGCCACGTCACCGCGGGGACGAAAAGAATCAATCCCGTCAGCGCCCAGGCCGCGGTCCGCGCGCGCATGCGCGTGGCACGGCGTGAACACCACATCGTCGCCCCGCAACGTGTGCAAAGCGCGCTGCCGCGGCAAAGCGGCGCGTCGACTTGATGCACCAGTCCACAAGCGGGGCAGCCGAGAAGTTGATTGGCAATGGCCATGATGGTAATTCGCGCACGTTCGCGAGAGTTTACGGCACCTATCCGACCCCTTCCATTGTACCGCTCCGCGCGGTGCGCCGCCGCGCACCAGAATTTCGTTCCGCGGACGCGAAACATTTGTGATAGCAACAACGTTTGCACGTACGGCGCCACCCGAACCGATTGTGACGCAAGAAGTTGAGAAAAAACTTGACAATCGCTCGCGGAATCCAAATACTCGGGGGCACCTCCGCCCGATGAATAACGGTCTTTTGCCAGCAGGAGTGCTCGCGATGCCAGAATCGGTTTTGGAAGCGATTAAGTTGGGCGTATGGGATTTCGAACCGCCGCAAGTCGGCGCGAAGGAATTTCCCGCGACCGTTGCGCTCCCCGGGAGCGCGGAGAAGATTGACGTCCTGGCGGAGCGCGTCCGCCGTGGGCTTCCGCTCTGGCACGGCGCCGACCGCCGTCATTACGAAGACTCCGAAACCGTGTAGCCGCACTATTGCGGATGCGCCGGCCCCTGCAACGCGCGGAGAATGAGCAGGAGCACAATCGACCCCAGGATGGCCAGCCCAAGGCTGCGCAGGTCGAAGCCGGCGAAATTCCCCAGGCCCAGTTGCGTGCCGATCCAGCCGCCAATCGCCGCGCCGGCGATCCCAATGGCGATGGTCACGAAACAGCCATG
>CAZUBB010000035.1:0-11417 GCA_964618485.1 uncultured Pirellulales bacterium
CGGAGCCCAGTCCGCGTCTGTTTAGTTTCAATCATGCGGAGGGGGCGTGCCCGACCTGCGAGGGATTCGGCAATGTCGTCGAGATCGATATGGATCTCGTGGTGCCGGATCCGACGAAGTCGTTGCGCGCGAGGGCGATCGCGCCGTGGAACACGCCGGCTTATGCGCATGAGCTCGAGGAGTTGCTGGAACTCGCGAAGGATTTTTCGATTGCAGTCGATTTGCCTTACGCGGAGCTCGACGAGAGACAGCGGAAGCTTGTGTACAACGGCGTGCCCGAGCGGAAGTTTGGCGGGCTGCGCGGTTTTTTCGCGTGGCTGGAACGCCGCAAGTACAAGATGCATCTGCGGGTGTACTTGAGTCGCTGGCGGAGTTATCAACCTTGCCCGACGTGTCATGGCGCGCGGTTGAAGCCCGAGGCGCTGGCGGCGCGCGTGGGCGGGAAGAACTTTGCGGAGATTCTGGCGCTCAAGGTCTCTGAGGCGCATGGATTCTTGCAGGCGCTGACGTTGAGCGCGGCTGAGCAGGCCATGGGGCGCGTAATGCTTGATCCGCTTCGGGCGCGGTTGGGCTATCTGGAGGCCGTGGGGCTGGAGTATTTGACGCTCGATCGGACGTTGCGGACGCTCTCCGGGGGCGAGGCGCAGCGCGTGGCGCTGACCGCGGCGCTGGGATCGAGTCTCGTGAATATGCTATACGTGCTGGATGAGCCTTCCGTGGGATTGCATCCGCGCGATACAGAGCGGCTCGTGCAGGTCGTGTCGAAACTGCGCGATCGTGGCAACACCGTGGTCGTCGTCGAACACGACGAGCAGTTTCTGCAAGCGGCGGATCAGCTCGTGGAGATCGGGCCGAGCGCCGGGCAGCGCGGCGGGGAATTGATGTTCCAGGGGACGCCGCAGGAGATGCTTACTGCGCCGCGGAGCGTGACGGGAGATTACCTCGCGGGGCGAAGAATTATCAGCACGCCGGCGCGGCGGCGCGAACCGAATCATGGGTGGATTCGCTTGTCCGGCGCGCAGGGACACAACTTGCGCGACGTGTCGGTGGAGTTTCCGCTGGGCGTGTTGTGCGTGGTGACCGGCGTAAGCGGGTCTGGCAAGAGCACGTTGATTGAAGACACGCTCTATCCGGCGCTGCGACGGCGGTTGCGGCTCGATGCGCCGAAGCCGCTGGCGTTCCGCGATTTGCTCGGCGATGGGCAACTGGAAGATTGCCAGTTGGTGGATCAGTGCCCGATCGGGCGTTCGCCGCGGTCGAATCCCGTGACGTACGTGAAGGCGTTCGATGAGATTCGCGCGACGTTCGCCGCAACGGGGGACGCCAAGCTGCGGAATTACACGGCGAGCCATTTCAGCTTCAACTCGGCCGACGGACGTTGCGCGACGTGCGAAGGGGATGGTTTCCTGGCCGTCGATATGCAGTTTCTGGCCGATGTGTATATGAAGTGCCCACAGTGTCACGGTCGGCGTTATCGGCGCGAGGTGCTGGAGATCAAGTACCGTGGGCGGGACATCGCCGACATCCTGGAGATGACGGTCCGCGAGGCGTTTACGTTTTTCCGCGGGCAGAAGAAGGTGCAGTTGCGGCTGAAGCGGCTGATGGACGTGGGGCTCGATTACATTTGCCTCGGCCAGCCGGCCAACACGCTCTCCGGAGGCGAGGCGCAAAGGCTCAAGTTGGCGGCATACATTTCGGCGAAGCGCCGTGGACGCTGCTTGTTTCTGCTCGACGAGCCGACGACCGGCCTGCACTTCGCGGACGTGGCGCAACTGCTCGATTGCTTCACGGCGCTTTTGGACGTGGGGCATTCGTTGATCGTGGTCGAACATAACCTGGCACTCATTCGCGCGTCGGACTATGTGATTGATCTGGGACCAGGCGCGGCGGAGCAAGGCGGCCGCATCGTGGCTGCCGGGACGCCGGAGCAGGTGGCCCAGGTGAACGAATCGATCACAGGGCGATTCCTGGCAGCGTCGCTGGCCGAGGAAGCCCCCCGCGCCGCCGCGCGTGATTGACACTCGGGGTCACACCGCTAATATGAAGCCAGGAAGCAAGTTACGTTCACAAACTCTGCGGGGAATACGAGGAGATTCACCACAGAGGCACGGAGGACACGGAGAGCGGACAGAGAGGGGATGCGACTGTTTGAACCGCAGAGGCGCTGAGACGCAGAGAGGGAGAAGGAAGTGCTGAGTGATGAGTGCAAAGTGATGAGTGGCCTGCGATTCACACTCATCACTCATCACTCCGCACTCATCACTTCCTCCTCCGCGTCTCAGCGCCTCCGCGGTTCAAACAAACAATTACCCCCTCGTTCCTCCCTCCGTGTCCTCCGTGTCCTCCGTGCCTCTGTGGTGAACTCCTCCTCCCCCGTCTGACCATTACTTCAAGGTGCCCATCATGACTCAGTTGCTGGACGCTCGTGCCGGGCGGATTACGCCGGAGATGGAATTCGTGGCCAAGCGCGAGCAGCTTGCGCCCGAGGTGATTCGCGAGGAAGTGGCCGCCGGGCGGATGGTGATTCCGGCGAACAAGGTGCATCTGACCAAGAAGCTGGAGCCGATGTGCATCGGCATCGCGGCGAGTTGCAAGATCAACGCCAACATCGGCAACTCGGCCGTGACGAGCAACCAGGCGACCGAGCTCGACAAGCTGCACACCGCGGTGCATTTCGGCGCCGATACGGTGATGGACCTTTCCACCGGGAAGGACATCGATCGCATCCGCCAGGCGATCATCGATATTTCCCCGGTGCCGATCGGCACCGTGCCGATCTACCAGATGCTCGAACAACTCGGCGGCAACATCGAGGACATGCGCCCGCAGCATTTTCTCGACATGGTCGAGCACCAGGCGAAGCAGGGCGTGGACTACATGACGGTCCACTGCGGCGTGAAGCTGGAACACTTGCATCTGAGCATGAACCGCGTGACCGGCATCGTCAGCCGCGGCGGGTCGCTGGTGGCCAAGTGGATGATGGCCCATCGGCAGCAGAATCCGCTCTACACGCATTTTGAAGACCTGTGCGACATCATGCGCGAGTATGACGTGACGTGGAGTCTCGGCGACGGCCTGCGGCCGGGCAGCATCGCCGATGCGAGCGACGACGCGCAATTCGCCGAGCTCGACGTGCTGGGCGAGCTCACGGCGCGCGGCTGGGCCAAGGGGACGCAGGTCATGGTCGAAGGGCCCGGGCATATCCCAATGGACCAGATCGACATGAACATCAAGCGGCAGATCGACGTCTGCCAGGGGGCGCCGTTTTACGTGCTCGGGCCGCTCGTCACGGACATCGCGCCGGGCTATGACCACATCACGAGCGCCATCGGCGCAGCGCTGGCCGGCTGGAGCGGCGCGGCGATGCTGTGCTACGTCACGCCGAAGGAACACCTCGGCCTGCCGGAAATCGACGATGTGAAGCAAGGCGTGATCGCCTACAAGATCGCGGCCCACGCGGCCGACCTCGCGCGGCATCGCCCAGGGGCGCGCGATCGCGACGACGCGCTGAGCCGCGCCCGCTTCGCATTTGACTGGAACGAACAATTCCGCCTGTCGCTCGACCCCCAAACCGCGCGGCGGATGCACGACGAAACGCTGCCGCAAGACACGTTCAAGAGCGCGCACTTCTGCAGCATGTGCGGTCCGAAGTATTGCTCGATGAAGATCACGGAGGATATCCGGAAGATGGCGGCGAACGGGGAGCCGCTGGTGGTGCTGGAGGGGGCTGGGGCGGGGCAGTAGGAACCGATGATCAAGGGCAAAAAAGTTGGGTGCGTGGGGCCGGGCGTGTCGGGTGCTAGGTGAAGTGCTATGGATCGCTTAGAAACGCATTGCCGTTTCGAATCTATGCGTTTGGCTATGATGTTCGCGAATAGATAGACTGATCCGTCTCTCTTTTCGGAACTTCATGGCAATGCGAGAAAGTCGCAATGATTGACTACACTGAAATCGCGCATGATTCCGACCTTTGGGAACTATTTGCAAGAGACTTGCTGCAGGAACTCGGTTTTCACGTTGAAGTGCCTCCAGATCGTGGTGCGGATGCAGGCCGCGACATTCTTGTGACGGAGGAAATTCGGGGGCTGACATACGTAGGACGCGTACGGTGGCTGGTGAGTTGCAAGCATTTTGCGACAAGCGGAAAGTCGGTAAACGAGGCTGACGATGAGCGGAACATCCTCGAAAGACTGGGCAGCTTCAACGCTCAAGGCTTCCTCGGTTTCTATTCGACAATAGCATCCGCGGGCCTTAATCGCCGGCTATCCGAATTGGTGAACGAAAGAAAGATTGATGCTTATCGCGTCTTCGATGGAAAGCTGATCGAAAACCACCTCGTAACGGCTGGGTTTTCCAAACTCATGCTGCGATACTTTCCGGAATCGTATAGGAAATCGCGACCTGCTCACCGACTGCTTGGCGAGTACCAACCGCTCCCCTGCGGTAATTGTGGGAAGGACTTGCTGCATTCATTGGTTGCGGACAATGCTCAGCCAATTTACGCGCGGGTTTATCGTCGAACTGCGAGCGACGCTCGCCGCAACATTGAGGACATTTACGTCGCGTGCAAAGGAGAATGTGACCGCGAGTTGCGGGGACGTGTAGAGAATGGCGATCGCCTGACGGATTGGGCCGACTTGTCCGATCTTACAATCCCGATCGAATTCTTACGGTGGGTGTTTGCAAACATGAATTGCATCCGCAATGGAAGCAACGTTTACTCAGACGAGGCATATTCGAAATTGAAGGACCTGATTTTGTCGATGTCTCAATTGGTGCTGCGCTACACATCGGACGCTGAGCGGGAGCGAGTACGAGAACTCATGAACATCCCAGTCTTATAGTTTGCGCACACGCGCCGAACTTGACGGTATTGCACTTGAAACGTCGATCCGGCATCCCTAAGGTTCTGAAACGCCGTGTCTGAATCGCGGAGTTCGATGGTCATGCACGCCCCAGCGCTGCGATTGGGACGCGACATTGGTTATTGATGGTGACGACTGATCGCTTCGAGCGCGGCGCCTGACCTACCGCTGAACGTTCGATCCGCGTTTCACTCCGCGCGCTGACGCTTCCGGCTTGCTGGGGCAGTTTTTGTTGATGGCGTTTTCTTGGGCGCAAGGCGGCGGGCTACTGAGGCGCTCTTGAGTTCGCGGAGGGCGTCTTTGCCGTTCCAGCGGGCCGTGGGGTTGGTGGATGCGGCGAGGCGTTCGGCCGTGGCGAGGGCTGCGGCGTGGAGTGCGGGATTGCGTTTGCCGATCGCGCGGAGGGCCATGTTCGCCGCTTTTTTGACGAAGTTGCGCTCGTCTGTGGCGTGTTGTTCGATGAGCGCCAGGCCTTCCGCGAAGTTTTCTTCGGGCGCTTGTTTGTCGTGGACGGCGAGGCCCCAGAGGAGGGCGAAGGCGGCGCGGCGTTCGAACTCCGGCTGGCGTTTCGCCCAGGCGGGGATTCTTTTCCAGGCGTGCGGCGTGCGGTCGAAGAGGTGGAAGCAGAGCGTGTCGCAGATCGCCCAATTGTCGAAGTCGCGGCAGCAGCGATCCATTTGCGCGGGGGTGACCGCGGCCGGTTCGTCGACGAACGCCGCGAGCATGCGGGCTTCGTACCAGCCGGTTTCCCAGAGGGCCAGCGCGAGGGCGTGATCGCGGCCGAGTTGCTTGGCGAGCTTACGAATGTCGGCCACCGTGACGCCGAACGCGTTGTCGGACGGGATGGCGAAGCGGGCCATGCCGTCGCGCGTTTTCTTGGTCGCGACTTTTTTGAGCGCGGCGACGACGGAATCGACGTCGCGCGCGGGCGGCGCTGGCTTTGCTTTCACGGAGCTTGCTCGGCTAGGTGAGAATCGCGTCGATCACGTGGCCGTGGACGTCCGTGAGGCGGCGTTCGGCGCCGTTGTACATGAAGGTGAGGCGCGTGTGGTCGAGGCCGAGCAGGTGCAGCACCGTGGCGTGCAGGTCGTAGATCGTAGTGACGTTTTCCATCGCCTTGAAGCCGAACGGATCGGTTGCACCGTAGGTGAACGGCGTCTTCACGCCGGCGCCGGCGAGCCAGACCGTGAAGCCGAACGGGTTGTGATCGCGGCCTTGCGCGCCTTGCTGAAACATCGGCGTGCGGCCGAACTCGGTACACCAGAGGACGAGCGTGTCGTCGAGCAGGCCGCGCGATTTCATGTCGATCAGCAGCGCGGCGGCGGGCTGATCGAGGATCGGGCCGTGGACGTCGTACTGATCTTTGAGCGTCTTGTGGCCGTCCCAGTTGCCGACGCCTTCGCCCATCGCGTAAGCGCCGTTGAAAAGTTGCACGAAGCGGACGCCGTTTTCCAGCAAGCGGCGGGCGAGGAGGCAGTTCTTCGCGAAGCCGGCTTGCGTGACGTTCTCGACGTTCGTGCCGTAGAGCTCGTGCGTGGCGGCGGATTCGCGCGAGAGATCGCCGACGGCCGGCGCGCTGAGTTGCAGGCGCGCGGCGAGCTCGTAGCTGGCGATCCGCGCCGCGAGTTGCGTGTCGTCCGGCTGCTGGGCCAGGTGGCGATCGTTCAACAGTTTGAGGAAGTCGCGCGTGGCGCGTTCGTTGGAGGGGCTGATCGACGAAGGCGTCGCCAAGTGGGGGATCGGCTTCGAGGCGGAGAAGGTTGTGCCTTGGAAGACCGCGGGGAGGAAGCCGGCGGACCAGTTGTTCGGCCCGGCTTGCGGTACGCCGCGCGGGTCGGGAATGGCGACGAATGCGGGGAGGTCGTCGGCCTCGCTGCCGAGCGCATAGGTCGACCAGGCGCCGATCGACGGGTAGCCGTCGATGACGTAGCCGGTGCTCATCTGGTTTTCACCGGGGCCATGCGTGTTGCTCTTGGCGGTCATCGAGTGGATGAAGCACATCTCGTCGACGAGCGAGCCTAAGCGAGGCAGCAGGTCGGAGGTAAACTTGCCGCACTCGCCGCGCGGGCGGAACTCCCAGGGGCTGCGCGTGAGACCGGCGACCGGGCCCTGGAACGTGACGACCTGTTCGCCCGGGAGCGGTTGCCCGTTGCGCGCGATGAGTTCCGGTTTGTAGTCCCAGGTGTCGAGGTGACTGCACGCGCCGGAGCAGAAAATCATCAGCACGCGCTTGGCCTTCGCGGCATGATGCGCGGGGCGGGCCGCGTTCGGCCGGCTGGGATCGATTACCGGTCGGATCGGGCCCGTGGAAGTCTCGTTGGCCAGCAGTTTTTCATTGGCGAGCAGGCTCGCGAGCGCGATGCCGCCGAAGCCGGTTGCGGCGTCGTTGAGGAACGCGCGGCGATTGAGGAGGCGTCCGCCGCAACGGGAGAGGTTGGATGGCTGCATGGGGTTGATTTCCGCTAAGAGGCTCTCGCAGTCGCTACCGTTCTACCCTCACCCCGGCCCTCTCCTTGCAAGGGAGAGGGGAGGACGGGCGGCGCCTTCCGCTGCTGATTAACGTACGTAGACGAATTCATCGGCGTTGAAGAGGGCGCGGCAAAGGTGGAGCAAGCCGTGTTCTTCGACGAGGGCGATGGCCGCGGTGCGTTCTTCTTCGCTGGGGACGCGGCCGAATGCGAGCCAGAATCCGCGATCGACTTGCGCGGCCGCGCCGCCGGGCGCTTCCTGTTGCAGTCGCTGCGCGAAGAACTCGGCTTGCTGCATCATGAACGGACTGTTCATGAGGGCGAGCGCTTGGATTGCGGTGGTGGAGACGTTGCGGCGTGGGACGACGGACGCGGCGTCGGGGCAATCGAAGACGCCGAAGGTGTCGTCTTGCACCATGCGCGGCTTGGCTTGATAGATCATGCGCCGCCACTCGGCGGGGCCGAAGGTGTCGCGCGGCAGATAGACGTGAACGTAGTTGTCGTTGGGCTGGAAGGCGTCGTAGCCGGGGCCGCCCATGCGCTGGTCGAGCTTGCCGCTGGTCGTGAGAACGGCGTCGCGCAACGGCTCGGCTTCGAGGCGGTGCGGCGGGAAGCGCCACAGCAGGCGGTCGCTGGCGTCTTTCGCGAGGCCGGCGGGATTCGAGTCGCTCGACTGGCGATAAGTGTCCGAGAGCATGATCAGGCGATGGAGTCGCTTGAGCCGCCAGCCGCCGTCGATCAAATCCGTGGCGAGCCAATCGAGCAATTCCGGATGCGACGGCCGGCCGCCGTTAAAGCCGAAATTGCTGGGGGAATCGACAAGGCCGGTGCGGAAGTGGTAATGCCAGAGGCGGTTGACGATCACGCGGGCGGTCAACGGATTGTTCGGGCTCGCGATCCAGTTGGCCAAGGCCATGCGGCGCTCGGCTTCCGGGGCGCCAGAGGGCAATTCCCACGCGTGGCCGAGCGACGCGATGCCGCTGGCGTTGACTTCCTCGCGCGGCTGCTGGGGATCGCCGCGGTGGAGGCGGTGCGTTGCGGATGGTTGCTGGAACGTGCCGCAATAGACGCTGGTGCCAGCCATCTCGGGCAAGTCGGCGATCAACGCGTCGCGCTGGGCGAGCAACTCTTGATAACGCGACGCTTCCGCCGCGTCTGGCGCGACGGAGACCGCTTTCGCGCCGAAAGGAACGCGATCGTTGCTGCTGGCGACGACGACCCATTGCTCGGGTTCGACGGCGATCTCGATGCGGTAGTTGGTGGCAAGGCGATCGGCGTAGACGCCTTCGCGGTCGCGAGCCCAGTCGATGCGGTCGACGGTCTCCGGCTGCGCGAACTCAATCTGCACCCAGCCTTGGCCGTTCTCGCTGGAAATCCAACTGCGGCCGTTGCCGTAGCGGCCGTCGTTGAGGTGCGCTAACTGATGGATCGGCTCGCTGCCGTTGGCGTAAACGCCGGAGGCGGTGGCCGTCGCGCCGGCGGAAGCGAGCGCTACGTTGCGCGGCGTCGCTTCGGCGGAGTAAACTTCGAGTTCATCGATGCACGGCTCGGATTGATTCGTGGCCAGAATCGTGAATCGCACAAAGCGGGCCAACGTGGGCGCGAAGCGGTCGATGTTTTTCGTCGCTTGCACTTGCCGGCGGCGCGGGGCGGCTTGGGCGTCGGGATTGGCGAGCGGCTCGAGCGCCACGAGTTCGCGCTCGATCTCCGCCAACTTGCGGCGCGTTTCCGGCTCGCGCGCCAAACGTTCGGGCTGGTCCGGCGCGGGGATTCTCCGCTCGCCGTGATTAACGCCGGCGAAGACCGCTTGCAGGGCGTAGTAGTCGCGCTGGGTGATGGGGTCGAATTTGTGATCGTGGCAGCGGGCGCAGCCGGTCGTCAGGCCGAGGAACGCCGTGCCGGTTGTGGAGACGAAATCGTCGAGGTCGTTCATCCGTTGCTGCAATTGCCCGATCGGTTCGGCGATGCCGACGATGTCGTGCGTGCCGCCGACGATGAAACCGGTGGCGACGTCGGCGCCGAGCTGGTCGCCAGCCAGTTGTTCGCGAATGAACTGATCGAACGGCAAATCGCGGTTGAAGGCGCTGATGACGTAGTCGCGATAGGGCCAGGCGTTGGGACGCGGCGTGTTGGTTTCATAACCGTTGGTTTCGCCGAAGCGGACGACGTCGAGCCAATGCCGCCCCCAGCGTTCGCCGTAGTGCGGCGAGGCCAGCAGACGGTCGACGAGTTTTTCGTAGGCGTCGGGCGAGTCATCGTCGACAAAGGCGCGGATCTCCTCCGGCGACGGCGGCAGGCCCAAGAGGTCGAACGTGGCGCGCCGGATGAACGTCGCGCGCTCCGCCGGGGCCGAGGGCGCCAGTCCCGCGGCTTGAAGTTTGTCGCGAATGAAGGCGTCGATCGGGTTGGGCGCGTCGCTGGCCGGAACCGCCGGGCGGGCGATCGACTGCAGCGCCCACCAGTCGAAGCCGGCGCGGCGCTCGGTGGTAAATTCGTAGGGACTGATCACACGGTCGGCCGGCCACTCGGCGCCGGATGCGATCCACTTCGAGAGCGCCCCGAGCTCTGATTCGGAAACCGGCGTGCCTTTGCCGGGAGGCGGCATTTCACCCTCGGTAACGCGGAGGACGAGCAGGCTTTCTTCGAGGTTGCCAGGCACGATCGCCGTCCCGCTGTCGCCGCCGGTGGTGACCGCGGCGGCGGAGGTCAGGTCGAGGCCGCCATTGGCTTCGCTGCCGTTGTGGCAACCAGTGCAGTGCTTTGCGAGCACGGGCGCGACTTGCTTCTCGAAAAACTCGTCGGCGGAACTCGGCGATGCGAACGGCAAGACGTAGATCGTCGCCAGAGTCAGCGCAGCGATGAGCGGTCGACGCATGCGAACCCTCAAGAATTGAGCCGAGGCGGGGAGTCAGGCGGGAATGCGCGAACCGCGCAGGGCGAGGGGCCCTCGCGGTCCGACGACCACTATGGTATCAGCCGGGGGGAGCGTTGTCACACTGTTTTCGTCCCGCTGCTCCGACCACGTCGAGCGTTGGAGACGGTATGATGCACATGCACACACAAGGTGACGACACCGCACACCGAAGGAGGAGATGTGATGCCCAGTTCAACCTTGTCGAACACGCGCATTCTGATGGTCGTCGATGACATTTACGAAGACCTGGAACTGTGGTATCCGAAGCTGCGCCTGCAGGAAGCCGGCGTCCACGTCACGGTCGCGGGGCCTGAGGCGGAGAAAAAATACTCCGGCAAGCATGGTTATCCCTGCCGGTCGGACGCGGCGATCGCCGACATGGAGGCGGCCGACTTTCAGGGGATCGTGCTGCCAGGCGGCTTTATGCCGGACAAGCTGCGCCGCGATCCCAAAGTGCTGGGGCTGGTGCGCGAATTCGCCGCCGCGGAGAAGCTCGTCGCCGCGATTTGTCACGGCGGCTGGATCGCCATCTCCGCCGGCGTTTACCGCGGCGTGAAGGTGACTGGCTCGCCGGGCATCAAAGACGACCTGGTGAACGCGGGGGCGACCTGGCACGACGCCGCGGTGGTGGTGGATCGCCATTTTATTTCGAGCCGCAAGCCGGACGATTTGCCGGCGTTCATGCGGGCGATCTTGGCGTTTCTGGATGGGAAGTGAGGAGGAAAATGAGTGGGTAGGTTTGGTGATGTTCGGTGTTTGTTGAGGAGATGGCGTCAACTCTCCCTCGCTGGCGCTACGGGCTAGTGAGGGGATTCCACTCGTTCTGGAATGTGACCGAAAGAACTTGTTTGTTGCGATTGGAGTGCTCTACAATCGACCGCGCGGAGGGGCTGGGGAACAGAACAGACGAACCGCAGGACCCGAGAAGGAGGCTTCAATGCGGTGTAATTATCGTGGCCCGTTCCCGATCTGGTTTGCTTGCTTGTTCATGACGGCGGCGAGTCTTGCCGTCACAACGCTTTGTGCCGCGCCGGCGGATTCGACGCCGCAAGCCGACGCGATCCGCGGCCAAACGGTCCGATTGGGGCCAAAGGCCTTTCGCATCGCGGAAACGCCCGGCGCCGTGACGATCTCGACCGCGGGAGATCGCATCTATGTGGTATCCAAAGA
>CAZUBB010000035.1:11427-28194 GCA_964618485.1 uncultured Pirellulales bacterium
CGATCAGTTCCACGCGCAGACCGGGATAAAACTGGCTAGCGACAAGCTCGACCTCAAGTCGATTCAGAACGCCGCGTTCGCAGGCGATCGGCGGCGGCTGGCGGCCGTGATTTACAGCCATGAAGGGGACGATCTTGCGAATCCGCGCTCGCTGGTGCTGGTCGACGTCGTTGACGCCCAGGTGCTGCTGAACAAGAAGCTGGCAGGGCGTGGATCGGAAACGGCGATCGCGATTTCGCACGATGGCGCGACGATTGCGTTGTTGGATCAAATGGGCATGGTGCAGCTCTGGGACACCGCCACAGGCGAGCGCGTGCTGGAGTTCCAGTTGCCGATCAAGCGGACCAACGGCGTGGACTTCTCCGAGGATGGGCAGACGCTCGTTGCCGGCGGCGACGAGGGAGTTGCGGTGTGGCGCTGGGTGGAAGCCGCCGATCCGACGGAGTTACCGCTGCCGGATTCGGCGGGGCGACGTAACCGCGTGCTGTCCCTGGCGGTCTCGCCCAAGGGTGATCAAATCGCTCTGGGTCTGGACGGCCATGACGGCCTGTGGCTGATCGATTCCGAAACCGGCGAATTGAGAACGCGATGGAAATGGGGTCCGGAAGCGGCGCATTACACGCGGCGCGTGGCGTTCAACGCGGAAGGAGATCGCGTTTACGTGTGCCGTCATTGGCCCAACGGCGGGATGAACATCGTCGACGTAGCGACGGGAACGACGGTGCAGTCGCTGGATACCGCCTTCGCCGATCCGACGGCTTTCGCGGTGAGTGAGGACGGCGCGCTCGTGGCGGGGGTGAGCGACTTCCACGACACGCTCAACGTCTGGAACGCCACGACCGGCAAGAGCCTTTCGCACGCCGGCGACAGCCACGGGACGCCGCCGCGCTTCTTGCATTTCATTGGCGACGACCAACTCATCAGCTCCGGCGATGACGCCAAGATTCTGGTTTGGGATCTTTCGGCGGGGAAAGTGTTGCGCACGATGGCTCACGTGCCGGATAAGCCGACGCAGGAGACGCGTTGGATTCGCGGGTTCGCCGTTTCGCCCGACGGGAAGCTGTGCGCGAGTTCCAGCCTGGATGACACCGTCCGGATTTGGGACGTGGCGACCGGTGAGGAAAAGTACCGGTTGCCGGGACACGGGCAGCTCGGCGGCCGGCGCGAGTTGGCGTTCACGCCGGACGGCACGGAGTTGATTTCCTGGGGGGACGACATGCGCGTCTACCACTGGGATGTGTCCAACGGCAAAGCGAAGGATGAGTATCTGCTGCGCGTTGACGGCGCGGAGGTTGATATCGAGGCGGCACGTAGGCGACCGTTTGACAGTATCTTCATGTCGATGCACGGCACGGCGTTCACGCCCGATGCAAAGAAGTTGCTCCTGATTACCAATCGTGTGCTTCCTTACGACTTGGGCCAACGGGATCACGACATTCCGTATGAGCTTGCCGGTCGGCATGCTCTTGGGTTGGCGATGTCGCCCTCCGGCCGTTACCTGGCCACGGGAAGACTAGGGCCTTCCAAGCAGACACCCATTCCTGGGGGCGGCGCGCGGATTTCCGCCGAGCGCGTGGCGATCGTTCACGTGTCGGCGGTCGCCGATGGGGCCGAGGTGATGCATCTGGAGATTCCTGGCCGCCGTTCTGGCGCCGTGGCATTCACGCCGGATGAAAAGTACTTGCTCGTCTCGACGACCAACGAGGACGGGGACTTGCGCGTGTATCGCATCTCCGACGCCGCGCAGGTGGGGGAGACGCTGACGTTTCGCGAGCGCAGCGTGGCGATGGGGATGGCCCGCGACGGAAAACGCGTGGCGATCAGTCTGCGCGATGGGACCATTCTGGTGCTGGACCTCGCGACGAGTTTTCCGGAAGCATTCGCAGCCGCTGAGTGACGAGTCTGTTGCGCGTATGCAAACAAGGAGCGTCGCTATGTTGAATCGTTCGGGATTTTTTTGTGTTGTCTACCTGATGACGTCGCCTGTCGTGATGGCCGAAGAACAACGATCGCCGGAATTGCTGCCGCCGGTGCGATTGACGACGCGCGACGGCAGGCCGATCGATACCGGGCGCGTGGGACATGCCGCACCGGCGTGGGGGGACATCGACGGCGACGGACGCCCCGACCTGTTGCTGGGAGAGTACTTTGAAGGGCGGATGCGCTTTTACCGGAATGTCGGCGTGAGCGGGCGTCCGGAGTTTGAGAAGTACGAGTGGTTCCGCGCCGATGGCGCGCTCGCCCGGGTGCCGGAGGACTGATGCGTCGGCGTCGTTCCACAGTTCGTGGACTGGAACGGCGACGGCGTGATGGACGTGCTGTCCGGCTCTTGGCCCGGCGAACTTTACTTGTTTGCCGGGAGGACGGACCGGACGTTCGCCGCGGGCGTGACGCTGCAGATCGCCGATGGCAGGCGGCTGAACGTGGGATCGGCGGCGCGGCCGCATGCGTTCGATTGGAATCGCGACGGCGCGCACGATCTGCTCGTCGGCACGCTGCAAGGGAAGTTGTTCTTGATCACGAGTGAAAAACCGGGGCAGGCCATGGCGCCGGTGGAGATTGAGCTGCGTGGGCTGCCGGAGCAACCGGCGGATCTATCGCCGACGACGGCCGACTGGGATGGCGATGGACTGGACGACTTGATCGTAGGGATTGAAGACGGCAGCGTGTTTTTGTTTCGGCGATCAACGAATGACACGTTCGCATCGTTTGGCGAGGCCGAGCGGCTGTTGCCTCCCAGCCCTGCGCAGTGGAAAGACGATTCGAGTGTTCAGGCGGATGAATGGGGGCTGCGCGTGGTTCCGATTGTGGTCGACTTCAATGGCGACGGGCGACTCGATTTACTCCTGGGCGACTACTGCGGTGGTTTCCAAGGGAAGCCGTTTCAGTTGCCGGAGGAGGCGGCCGAGGAGACCGCGGCGAGCGAACGGCTGAAACAGGCGCGCGTGGAGTGGACCACCGCGTACAAGGCGCTGCGCGCGGCGAGCGCCACGAACCGTGACGCGACTTCGAGTGAGGTCACCGCGCTGCGCGAGGAAATGGTCCGGTTGCAGAAAACGCTCGCAACGTACGCGGAGCAATCGCAGCGCCACGGGTATGTGTGGTTGTTTGAGCGCCGCGCGGCGGAGAAATAATCGCCCCGACTTTTCTTATGGTGGTGAACCATGCTTCGCTTGCGATTTGTTTCTCGACTGTTCTTGTCGCTCGCTACGCTGGCGGCAGTTGGTGATCAATCGTCGCGTGGACAGGACGGCGTCGACGATCCGATCAACACGAGCGTGCGCTGCGTGCAGTTCTCGCCGGATGGTAAACTGCTCGCGGCGGTGACCGGCGAGCCGGATCATCCGGGGCTGATCATGGCCTGGAATGTCGCGGATCAGTCGGTCGCCTGGCGGCAGGTCGAGCCGACGGGCGTTCCGTCGCTGTCGTTTCATCCGCAGGGGAAAGTGCTGGCCGTTGGTTCGTATTCGCCCGTTCTGAGGTTGATTGATCTGGAAACGAAACAAACGCTGCGCGAGATCAACGCCCACGCCGATTACGTGCGTTGCGTGGCGTTTTCGCCAGATGGGGAAACGCTCGTCAGCGGCGGATACGATCGGGCCGTCAAACTATGGAATTGGCAAAACGGCGATGCATTGGCGACACTCGATGGGCACGCCGACGCCGTTTACCACGTGCGCTTCAGTTCTGACGGCAAGCGGTTGCTGTCGTCCGGCGCGAAAGAACAGGCGGTGCTGCTGTGGGACGTCGCGGAGCGCAAGAAACTGCATACGTTTGCAGGGTTCGAGTCGCTCGTACCGCAGGCGACGTTCTCTCCGGACAATCGGCGGATCGCCATCAGTTGTTGGATGGGCGGACCGCCGATTTACGACGCGCAGACGTTCGAGGTCGTGGACAGTTTTCGCCGCTCGGCCGGCATTCACTGGTGCGAGTTTTCGCCGGACGGACGGTGGTTGGCGATCGCCACGAGCGGGCTCCCGGTGTATGTCGTCGAAATGCACGCTGCGGTCGACGCCGCGACCGAGGCGCGCATCGCAGAGCTGATCAAGAAGTTTGAGGACGATTCCTATCCGGTGCGGGAACAATCGACGGCGGAACTGATCAAGTTAGGCTTCGCCGCACGCGGGCCATTGCAGTTTGCGATGAAATCGGAGATTCCCGAGGTCCGCGTGCGGAGCCGGCGGCTGGTCGAGCGACTGGGGGATTTGCGAAACGCAACGCGGTTGGTCGGACATGGGGCGGAAGCGAATTGTCTGGCCTTCTCGCCGGATGGCTCGCTGCTGGCGACCGCCGACGCGTCGGGGACGGTCATCATCTGGAACGCCGCGGATTGGACGCGGCTGGCCACGCTCACTTGTGACGCTGCGACGGACGGGGAGTGACGCCGCGCCGCCGCCGCAAACGCGCCTTCGCCGTGTATAACGGAGCGGTTTACTACACGGCGGCGACCGCTGCCCCTTGGATTGCGAGCGTTTGCGTTATGTCTACTGATTCCTGGACGATCGGCCGTTTGCTCAAGTGGACGACCGATTACCTTAAGCAGCGCGGCGCGGAGAGCCCTCGCCTCGATGCCGAGGTGTTGCTCGCCCATGCGCGGGGATGCGAGCGGATTCAGCTCTATACGTCGTTCGAGGAGGATGCCAGCGAGAGCCTGCGCGCGGATTTCAGGGCGCTCGTGAAGCGGCGGTCGGAGGGGACGCCGGTGGCGTACCTGGTGGGGAAGCGAGAGTTTTACTCGTTGCCGTTCGAGGTGACGCCCGACGTGCTCATTCCGCGGCCGGAGACAGAACACCTGGTCGTGGAATTGCTGGACCGGGCGAAGGAATTCCCGGCGGGGACAGAGTTGCAGATCGCCGACGTCGGAACCGGGAGCGGAATCATCGGCATCTGCGCGGCGAAGAGTCTGCCGCAGGCGCACGTGACGGCGATCGATCTCAGTCCCGCGGCGCTGCAGGTGGCACGTCGCAATGCGGAGCGACATGGCGTTACGGCGCGGATTGACTTTGTCGAGAGCGACCTCTTCGCGGCCTTGCCGGCCGAGCGTCAGTTTCACCTGATTGCCAGCAACCCTCCGTACGTGAGTGAAGCGGAGTTGGCCGCGTTGGCGCCGGAGGTGCGGGAGCATGAGCCGCGCATGGCGCTGGCGGCCGGGCCGCAGGGGACGTCGGTGATCGAGCGGTTGATTCCGCAGGCGGCGGAACGGCTGCATCCCGGCGGCCGGCTGATGATCGAGATCAGCCCGATGATTCGGGACGCCGTCTTGGCGCTATTCGCGGCCGACGGGCGTTTCGAGGCGGCCGCGGTGTTGAAGGATTTGGCGGGATACGCGCGGGTCGTCGTGGCGCGGTTGCGCGGCTAACCGAGGCACTGTCGGCGGGTGTCGTCGCAACGACGGCGCGTGAACTGTAAGTCATTCACACGGAACAAGTTGCTTCGCCGTGCGGGGGTGGCGTCCTCTTGACGACGGGGGCCGCGGAAACGTATATTCTTGCTTGGACGACCGCTCGACAGGTGGAGCCTCTCCCGTCGCCGATCCGTTTCGTGCCCCTCTTGGGCACTGGTGCGACGCCTGCGTGCTCTTTCCGATCTGGCGACGCGAGGGATTCGACCGTGCCCGGAAAGGTGTTATGCCTCCCGTAGTGATCGACATGCAGCGCGCGGAAGACGCGCGAGACGTGGTGCATCGCGCCGTGCAGGCGCTGGCCGAAGGGAGACTCGTCGCCTTTCCGACGGAAACCGTGTACGGCCTGGCCGCCAGCGCGCGATGCCCGGAGGCGGTGAAGCGCGTGATCGAGGTCACGAGGCGGCCGAACGATTGCCCGCTGACTTTGGCCGTGAAGAGCGCGGACGACGCGCTCGACTACGTGCCGAGGATGTCGCCACTGGCGCGACGGGTGACACGCCGCTGCTGGCCAGGGCCAGTGACGGTGGTGCTCGACGCCGACCAGGAAGATAGCCTGCTGGAATACTTGCCGGGTGATGTCCGAGCCCGCGTGGCGCCCTCCGGAACCGTGCGCCTGCGAGCGCCGGCGCATCCGGTCATTCAAGACGTACAGCGGATGCTGGTGGGGCCGATCGTGCTGGCAGGGATTCGCAACGCGGAGGCCGAAGAGGCGGTCAACGCCGGCGAGGTCAACGAATGGCTGACCGATCGCGTCGAACTGGTGCTGGACGACGGTCCCTGCCGCTACGGTCAGCCCTCGACCGTGGTCCGCATCACCAATGGGACAATGTCGATTGAGCGCCCCGGGGTGTTCACCGAATCGACTTTGAGGAGGTTGTCGCGCGTGGTCATTCTGCTGGTCTGCACCGGAAACACCTGTCGCAGTCCCATGGCCGAGGCGCTGACGCGGAAGCTGCTCGCCGAGCGGATGGGCTGCTCCGTCGATCAGGTCGAGGAGCGCGGAGTGGCGGTCCTTTCGGCCGGGCTTTCGGCGATGCTGGGGGGCCGCGCAGCGCCGGAGGCGGTGGCCACGATGGCCCGCGAGGGCCTCGACCTGGCCTCGCACGTGAGCCAGCCGTTGACCGAATCGCTGGTCCGTAATGCGGATCTGCTGCTGGCGATGACCCGGTCGCACCGGGACGCGATTCTGGCCCAATGGCCGGCGGCCGGGGGAAGGGTCCACTTATTGCGGCCGGACGGCGGCGATGTGGCCGACCCGATCGGCTGCCCGACGGACGTTTATGAGCAATGTGCGGCCCAGCTAAAGGCCGGGTTGGGGACGTGGGTGAAGAACTTGGAGATTTAGCCGTCCCGGCGATAAGGTAGAGTTACAAACGCCCCGCGGCGAACGTCGATCGCGTTTCGCCGCTTGTATCGCTCGTCACAGCGACTATCCAATCGAAAGCGCCGATTCCATGCGGATTGCCCTAGGGAGCGACCATCGCGGCTTCGCCGTGAAGCAAAAAATCGCGGATTTGCTGCGCCGATTTCAGCATGAGGTAATCGACGTCGGCGCCTTTGGGCAAGAGAGCGTCGATTATCCCGATGTGGCGGCGGTGGTGGGCGCGAAAGTGAGCCAGGGGGAAGTCGACCGCGGCATCCTGGTCTGCGGAACCGGCATCGGCATGTGCATTGCCGCCAATAAGTTCACCGGCGTGCGCGCCGCGCCGTGCCACGACGATATCACCGCCGAGATGAGCCGCCGGCACAACGATCTGAATGTGCTGTGCCTTTCGGCTGATCTGTTGGGCGAGAAGCTAATTGATCGCATGGTCGAGATCTGGTTGAACACCGAGTTCGAAGGCGGGCGGCATGCGCGGCGCGTCGAGAAGATCACCCATCTCGAGCAACCGCACGGCGAATAGACGCCACTCGCGCGCGACATGGATGAGACTTCGTACGATCGCCGTGACGCCGCTCAACAATGCGCCGCGTTCGTGGGCTTCACGTTTCTGGCGAGTTGGACCATCTGGGCGGCGCTGTGGGCGCCGGGCGTGCTGCGGTTGAATTATGTGCCGGGCCTGCTCATGGCCGCCGGTTGGTGGGCGCCGGCCATCGTGGCGCGGGTGATCGCCGTGCTATTCCGGCCGCGGCGCGGGCCTGATACGGCGCCGCCAGTGATCGAGCCTGCGCCGCTCACCGCGTACCCGTTGGCGACTGTGCTGGTGCTCGGTTGCATGGCCGCGACGTTGGGGCTGGCGTTCGCATTGGGGGCCTGCAACTGGCAATGGACGTGGCTGCAATCGGGTTATCCGCTGGTCTTCGGGGGTCCGGCGGCGTCGCTGACGCTCGAGATTTACGACGTGCTGAACTGGGCCGCGCTGTGGGTGCAGACCGCCGTCGTCGAGGTCGGCTATTGGCTGTTTCTGCTGATTGCCATCTCCGGCGCGGAGATCGGCTGGCGCGGGGCGCTCTTGCCGCGCGTGGTGCGGGCGGGGTTTTCGCCGTGGCTGGCGTCGATCATAGTCGGAGCGCTGTTCGGCGTCTGGATGTGGCCGCTGGTGTGGCGCGGTGACGCGACCGGCTTCTACCCGGGCGCGCCACTGGTGGGCATGCTCGCGGCCGTGGCGTGCGGCGTCGCGTGCGGAGCGTTCCTCGGGTGGCTCTATCTGCGCTATATACGGTTAGGGCCGGTGGTGATCGCCGCGACGTGGATCGGCTGGACGGCGATGGTGCTGCCGCTGGTGAGCTCGCCGTTCGATCCGCTGGTGTATGCGGACCCACGGAGTTTTTCGGCGGCGCTGGTGGTGGGGGCGGTGAGCGCGGGGCTGTGGCGGTTTTTCCCGCCGGTGGCGGTGACGGTGGAAGCCGCTACGGAATAGACCGAGCGAGTCTATCGCTCTTTGCGGTCGATGCTTAAGCACCCATTTTGGCCAGCCTTTGGTCAATAGGTCTGGTGATAGTAATAGGCGCGGCCGGTCGTTCGATCGAAAACTGCAGATACAACCCGATCTTCAGCTGAAAAGTAATAGGACAATCCCTTATCGACGGTGATGGTGTCAGGTCCGGTAACGCCGTCCGTCATAGCGCAAAATGTCCTAATCGTGGCGCCGCCGCGGATTTCTTCTATCGGCACATTCGCCTTTTCGGCTTCGAACGAACCGATACCGCCTTCGACCCATTTTCGGAAGCTGGCTTCGTCGGTATTGAATTCATAAGCGACGTTGCCACGAAAGCCATGCGCATAGGATACGCGCGAGGCATTCTCTGGAAGATGCACGCCTGCCTCGTCGGCGGATACTTCCACGCCAAATTGCTGGTTGTCACGGACGAAAGTCATCGTCATCGCCAGCATCGCACCGATGATAGCCGTCATGGCGAGCAGTTCTCGCACCGAGATACGAAAGCGTTTATCGGCGGGTTGATATCCCGACGCTCGAAGCTCTCGGCCCCAGCGAAGATTCAAATATCCAGCCGTGATGAATGGCGCGGCGAACACGAGCGGCACGAGCGAAATATCGAATTGCGGCAACTTGTCGTCCAGCAGGAACACGGCCGTGAAGCCCGTCGAGAATAGAATGGGAAAGACGCTTATTGTGTAGGCCAAACCACTGGCCATTGCTGCCGATTCGGCCCTGCGCTTGAAAGTGGCGACGTATTGCTGGTATCCACATAGCGCCGGCCAAGGAATGATGATCAGCCCGCCGAACATCGCACCGAGGTCCCAAGTGGTCATCAGTCCAGAGATTCCCAGGGCGACCAAGAACATGCAGGCGCCGATGACGACGACGGAGTTCGCCAGCAGGAGGTTGGAAGGGCGTGGCTCCGGGTTGGGTTCCATGGGTATGAATGGGATTACGAGTTGGGCGGATCGTTGAAAGCGGCTGGCATATCGCGGGCGCTATGGAGTATCCGCAGCACATTAATATCTTCAACATCTGGCGTGTAATACACCGCGTAGTTTCCGACGACGACACGGCGAATCCCGGCGCCAAGTGCTTCGCATATTTCTCCCGACTCCGGCGACATCCGGAGCAACTTCATGCGGTCCGCAATGCGATCCATTAAATCAAGGGCCGCTCGGGGGCGATCGCGATAGATGTACGCGAAGATACTATCTAAATCGTCATTCGCGTCACGAGAGATCGAGAGTCGCATCATTCCGCATGCACTCCGCCGGCGCCGCGGCGCTTCACTGCGTCAAAATACTGGTCAATCGCCTCCTCGCCTTCCAGCTTGATACATTCGCCGCGATCAATCTGGGATTGAGCCCGCTGCAATGCCGAGCGCAGTTCAAGCAGTCCTTGCTCTTCGGCATCGCGTAAACGTCGTAGGGCAGCGATGGCCACGTCGTCGACCGTGCGGAATTGACCGGTCGCCAGCTTGGCCGCGACGAAGTCTTGCAGGTCTGGGGGTAAAGACTCATTCATCTTCTACGCTCCTCCGGGGCGACCGAATCGGTGCGTCCAATTCTATCCTGCCGCGAGTCCGAACGCGAAGTCCACGTCCTTGCCATCCCCCCCGGGATGGATAAACTGACGGCTTGTTCTTGCCGGGGGACGCGGGTGTTGAGTATCCGCCGTTTGCTCCGGGCGCTGACGCTTCCGGCTCTTTGGGGAGTGGCGGCGGGCGGCAGGAACGACTTATCCATTCGACCACTCGTGAAGCGATAGCGGAGCGCGCGCCATGGCTAGTCCTCAGAAGGTTCGGGTCGCCATCATTGGGTTGGGGTTCGGGGCGGAGTTTATTCCGATCTACCAGAACCATCCGCACGCGGAGATGTACGCCATCTGCCAGCGTTCCACGGAGAAGCTCAACCAGATCGGCGATAGCTTCAAGGTCGCCAAGCGCTACACGAAGTTCGAGGACGTGCTGGCCGATCCGAATGTCGACGCCATTCACATCAACACGCCGATTCCCGACCACGCCTGGCAGAGTCTGGCCGCGCTCAAGGCCGGCAAGCACGTCGCCTGCACGGTGCCGATGGCGACGACGGCCGACGAGATCAAGTCGATCGTCGAGGCGCAGCGCGCCAGCGGCAAGAACTACATGATGATGGAGACCGTCGTCTACTCGCGCGAGTTTCTGTTCGTCAAAGAGATGTACGAAAGCGGAAAGATGGGGCGGATTCAATTCCTGCGCGGCTCGCACCAGCAGGAGATGGCCGGCTGGCCCGGGTACTGGGAAGGACTGCCGCCGATGCACTATGCCACGCACTGCGTGAGCCCTTGCCTCTGCCTGCCGAACAAGATGGCGGAGTCGGTCGTTTGCCACGGCTCCGGGCGGATCGCCGAAAACCTGATTCCGAAGTACGGCTCGCCGTTCGCCATTGAGACGGCCACCATGAAGCTCAAAGACAGCGACCTCTCGGCCGAGGTGACGCGAAGCCTGTTCAACACGGCGCGTCAGTACATCGAGAGCTTCGACGTCTACTGCGAAAAGATCTCCTACGAGTGGCCGCGCATCGAACACGAGCCGGCGGTGTTGCACCACGGCGAGAAGCCGGAGCGCGTCACCGTGCCGGACTTCGCCCACTTGCTGCCGGAAGGAATTCGCAAGTTCACCACCAAGGGCGTGTACGACATGGATGAAACGACGCATCTTTCGTTCATCCAGGGAAGCGGCCACGGCGGGTCGCATCCGCATTTGGCGCACGAGTTCCTGATGTCGATCGTCGAAGGACGCGCCCCGCGCCCGGACGCCGCTACGAGCGCGAACTGGACGCTGGTCGGCATCTGCGCGCACCAGTCGGCGCTCAAGGGGGGCGAGAAGGTGACGATCCCGGTGTTTTGAGCAGGCGGGAGGTGGGAGGCCGTAGGCTGGAGGAGATCGCTTACGGCTCCAGGTGCCCAAAGCCGGTGTGGCGGATGTCGCGGCCTTCGACCATGTAGATGACTTCTTCGCAGATGTTCGTGGCCTGGTCGGCGACGCGTTCCAGCGAGCGCGCGATGAGGATCAGCGCGATCGAGTTGGCCAGGTCGTCAGGTTCCTCGGCGAGACGTTCGCGAAGGATCGTATCGTTCAGGGCATCGACCAGGTCGTCGTTGGCCATCACTTCTTTGGCCTTGGCCGCGTCGCGCTCGTAGAACGCTTGCAGTGCCTCGCGTAGCATGGTCCGCGCCAGCTTGGCCATTTGCGGATAGTCGCGGAGCGAGGCGGAGTCCGGGTGGCTGCTCAGCAGGCGGACGTACTCGCCGATGTTGACGGCCTGGTCGCCGATCCGCTCCAGCTCCGTGTTGACTTTGGAGACCATCATCACGAAGCGGAGGTCGATCGCCAGCGGGCCGTAAAGCGCTAAAATGCGGACCACTTCGTCGTCGATTTCGACCTGCATCCGGTCCAGGACATCTTCCTTGACGAGCACCTCGTTCAGGGCCTCGTGGTCGAGCTTCATGAGCCCGCGGACGGCGATATCGATCATCGATTCCGCCAGGTCGCCCATCTCGACGAGTCGCCGCGTCAGTCCAGAAAGTTCCTGATCCAGCCTTCTCATCGTGCTGCGTGGCCTGTTTGCAAAGATCGTGTCGTGGGTGCGCGGAATTCGCCTCGGAGGAAGTGTACCCCTGGTGCGCGCGGCGGGGTAGAGAAGAATGCGTGTCGGGCGGGGCGAATCCGGTTTCAGCGGGCAATGTGCCACGCTGAGCCGACACAAGAGTTTGGCAGTTACGCTCTGTTCAGTTTGAACGTGGGTGGCTGGGGCAGGGGCACGAAGCACGCGGGAATATGCGTCGAAATCTCTGGGGCTTCGCTCAGCGTTGCAGCACGTCGTCACGATGCCCCAGATGCTCGGCCAATTACTATTCTTGCCATTGCCGCAGCCCCAGGCACCCGCGTCTCGACGACGGTTTGCTCTCTAGCAACTTTCTAGAGCGCTTTGCGGATACGGCGGGGGGCTCGGCCGCCGCGGCCGACTTTGGGGGCCGCCGGTTCGCCGTCTTCGCCGGCTGCCGCTGCGGCCAGTTCTTCGGGCGAGCCCTGCGGCTTATCGTGCTGCTCGAAGCCTTCCAATTCCGCCCGTTCCAGGAGGGAGTTGATCCGCATCTCGATGCGGGTCAGCTCGCCCCCTTCTTCGGGCGAGACGAAGGTGTAGGCCACGCCTTCGCGTCCCATGCGGCCGGTGCGGCCGACGCGGTGGACGTAGTCGTCGCAGAACTGCGGGATGTCGTAGTTGACGATGTGCGAGATGCTCGACACGTCGATCCCGCGCCCCACGACGTCGGTCGCCACCAGGATGCGGACTTTCCCCTCGCGGAACTGCTCCATCACGCGGTCGCGGGCCCGCTGTTGCAGGTCGCCGTGGATGCAGGCCGTCCCCTCGAACTTCTTCTGCAGGTTGTTCTGCACCCGGTCGGTGCCACGCTTCGTACGGCAGAAGATAATCGCCTGCTTCGGATCTTCGCGGCGCAGCAGCTTCACCAGCAGATCGAACTTGCGCTGCGGATCGACCGTGAAGTAGTACTGCGTGATCGTGTCGACGCCGATGTCCTTCGGCGAAAAGTTCAGCGACTCGGGGTCGTGCATGTAGCGCCGCGCCAGCCGTTCGACCGGCGGCGGAACCGTGGCCGAGAGAAGCAACGTCTGCCGGTCGGTGGGGCACTTGCGCATAATCTTTTCTATATCGGGACGGAAGCCGATATCGAGCATGCGATCCGCCTCGTCGAGCACGATGATCTTCAAGCTATCGAGCCGCAACGTGCCGCGCCCTATATGATCGAGCACGCGGCCGGGTGTGCCCACCACGACGTCGGCACCCCGTTTCAGCTTTTCGATCTGGCTGCGAATCGGTTTGCCGCCGTAGAGCGGCACCGTGAGCAACTTGCTGCCATGCGCCAGCTTTTCGAACTCGCCGCGCACCTGCACCGCCAACTCGCGCGTGGGGACCAGCACCAACGCCCGGGGGCCCGACGCCTTATCGTGTCCCCCCACCCGTTCGAGAATCGGAATCACAAAGGCGGCCGTCTTGCCGGTGCCCGTCTGCGCTTGACCAAGCACGTCCACCCCGGCCAGCGCGCGAGGAATCAGTCCGGCCTGAATCGGGGTCGGATCGATGTAGGTCGCCTGCTCAATGGCGGCGAGCATCGTGTCAGACAAGCCTAGCGCCGCAAATCCGGAGGCTGGCGAGCCAGCCGATTCGGCCTGGCGTGAACGGGAATGATCTTCCGACTTCAAACTAGCACCAACGGCCCGAGGGCCGCGTCGTCAAGGTAGGGATGGCGTGGCAGTTATTTAGCGTAACCGTAGCAGGCGGCGCGAGTTTGGTCAATTGACGCCGCCGGGCAGCTCCGGATCGGGCACACCGCAGGGCCCTTCGCCCGGCCCCGCGCGCCGCCGCTAGTGCTGCGTCAATCCTAAGAATTAGGGTTGGCGTAGCACGACCGCCGAACACGCAAGTGGTTCGGCGGCAAGCAAATATCTAGTGATCTGTCACTCCTCTTCTACCCGAATTCCTAGCGGTGACAGAGCACTAGGGGCCCGCGCAAAAAAATAGGGCCGCTCGCACTGAAGCGATGACGGCCCTTTCTCGTTGTGGTCGCGACCGCGTTCGGCCACCAAAGGTGACGCGGTCGGAAGCGCCGCTAGGAGCTACTTCTTCTTCTTCGCGGCCTTCTTCTTCGTGCCCTTAGCAGCAGCCTTCTTAGCGGCTTTCTTCTTTGCCACAGTTCTTCCTCCAAAAAAATAACCGGCGAGATCCGTCTCGGCTGCAACACACAAGCGTGGCAGGCTACGAGCGAGTCCCACCCATGACAAGAAAACTCACATCCTTCGCGAACGGTTGTCGTCGATCACAGTGTCAGCCACTCCGCACGACGACGACCGACTTGTCCGGTACTGGAAACTCATTGGGCGTATTTGTACGGATTCTCCAAATTTGTGCAACACTATTTCTTGCCTGAATCGCCTCGCGTCCCCTGCCGACGGACCTCCACTGTACGTGCCCAAACGCGCCGCCGCGCGCCTTTCGCGCCGCGCAATCCGCGCGCGCAAGAATGCTCAGCCAGGTCGCGCATGGTCTTGCACGCGCACGCATCAATCGTGCGCCGCGCGCGCCAAGCGCGCGGCGAGCGCGTCACCAACCGCCGTAGCGGTTTCCCTGTAGCGCGAGCATGCCCTGATAACTCGAGTACGCCAAATAGCCGAAAAACAGGGCAATAAAGAAGCTTCCCAGGAAGAGCACGCCTGCCACCGCCACCAGCGCCGCCACCAACATCGACAATTGAAAAGACCACAACAGTCCGTTGCGCGGATTCACCCCCGTGAGTATCTCACGCGTGAATTGTCCACCGTCGAGTGGCATGATCGGCAGACAGTTCACCAATCCCCAAATCACATTCAGCCACAACGCCTGATGCACCACGAAGCGGAGATAGGGATTCGAAATAAATTCTCCTTTTCCCACTCCGAGACCAAAAAAAGTTGTCGCGCGGTCGTTCGCCACCAGCGCCATCACGATCACCGCGGCAAACAAAAAGCCCGCCATCGGTCCCGCCGCCGTCACCATCATCTGCTTCGCGCGACTCCGATACGTCGGTTGATAGATTGCCAGCCCCCCCATCCCGTACAGCACGATGTGCGGCGACCAGCCGAACGCGCGCGCCGTCAGGGCATGTCCCAACTCGTGGATCAGAATCGACACGAAGACCACCCCCACCCACAACAGCACCAGCTTCGGTTCCTTCAGATCGATCCCCAGCAAGACCGACACCAACCAAAACAACGGATGGACCCGGACTGGCATACGCCCCAGGTTGAATCGCAGGTCGTAAGGAGAGGGGGGGGGTTCAGCAAGCAGCACGGTTCCTGCCTCGCGAGAGTGATGTTGGTGCGCCGGCTCACGGGCCAGACGCGGTTTCGCCGGTGTTTCGACAGAAGATACCACGCGCCCCTTCACGCGAGGATGGGCCAACCCGTCGACACCGCTATTTCGCTGGCGGCAATCGATCTTTGCCGGTTTTCAAATTCCGGCCAGAATGCGGCCCTGCGTCGGTCGGCAACCCATGCCCGGAGTCCTGCCTTTCCGTGTCCTTCCAACGACTCGCACAATTCGCCGGCTACCTCGGACTGCGGATCCTGATCTGCCTCGTGCAGGCGCTGCCGGTCGAGACCTCGCACTCCGCCACGGTCGCCCTCGCCTGGCTCTTCGACTCCGTGCTGCGCATTCGCCGCCGCGTCATCGACGAGAATCTGCGACATGCCTATCCCGATCTCGACGCCCGGCAGCGCCGGCGTCTCGCGCGGCGGATGTGGGAACACCTCTTCTTACTCGTGGTCGAGGTGGCCATGGTGCCCCGCAAGCTCCATCGCACGAACTGGCGCGACTACTTCGTGCTCCGCGACCCCGCCACGTTGATGCGCGCTTTGATCGATAAGCAGCCCGTCGTCCTGGTGACGGCGCACTTCGGCAACTTCGAGACGGCAGGCTACTTCCTCGGCCTGCTCGGCTTTCCCACCCACACCGTGGCACGCACGCTCGACAACCCCTACCTCGACCGCTTCGTCAATCGCTTCCGCGGTGCCACCGGGCAATTCATCATTCCCAAGCAGGGTGGCTACGATCAGATCCTCCAGGTCCTCGCCGCCAGCGGCACGATGGCCTTCCTGGCCGATCAGTACGCCGGCACCAAGGGCTGCTGGGTCGAATTCTTCGGCCGCCCCGCGTCCGCCCACAAGGCGATCGCCCTCTTGGCCCTCGAGCACCACACCTGGCTCGCCGTGGGCAATGCTCGCCGCCTCGGCCGGCCGCTGCAGTACGAGCTACGCCTCGAGGGGCTCCTGCATCCCGATCAAGTGTCCGCTGCCCCGGGGGGCGTGCGCGAGCTGACGCAGTGGTACACCTCGTGCATCGAGACCGCCGTGCGCCGATCCCCCGAACAATATTGGTGGCTGCACCGCCGCTGGAAGGATCATCGACCCGCCAAACGCCAGCGCGCCACGCCCCAACCGACTGCTATCGTTCCCCCCAAGAGCGAGGCTGCGTAACGACACAAGCTAGTGCGCGCCGCGAGTCCTACCTATAATTCCACGAGTGCCGCTATCCCGCCAACGTTCCACCTCTGGGGCTTCTCCCTGCGTACATAAGCTCGGGGCGAATTGCACGCATGGCCGACTGGGTGAAAGTAGCCAACACAAGCGACTGTCCCCCGGGCAAGAGTCTCGAGGTGGTAGCTGGCGACCGCGTGTGTGCCCTGTTTAACGTAGATGGCGAGTATCATGCCCTCGACGGCGTCTGCCCGCATCAGGGTGGGCCGCTCGGCAAGGGATGCCTGGAAGGAACGATCGTGACCTGCCCCTGGCACGGTTGGCAGTTCGACGTCTGCACGGGCCAGAGCCAACTTAGCCCGAGCCTTCGTCAGCCCATGTTGCCGGTACGTGTCGAGGGCGATGCG
>CAZUBB010000036.1:0-8697 GCA_964618485.1 uncultured Pirellulales bacterium
GCCGAGGTGGCCGATGATCCGGACGCGATGGAACCTCCAGCGGGCGATAACAGCGAGCAAGGCTCCCGAAACAGCGAGCCAAATCGAGTTTGGTTCCGGAACGCGAATCGTGACTGAGCCGCCGATGGCGGTGTTTCCGTCGACGGTGGAAAAGCCTGTGGCGTCGTAGGTGCTGGCGCCGTACGGGGTCAATACGTCGAGTGTCGCCAATCGTGTATTTCCCGGCACTTCCAACAGGACCCAGCCGGCAACAGCGGGGACTTCCTGTCCAAGAATACGGCGAGAATCCCATTGCGTCGGGCCAAAGTTTCGAGTTGCGCCTGCCAGAATGATTGCTCGAAGGTCGCTTCGGTGCTGCCCACGGTCCGCATTAATTTCCCATAGTGGTCTCAGGCCGCCAGGGGATCCCGTGCCATCTATATCAACTTGCGCTTCAATCGCAAGCCACGGTTGGTATCCTTCCTCCGGTAACTCGAGCGCGCTCGCGCTTTCAATCTCGATATCGAACGCAGTGTTTGAGAAACCCACCTGACCTTCCTGGAGATCGGTGATCGTCATGCTGAATTCAATTGACACCAGATACGGTTCCGCGCGGCGGCGAAGGACTCCGGGCGCGAGGACATCGGCTGGATCGACCAGAGAAAAGTCCTCGTTCAGTACGCCAGCGATCGATGGCGTGACGTAGACCGTGGCGGCGGACGAGTAAGTTGCCAATGCGCTCATGAGCATCGTGCAGCAAGTGACCGCGCCGACGATCCGCATCCTATGCAGCGCCAAGCCTGCGAAGCCCGACAGCAACGCGAGGATGATGGCAGACGGTTCCGGCACGGCGGGCAAATCTCCGGCCTGCGCGAAGTAGTTTCGCACGGCGTTCAAGTCGCGTAGATCGACGCTGCCGTTGTAGGGGTACGTGTCTCCGGCCACGGCGCCGATCGTTCCTGATTCGCCGAAGTGGTCGAGCACCAGGTTGAGATCTTCCAGGTCGACGAAACCGTCTCCGTTGGCGTCGCCGGTGATCGATCCGCGCGGCACGTGCGCGATCCAGCCTTCGCGCTCGCCATCCGGATTGATCCCTTCGCCGACGATTGTCAATCCGCTGGCCGAAACGCCCGTGGCATTCAAAAGTTCCCAGCCCCCCAGGTCGAGGCCGAACTGCTCGGTCAAGATGTCTTGCAAGGAGCGCATCCCGGCGATGGGATTCCAATAGAAAGCCTCGTCGTCGCCCGCCGAAGTAAGGCCGCCGACGACTACCCGACCGTCCGACGACAGATCGCTGGCGGAAGAACGATCGGCCAGGTCCGCGGAATCGAGGCCACTCATTCCGTCGGCGTCGGTCCAGAGAAACGCCTCGTGCTCGCCGGCCGCGTTTGTGCCATAACCGACAATGACAGAGCCCGCGGTATTCGCGGCATGCGCCACACTGTCAACGGGGTCGTTTGTCAGGTCACCGAGGCTTTGCGGCTGCACGCCGAACGAGTTCAGCCACCGAGCAGCTTGTCGACCGTTTTGCGTGGTGCCATATCCGACGACATAGAGACCGTTGCCGGAAATGCCGAAGGCGGCGCTATTCTCTTCGCCGCTGGGGAAATCGCCGATTTCCCAAGCAACGCTCGAATTACCCAAAATCGCCCTCTGCCCTCCGGCTTCGGTGAGAAAACCTGCCCAATAGCCGCCGCTGTCGGAAACGCATGTGGCGCGTCCGGGAACACTGAAGCGCTGCGCTTCCACTTCGTCATACGTCTGCGGCGGATCGATGTCGCGGACTTTAAAGGGGAGATCAATGCCATCCGAGGAAATCGCACCCACCAGCTCACCGCCGTTGTTTGCAGCCGCATGAATAGCGGTTGCATAGCTTATCGGTTGCGGAATCGCGTCGGCTGGTCGCATGTGCCAGCCTGTCACAAGAGCAGCTCCTGCGTAGTGATCGCCCACTACGACATCGCCCGTAGGAGAAATGCCCAGCGGGCGGGCGTCGATCTCCCCAACGCCGCGAAACCAGGCTCCCGCGCGGCAGGAGTCGCAGTAATCACTGCCTGAAACGGTCGTCAGCGCCAGAACGGCGGCGAATACGAGGGTGCGCATCGATCCGCCCTCCAAAAAGCATTGCCGAGGTGCGTGTCGATGCGCAATGTAACAGCAGTGTTGACGAACGGGCAAGCGCCGCAGTCTTGCGCCCGCGATCACTTCGCCGGCTTCACGCCCAATTCTTTCGCCAGGAAGCTGAGTTGGTCCGCGGCGAGTTCGATGCGTTTGCTCGTTGGCGTGCCGGCGCCGTGGCCGGCTTTGGATTCGATGCGGATCAGGGTGGGTTCGGCGCCGGCTTGGGCTTCTTGCAGCGTGGCGGCGAACTTGAAGCTGTGGGCTGGCACCACGCGGTCGTCGTGGTCGGCCGTGGTGATCATCGTGGCCGGGTATTGCACGCCGGACTTGATGTTGTGCAACGGGGAGTAGGCGTAGAGGTACTTGAATTCGTCCGCGCTGTCGGACGAGCCGTACTCGGGGACCCAGGCCCAGCCGATGGTGAACTTGTGGAAGCGAAGCATGTCCATCACGCCGACGGCGGGGATGCAGGCGCCGTAGAGGTCGGGGCGCTGCGTCATGCAGGCGCCGACGAGGAGGCCGCCGTTGCTGCCGCCGTAGATGGCGAGCTTGTCGCGCGAGGTGTAGCCTTCGCCGATCAAGTACTCGGCCGCGCCGATGAAGTCGTCGAACACGTTTTGCTTGCGTTCCTTCATGCCGGCCTCGTGCCATTCGCGACCGTACTCGCCGCCGCCGCGAAGGTTGGGGAGTGCATAGACGCCCCCGAGTTCCAGCCAGGCGGCCGTGGTCACCGAGTAGCTGGGCGTGAGCGCGATATCGAAGCCGCCGTAGGCGTAGAGCAGCGTGGGGTTCTGGCCGTCGAGCTTAAGGCCCTTCTTGGCGGTGATGAACATCGGGACGCGGGTGCCGTCCTTACTCTGATAGAACACCTGGCGGGTTTCGTACTTGCTCGGGTCGAACGGCGTTTTTGGCGCGCGGAAGATGGTGCTTTCGCCGGTTTTCAAGTCGTAGCGGTAGATCGTGGTCGGCTGAATGAAGCTGGTGAAAGCGTAGAACGTTTCGTCCTGATCGCGCTGGCCGCGGAAGCCGCCGGCGGTGCCGATGCCGGGGAACGTGACGTCACGCAGATGCTTGCCGGCAAGATCATAGACCTGCACCTGGCTGTAGGCGTCCTTGAGATAGTTGGCGAAGAGTTGATCGCCGACAACCGAGGCGGAGTCGAGCACTTCATTTACCTGCGGGACGATTTCTTTCCAATCACCGCGATCGGGCTTGGCCAGATCGATTGCGACCACGCGGCCGCGCGGGGCGTCGAGATCGGTTTTGACGTAGAGCACCGCGCCGTCGTTGGCGATGAATTCGTACTTGGCGTCGAATCCTTGCAGGAGCTCGACGACCTTGGCGTCAGGCTGGGAGAGGTCTTTGTAGAAGAGCTGATTCTTGCGCTCGGTGCCGCGGGTGACAGTGATGATCAGATATTTGCCGTCCTCGGTGACTTCGCCGTCGAAGCCCCATTCTTTTTGATCGGGGCGATCGTAGGCCAGCACGTCTTCGGATTGCGGTGTGCCGATCTTGTGAAAGTAGAGTTTCTGAAAGTAATTCGTGTCGGTGAACTTGGTTTCTTCGTTCGGTTCGTCGTAGCGGCTGTAATAGAAGCCGGCGCCGTCGGGAGTCCAGGACGCGCCGGAGAATTTGATCCACTGCAGGTGATCGGCGAGGTCTTCGCCGGTTTCGACGCTGCGGACCCTCCACTCCTGCCAGTCGGAGCCGGAGGCGGCGAGTCCGTAAGCGAGCAACTTGCCGTCTTCGCTGAGCGCGGTGCCGCTGAGGGCGACAGTGCCGTCCTCGCTGAGCTTATTGGGATCGAGGAGCACGCGCGGCTCGCCGTTTAAGGAATCGGCGACGTAAATCACGCTTTGATTCTGCAGGCCGTCGTTGCGGTCGAAGAAGTACTTGCGGCCGCGCTCCGAGGGGAGGCCGAACCGCTCGTAATTCCACAGTTCCGTGAGCCGGTCTTGGATTTGCTGGCGCATCGGGGCGTCGGCGAAGTAGTTCGCCGTAACGTCCTGCTGCGCCTTGACCCAGGCCTTGGTTTCTTCGCTATCGGGATCTTCCAGCCAGCGATAGGGATCGGCCACCTGCGTGCCGTGGTAGTCGTCGACCTGATCGCTCTTCCGCGCGGCGGGGTACTTGGAGCGGGAGGCTTCCTCGGCCGCGGCGTAATCCGGCATCATTCCCATCCATCCTGAAAGCGAAGCCGCGCCGAGCAGGGCCGCGGCGGGGAAACGGTACGTTCGACGAGCGAAAGAAAACAACATCATGGACCTCGCGCGAAGCGCTATGGTTTAGGATTCTTGGCTGCGGGAATTATAGCGGATTGTGGGGTGCACTCGACGGGGGATTCACCACCGAGGCACAGAGGGCACGGAGAGGAGGAAGGAGGTATTCGGAAGTCAGAGGCGATGAGGACGTCGCTTGTCATTCCGAATTCATAAATCCGAATTCATAACTCCGAATTCCTCGTTTCTCTCTCCGTGCCCTCTGTGCCTCTGTGGTGAAGAATTCTTTGTTTCATCGTTCGGTTTGACCAAAGGTTTGCGAGACGAAGCGGGCCATGCGCCAGGCCAGTGACCTTGGAGGGACTTGCACCGAGGCTTGTGCCGTGCCGCCGAGCGGCGTTCCTGTGGTGATCGGTTCGAGCAATTCCAGACGCACCTGGTAGAGTGTTTCAAGCGGCGTAGAGGTTTGCGCGACTCCGTCGCGGCGCGTTGGTAACAAGCCGCGTTCGCCAAGGGCTCGCGGCGCGGTCTCCATGTCGAGGGGGCTGATCTCCGCGACGTGGGCCTGCAACGACGTACCGGGGGATTGATCGCTGACGACGACGGCGGATTGTCCTTTGTTGAGTTGTCCGATGGCGTCTTCGTCGCAGGCCAGCACGACATCGAGTTGACCAATATCCGCGACGACGCCGACGACCGTTTCTGGAAGGAGCATTGCGCCGCGATTCGCCTCGTCGAGAGGCGAACCGCTCCACGTCGGTAGCTCATGCCGCCCGACCACTTGCTCCGCACTTTCGGGCGGAAGCAACGTGCCGTCGAGCTGCGATTTGATTTCCAGGCGATCAAGTTCCAAGCGGCGGATGCGCAGGCGTTCCTGGGTGTCGGCCAATGCTTCGCGGGCGGCCGGCAGCCGAAGCGAGGCGTCTGGATCTTCTACGCTCATCTGCTCCAGGTGTTCAACGCGCTGCCGGCGCACTTCAGCCTCGCCTTCGAGCGCCGCCACTTCTCGGGTGAGTGCAAGATTGGTGAGCCAGACGACCGTTTCGCCTTTCTTGACCGTGCTTCCCGGCGGGAGGGCGCGAGCGAGTCGGCCTTCGACGAGGACGTACAACTGCCGGCTCTCGCGAGGAATGATGACGCCTGGAGCACGGACGCGTTTAGGGAGCGGCGTGAAGATGACGATGGCCAGGAGCGCGGCGACAAATCCGCCGCGCCAGAGGAAGCGGCGCAGCACGGGCTCGCCCGAGAGGGCTTCGAGTCGCGAGGCGCGCGCCATCCGCGTGGCGGACGGAACGACCATCCCGAGCAGGCAGATTCCGGCGAGCGCCGTCACGACGGGACCGCCCCCCCAGGGGGCGAGGAGTTGGTAGCAGACCCAGGCCAGTCCCAAGAGGACGATGGTCGCGTAGACGAGCGAGGCGACGGCGTACCAGGCGAGCCAACGCGGCATGCCGAGCGAGGCGAATTCGCGGGGCGGCACGCCGGTGAGCCAGTCGAGCACGTTTTCCTCCAGTCGGGCGATCGCCTCGTCGCGCAGGTTCGGCAACGCGAGCAAGTCGGACATGACGTAATAACCATCGTAGCGCAAAAGTGGGTTGCCGTTGAAGAGCAGCGTGCCGACGGAGCAGACCAGCAGGATGTGAAAGCAAACGGTGTTGAAGACGCCCGGGGCGCTGGCCCACCAGAGCCAGAGCGTCAGGGACGCGAGCACCAGCTCGACGATGATGCCCGCCGCGCCGATTGCGGCGCGATGCCAACGGTTCGGCAACAGCCAAGCGTCGGTGACATTGCAATATAGGCACGGCACGCCGGCCAGGAGCATAACGCCGAGCTCGTGGCAGCGGACGCCGTAGTGCCGGCTGGCGAGGCCGTGGCCGAGCTCATGCAGCACTTTGACGACCGAGAGCGCGACGGCCAGCCAGACCATGTTTTGCCAGCGGAGAAACGCTTCCAGCGGCGGGAGTTTTGCCGTAAGGGCGTCAAAGCGGATGATAGCGAGGAGGGCGGCGCTGATCACCAGCGTCATGGCCGTCCACCTCGCCGCTGGCGTGAAGGCCCAGCGCACCCAGGGATAGAGCGAGTCGAGAAAGCGGCTGGGATCGACGCCGCGGAAACGGATCGCCCAGGGTTGCAGCCAGGCGAAGAGGCGCTGGCGACGTGCGCGACGCGTGCCGTCCTCCCAGAGCGTGGCGGCCTGTTCGGCGCCGGGGGCGAGGAGCAGGTTATCTTCGCGGAGGCGACGGAGGAACGCTTCCAGTTGCGCGACCTCGATGCGGCGCGGGGCGAACTCGGCGTTGAATTCGCGGCAGAGCTGGTTCAGGCTGCGCCGGCTGTCGAGCTGCTGGAGGAGCCAGCCTTCCTCGGGGCCTAGTTGGAAGTAACGCAGCGCAATCGGGTCTTTGACGACCCAGGTAGCGCCGCCGCGGGAGGCCAGCTTTCGCGCGACCAGGTCGCCGCGCCGGACGAGCGGCAAGGGGCGCTCTTCAACGCGAGCGGGCGTGGCGAGCGACATCGGTTGGCCTGCGAATTGAAATTCCATTCTCCGCGCGGCGCGTCCGTGCGCACGTGGCGATCAATCTACTTCCCGGCCGCGGGCTGGAACATAGCATGATCGCGGTTTCCGCGGGCGAGGAGGTAGGCCAGGAGGTCCTGGATTTCGTCTTCCTGGAGCGTGTTCAAGAGCGCCTCGGGCATCATCGAGACGTTCGAGACCTGCATTTCTTCGATATCGCCGCGGCGGACGTTGGTCATGTTACCGGGATCGAGCATGTTTTCGACGATGTTGAGCGACTCGCCGCTCAAGTTGGCGACGCGGCCGGTGACGGTGCGGCCGTCTTTGGTAACGATTGCGATCGCCGCGTATTGATCGCTGATCGTCTTGCTGGGAACGACGATCGACTCGAGCAGATCGCGGACGCTAAAGCGGCCCGCGACGGCCGAAAGGTCGGGGCCGACGGAGCCCCCTTCCTGATCGAAGCGGTGACAGGCGGCGCAGGCGACGGCGCCATAGATCGCGCGGCCGCGTTCGTAGTTACGGCCGCCCTTGAGACCTGCTTCGACGAGCGGGACAAGCTCGTCGAGGTGGTATTCCTTGACGAACTTGCGCGCGGCCAGCAGTTCTTGCGGCGACGTGCGCTGCGGTTCGGCTTCGAGGATTTCCTTCAGCGAGGTTTTCTCGTCGTCGCTGAGCGTGGCGATTGCCTGATCGCGGATCGTCTTGAGCGAGCCGGCGAAGGTGTTGCCGCCGCGATAGGCCGCGGCCTTGTCGACGAACCAGCGGAAGTACGACTCGCGCAGTTCGGGCGTCCAGCCAGCGCGGAGCGTTCGCAGCGCGAGGGCGTAATCGATCTGCTCTTCCTGCGTGGGGGCTGCGTTCAACAGGGCCACGACCTTGGGTGCAGCCGAGGGCGCTTGCAGGTAGATCAGCAAATTGGCGAGTTCGGTATTCAGCTCGCGCGAGGGGGCGGGCAGGAAGGCGTCGAATCGCTGTACGAGTTCTTCTCGCTCTTTTTCTAGCGGAGCGCCCAGACGGGTGAAGACCAGCGCGTAGGCGCGGAGCAAGTCGAGCTGATCAGCATCGCTGAGAGATTTCCAGTCGAGGTCATTCAGTTTCGCGAGCATTTGCGAGCGGAGCGCGGCGTCAGGCGGCGCCGCGCCATCGGCGCGGTGAATTTCATCGTCGCGCGTAACGCGGGCGAGCGCTACGATCGCCGCGATGACGCGCCGCGGATCCTTTTCCTTCCAGATCTTGCCGCTCCACGTGGCGGGGTCTTGCCATTCGAGGGCAATGCGCGCGGCGAAGCGGATGGCGCGGTCGTAGTCGCCCAGATGCAACCAAGCCGGCTCAATGGCCCGGAGGTCAGACTTGCCGTGGAAGGCTTCCAGGCTGTGCCGGAGTTCGCGTTCTTTGGCGAAATCGTCAGAGGGCGCCGCCGGGGCGGTCGACTCGCTGCCGGTATACGTTACGCGGTAGAGCGCCGATTGCGTGTTGCGTCCGCCGACGGCGAAGTACATCGCGCCGTCGTGCGGATTGATCACGACGTCGGTGAGCGCGAGGGGCTGGCCGCTAATGAATTCTTCGGAAGTGGCGAGATAGCTACTCCCCTCCGGAGTGAAGTGCACCGCGCGCAGCTTGCCGAAACTCCAGTCGCAGATGAAGAGCGCGTCTTGATACTTCGCGGGGAATCTTGCGCCGTAGCCAAAGCAAATCCCGGTCGGCGAGCCGGGGCCGATGTCGACCGCGCCGGCGAGGCAATCGATGTAGTACGACGGCCACTTGCCGGAGCCGTTGCGGAACCCGTACTCCGCGCCGCTGGTGACGTGATAGATGCGCGTCGGGCGATACCAGGGGACGCCGATATCCCATTCCATGTCGGCG
>CAZUBB010000036.1:8707-12370 GCA_964618485.1 uncultured Pirellulales bacterium
GCCCTGGCGGTTGTACGCCAGGTCGAATTCGTTGCGCAGGCCAACGGCGATGAGCTCCCATTCCTTGCCGTCGGGATCGGTCTTCGCAATCCAGCCTTGCGGCGCCATGGAGTCATCCATGAAGCCGGTGGGGATGCGCTTGATAAGATTGTCTTCGCCCCAGTTGAAGGGCACGCGGGAGCGATCGAATTTTGTAATGCGGCTGGAGTTGCCGACGACGATGACGAGCGACTTGCCATCCGGCGAGACGACCATCGAATGTGCGCCGTGTTCACCGCCGGCGTCGATTTGGCGGAGCAGCTTCACTTCGTCGAACTGATCGTCGCCGTTGGTGTCGCGGAGCCGATAGAGCCCGTGCGGACGATCCATTTCGTTGACCATGACGTACAGGCTGTCGAACGCGTACAAGAGTCCATGCGCGCCACCGATGTCGAGGTCGATCGCCTCGGGCACGATCTTGCCTTCCTGGCCGACAGGCGGCGGCGTGATGCGATAGAGCTTGCCGTTTTGATCGCCGACGATGAGCCGTCCCTTGGGATCGACGCACATCGAAACCCAGGAGCCTTCTTCCTCGCGCGGGACGGTGTAGAGCAGTTCGAGCCGAAAATCTTTCGGCACGATGACGTTGCTGGAAGCGGGAGGCTCGGCGAAAACGGAACCGGCGCTCGCCGCGATCAACATCGCGGCCATCAGGAGGCGGGAGACGCTCATAGTCAGTTGCGGAGAAGCTCGAGGTGGGAGGGAAGGCGAGGAGGTCCGGCAGGCGGGCGCGGCCGCAGCGCCCCGTCAGTCAGGATGACTGATAGGAGCTGTGCCGATAGTGCGATTCTATTTGCGGACGCCGGAAAACTCCACCCATTCCGCGTGAAATCAGGGATGGGCAGGTCTCGCTTGTTGGAGGCGACTCCGTCGCCGATTGCGCTGGGCGTTGCTACAGAGATGGAGTTTGCAGCGCAGAACGTCTGCTCCATCGGCGTCCGAGACGCCTCCTACAGATTCGGGCGGTTCGAAGCGAGGTCTAACGGCGGCGTTGCGACAGCAGCGGGTAGAAATGCGAGTAGTAGAACGTGCCGGTCGCATGGCCGGTGGGGCGGAACATCACTTCGCCGCGCTGGTCGCGAACACTGTTTTCGACGACGGCGCTCTGCAGCGATGAGATCTGCCGGGCGGTTTCCTGATTGCGGGCGCGCTGATCGATCATTGGGCGAACGATCGTCTGATAGTTGGGCAGGCCGAAGCCTTGCGGCTGCAGCAAATTGAGATACGGGCTAACCGTCGGGCGGCTCAACAAATTGCGCGCGGTCCGGAGGCCGGCGTTGCGTTGCGCGTAGCTCTCGCCGGTGAAGATGCTCAGACCAACGCAGGCCAAGGCCGTGCAAAGCGCGATGCGAATCATGATGTTGCCCTCGAAAACTGGCGAACGCCGGGTAGAGCTCAGGTATTACTTCACTCTATTCCTGCTGAAAGTGAGGGTCAAGGATTCCCCGCCGCCAGGCGAGGAAATCACTGGTTCGACGGCGGGTGCGCCGCCGATTTGACGGTCGCACGGGTTGGAATGCGATCAGGCGGCGTTGCCGTCTCGTGTTGCGGGCTGCCCCTTATCGCGAGCGGCGGTGAGGGCAACCAACGAGATGCCGACCTGAAGTGCGCCAACAAGGTAGGGGCTGAGGCGGCGCGGCGGTGAGCCGGAGGGCATCCACCCCTCGCTGTTCTCCCAGCCAGTGGCGGTCCGCCGCCAGGGAGAAGATTCCGGCGGGGGCGCTGATCCTCGCGGGATCTGCCCCAGCGCCCAGCCGCCGAAAAACAATGTTAGCAACAGCAACATGACAAATCGCACGAGCGGCTCTCGGTCATTGCGAAGAAGTTCGTTGAACGGGAGCTATGGGAAAGCAAAGTGAGGGCCGAAACGTGAGCGCCGTCCCCCCCACGCCGTAAGAGGCATCGGTGCAGGAGTTTGCACCGATGGCGCGGCGGCGCGCCTCTGCCCGGCGTTGCGATAAGGGGACGTGGCGCCTGGAATGGGCGTCGCGAAAAGGAAACGCGGGTGCCGCCGCCGGGCAAGAGTGGGCGGAGAAAAGGAGTGTTTGTCGACCGCCGAGTTGCGACCTAGGCTTGATCTGAACCGTCCGGCGGCCGCGCCGGGGGGTGCGCGTAACCATTCCTACGAACGGAAAAACGGGAAGTACGTCCCATGACCCTGGCGAACGGCGTGACGAAGATTGACTTGGAGAAGGTGTTAGCCACGGCTCAACTTCCGGCCTTGCCGCAAAGCGCCATTAGCCTGCTGGAGCTGTCGCAGAACCCCAAGAACGGTCCCGATGAGTTCGCCGTGCCGATCGAGGCCGACCCCGGCCTGACCGGCCAGGTGCTGAAGTTCGTGAATTCGTCGTACTTCGGATTCGCGAGAGAGATCTCCAACGTTAAGCACGCGATTACGATGGTCGGCATCCGGACGATCAAGAACTTTGCGCTCTGGAGCGCCGTGTTCAGCCTGATGCCGAACCCCAAGTGCGGTCCGTTCGACCTGAAGACGTTGTGGCAGGACTCGTTGCGCCGCGGGCTCTTCGCGCGCAATCTGGCGAAACTGCTGGGGCTGAAAGACGCGGAAGAGCCCTTCGCCGCAGCATTGTTGCAGGACATGGCGGTGCCGCTCTTGGCGAAGGAGTTCGCCAACGTGTACGAAAAGCTGCTGGTAAAGCGAGACGGCGGGCGGATTCGGCTCTCCGATTTCGAGCAGCAAGTGTTCGGCTGGACGCACGCCGAGGCCGCGGCGCGGATGGCGCAGCAGTGGAACTTGCCAGCCGATTTCGTGCAGCTCGTGGCCTGCCACACGCATCTGAGCGAACTGCTGCAGGAGCAGCCGCGGGACATCGCCAAAGTGTCCGTCGCGCTTTCCTCGATGCTGCCGGCCGGCGCCGACGCACAGTGGTACGAGTGCGCCGAGTTCGATGAATACTACCGCGATCTGGCCGGACCTTCGGGCCCGAGCACCTTGGAAATGCTGGCCCAAGTGGACGCCGATTTCAGCGAATTCGCCCCGGTGCTGAAGCTCGCCAAGCCGGCAAAATCGCTGGTCGAATCGTACCAGGAAATGACCGCTCCGGTCGCCTGAGCGGCCTCGCGCTCCCTGGTCTCGCAGCGTCAATTCGCCGACGAACGTCTCGGTTCGTCCTGAATTCCCTTTGGGCAATTCCGCGCTCGTTGATAGAATGCAGTTGCTCGAAGCATGCTCGAGCCTCTTTCGACTCGAGCGCGGGGAGGACCAGCGGGATGAAGGTTTCGGATCGAGTTCGCGTGCAGCAACACCTGCGGAGGGCCGAGGGCTACCTGGAGCTCGGTATGGCGGGGCATGCGCTCGAGGCGCTGGAGGCCGTCCGTGATCCTGGCGGCATGCGCGGCCGCTGGCAACTGCTGACCGGTTACGCGTTGCGTTCGCTCGGCCGCTATGCCGAGGCGATTCAGCCCCTCGTGGAAGCGGCCGAAGATTCGCCCGAAGATATTCGCATCTGGTTGGCGTTGGGATGGTGCTATAAGCGCGTGCAACGCATCGACCTCGCGATTGAGTCGCTGGAGCGGGCACAGGAAGCCGCCCCGGACGACGCCCTGGTGGCGTACAATCTGGCCTGCTATTGGAGCCTGGCGCGCAACAAAGAACAGGCGCTC
>CAZUBB010000036.1:12380-21402 GCA_964618485.1 uncultured Pirellulales bacterium
TGGAACACTTGTCGCGGGCGCTGGAACTCTCACCGGACTATCGCGACATGATCCCGAAGGAATCGGATTTTGACGCCTATCGCGACGATGCGGAATTTCAGTCGCTCGTGGGCTTGGGTGTCTAGGCGCCGTTAGCTCGCTGCGGCTGCGTGGCGGCGGTCCCACCAGCGTTTGATCCGCAGAATTTGCGCTCGGATGGCGGACGGCGGATAGTGCGTGGCGCGGCCGATCGTGGCCAGACGCGTGAGCCAGTTCCGCTTGCACTCCAGGTATTCCGGGCCAAGGTCGATGAGCGTGTCGCCGCGCGACGCGCTGTCGCGAAGCATGTGCAGCATCAAGACGCTGCCGGCGCCTTCGAATCGATCGTCGCGATCGTGCCCCATCCGCAGGCCGAAGACCTGGCCGTTGTGATGGTAGTTGTAGGCGAAAGCGACGGCCTGGCCGTCAACTTCCAGAATGCACAGGTCGAGCATCCCGAGGCGGACCGCTTCGGCATGGGCATCGCGGAGGAAGCCGACGATTTCGCCGTGGCTGAGCGTGGTGCCGTCGGCGACGTCTCCCTGCCAGCTTCGCTGGGCCAGTTCCACGCACTGGTCGAAGAGATGCCAGCGGCAGTCGTCGTCGCCCGCGGCGCTGCCGAGCGGGCGATAGCGGATCAGGCGGACGTCGCCGAACTGCGCGAGGCGGCGTTCGTTGCGGCGGCAATTGGTGCGCCAGTGCGACTTGCGTGACGCCCAGTAGCGATCCCAGCCGCCGGCGAACTCTACGAGAGCGGTTTGCTTCCAGGCTGCGGACGCCGCGGGAAGCCCCGCCAGGGTCATGGCGGTTTCGCTACGGCCGTGGTCCGACCCATCATGATCGAGCCAACGTAAATCCAAGGTGTCCCAGTCGCGGTCGGTCTCGGAGAGATGGCGGAACGCCATGAGGAGCGCGGCGGTCGGCTGTGGGCCGATGGGGCCGTAGAAGCTTCCCCAATCGTGGAGGGGATAGGTGAGGACGCGGACCGGGCCGGCCTTGGTCTGTTCTTTGCGAATCACGAGGGGCACGATGCCGACGGCACGATCGCCACGGAAGATGATCAGGACGCGCATCTGCTGATGCTGGCCATAATGACGCCAGTAGCAGGCAAACCACTCGTAGGTGTGGAAGAAGCCGGCTTCGCGGGTTTCGGCGAATAGGCCGCGCCAGACGAAGCGGTACGGGACCAGCCCAGCAAGGGAGTTGATTTCGAGGACACTAAATTCGCTGTCGAACGTCATGGCTGGCCCCTTTTGCTCCTGCACGAATGCAATGCAAGCGGCGGGCCGGCGCGGTCGTGGAGGATGAGGGGTGACGCTAAGTCGCTGCATTATCGATGGTTACGACGCGAAGGCTGGAATGCGTCAAGCGAAACTTGGGCGTTGGATGTGGTGAAAACGCGACGTTGTCGCCGGGAGGCAACGACCGGCACGGAACGGCGAAACAAGTGACCGAAACGCTCCTGAAACGGCGGGGTTCGATAGAATGGACCGGGATGACTCTGGTGAGGTGGTTTTATGCTGCGTTTCGCGTTGGCCGTGACGGGCTCGATGGCGCTCTGCGGGCAGGTGGCAGGCCAGAAGCCGTTGGCGGGTGCTAGGCTGCAGGCGGTAGGCGGGAGTGTTGCGCCGAGTGGTCCGCGTCGAGCGGATGGGCTTTCGGCCAAGGTTACCGCTGAGCGCCTTGATACTTTGCTCGCGGGCGAGCTGAGTGCTTCGCTGCCGAGCGATGCGCCTGCGCCGACGAATGCGAGCGATGAGGTTTTCTTGCGGCGAGTGTCCTTTGATGTCGTGGGACGGCCCGCGACGCCGGAAGAAATTGAGAAGTTTGTGGCCGACACTTCGGCGCAGAAGCGGGCCGCGGCGGTGAAAGAACTGCTCCGCTCGCCCGAGTTTGGCATCAACTGGGCGCGCTATTGGCGCGACGCGATTCTCTCGCGGCGCACGGAGCCGCGGGCCGAGCTGGTCGGACCGACGTTGGAAAACTACCTGGCCGGTCACTTTAATGCCGACGACGGTTGGGATCGCGTGGCGAAGGAGATGATTACCGCCACGGGGAGCGTGCGCAAGAATGGCGCGACGGCGATCATCATGGCGCAGTCCGGCAATGCGGAGGAAACGGCCGCCGAAGTGGCACGACTGTTTCTCGGCACACAGATTCAATGTGCGCAATGCCACGACCATCCGACCGACCGCTGGACGCGCCAGCAGTTTCATGAACTCGCGGCGTTCTTTGCGCGCGTGGAAACGCGGACCGTACGGAATACCGATGTGCGACTTGATTTCGAAGTGATCGGGCGCGATCGCGGAAAGGCGTATGCGCCGGCAACCGCGAACGGGAAGAACCGCTCGCTCGAACACTTCCTGCCGGATTTGAACGATCCGAAGGCGCGCGGCACGATGGTGCAGCCGGCGCTGTTCTTGACCGATCAGCGCATCAACACGGGGACGACCGACAAGCTACGGCGCGATGTGCTGGCCGCGTGGACGGTGGACGAGAAGAACCCTTGGTTCGCCAAGGCGTTTGTGAATCGGATTTGGACGGAGCTCGTGGGCTGGGGTTTTTACGAGCCGATCGATGACCTCGGACCTGACCGCGAGTGCCGTGCACCGAAGACGCTGAACTTTCTTGCCGCGCAATTTGCGAAGAATAACTACCGCGTGAAGTGGCTGTTCCAGGCAATCATGGCGACCGAGGCTTATCAACGAGCGCCCGGCAGCGCTGCGACGCCGACGGCGCTGGCGAGTCATGGCAGCCGGCTGAGGAACGATCAGTTGTACGACGCGTTAATCGGCGCTCTGGGAGTCGACGACTTGGCGTTCGACGCGGCGCCGCGACGCGGCCCGTTGGCGAATTTCCGGTCGCCGCGCCATCAGTTGGCGGAAGAGTTCGGGTTCGATCCGAGCGAACCTCGCGACGAGCAAGCGGGTTCGATTCCGCAGGCGCTGCTGATGATGAACGCCAAGGTGCTGCAGGCGGAGATCGACGGTAAGGATACGCGAACGGTGCTGGGAAAACTGCTGGCCGACCACGCTGACAATGAGTTCGTCGTGACGCAGCTCTATCTAGGCTGCCTGGGTCGCAAGCCAACGGTGAATGAAGCGAAGACGTGTTTGGAGCACGTCGCCGGCGCGAAGAATCGTGCCGAGGGATTTGAAGATGTGCTTTGGGCGCTGGTGAATTCGACGGAAATGTTGCAGAGGAGGTAGCGGAAGTTTTCGGTGTTCAGTTTTCAGTAGGTGGCAGTTCCAGCTGAACATTGAAGACGGAACACTGAACACTCCTCCTTCTTTTCTCCTTTTCTTCTCTACTTCTTTTCTCCTCTGCCATGCCATTCATTCATTGGACTCGACAGACCGATGTTGCTGTGCCGGCGCGGGGGGCTTTGCGGCGGCGGGATTTTCTGCGCGGGGTTTCTGCGGCGGCCTTTGCTGCGGGGGTTGGCGGGTGGACGGATTTGCTGGCGGTCCGGGCCGGGGAGTTGAAGGAGCGCGGGAAGGCGTGCATTTTGCTGTGGATGGAGGGAGGCCCCAGCCAGTTCGAGACGTTTTCGCCGAAACCGGGCCATGAAAACGGCGGCGAGACGAAGGCGATCGCGACCAACGTGCCGGGAATTGAATTCGCCGAGACGTTGCCGAAGTTGGCGCAGCATGCCCATGAGTTGGCGATCATCCGCTCGATGACTTCCAAGGAAGGGAATCATCCGCGAGCGCAACAATTGTTGCACACGGGGTACTTACCGAATCCGTCGGTACGGTATCCGACGCTGGGCGCGCTCGTCACGCAAGCGCTGGCCGAAAAGAGTACGGAACTGCCGAGCTTTGTGCGGATCGGCGGGAAGTTTCGCACTGCGGGCGGGGGCGGGATTCTCGGCGTCGCTTACGATCCGTTCGAAATCGCAAACCCGGAGAAGTCGCCAGCTTATACGAAACCTCAGGGCGGGCGGGAGCGCTTCGAGCGTCGATTGGATCTCCTGACGCGATTGGAAGCGGACTACAAAGCGGCCGACGGTGCGCAGGCGGTGGCCGATCATCAAGCATTGTACGACAAGACGGCGCGGATGATTCTCAGCCCGAGCATGAAGACGTTTGACGTCACGCAGGAGCCGGTGGCGGTTCAACGGGCGTATGGCGACACGAAGTTCGGGACGAGTTGCCTGTTGGCGCGGCGACTGATCGAGGCGGGCGTGACGTTTGTCGAGGTGGGCTTGAATGGCTGGGATACGCATCAGAACAACTTTGAAGAGTGCCGACGGTTGAACGGCACCATCGATCAGCCGGTGTCGCAGTTGCTCACAGAATTGCGGGAGCGCGGTTTGCTGGACTCGATGCTGGTGATCTGGATGGGGGAATTCGGCCGCACGCCGCGCATCAACGGCCGCGCGGGGCGCGATCATTATCCGAAGGCGTTCAACGTGGCGCTGGCGGGTTGCGGCATTCGCGGGGGGCAGGTGATCGGCGCGACCGACGCAGGAGGCGAAGAAGTGATCGAGAGTCCGGTCAAGGTGCCGGATTTGTTCCAAACGTTTTGCAAGGCGCTGGGCGTGGATCCGCAGTTGGAGAATTCCACTTCACAGGGGCGGCCGATCAAGGTGGTCGATGGCGGGGCAGCAGTGGCGGGGCTGTTTTGAAACACTTCGACAGGGTTCGCAACGCGAAATGGGCCGGGCTACAATAACTTGCGATTGCGCGGTTACTTTGAAAGCAAATGGAGAATCGAAATGACGGTCGAACAACTAAAGAAAGCTTACAGTGCTCGACCATTTCAGCCGTTTATCGTGCAACTCGCCGACGGGCGGCAGTTGGCGGTCAATAGCCCTGAATTCATCATGGCCGCGCCGACCGGACGAACCTTTGCGATTTTTGAAGAGAATGCCTTCCAGGTGATCGACTTGCTCTTGGTGACCGGGCTGGAGATTCGGACGGGGGGCGATGAACCACGCAGCCGCCGGCGGCGACCGAAAGCGTCGTAGACTGAGAAACACTTTGTGCCGCGGCTACGATCGTGCAGTCTCATCGCGAAAGATTTGCACTTGCGGATGCAACCACAGGAACGATGCCGGGAATTGGGGCGTGATTTCTGCGCGGAGCAACCGTGATAAGGCGGCGCGTTTGGCGCTACCGGCGACGAGGAGCAGGATTTCGCTCGCCTGCAGCAGGTCCGCCATGCCGAGGGTGAGGCCGTGGGTGGGGCGGGAGTTGCTTTGGCCGAGCATGGCATGCGTCAGCGACGTTTGAGAGAGTTTCGCTACGTGCGCGTGGGGTGGAAGCGACTCGGCGGGTTCGTTGAAGCCGAGGTGACCGTTGAGGCCGAGCCCGAGGATGCAGAGGTCGATCGGGCCATGCGCGCGGAGCCAGGCGGCGATGCGTTCGCATTCCTGCTGGGGTGCAGCGGCGCTGTCGAAGGATGTGTATCGATCTTGCAGCCCAAGCGGTTCGACAAGCGTCGATTGAAGATGCGACTCGCAGGTCGCGGCGTCGCGCATGGGGAGGCCGCCCCATTCGTCGAGCTTGATGAGACGCATTTGCTCGAAGAGCGCGGGTTCACCGTGGCCGTGCTCGGCAAGCAACTCGTACGTGCGATGGGGCGTGGAGCCGGACGCAGCGCAAAGGAGGAGGTTCGGCTTGGCACGCAGCCGCGCCGCCACGCGTTCCGCGGTGGCGCGGCTGAGCGATTCGTAATCGGCGAACGCGACGACCTCCATTACGCGGCGGGCTCCTGTCGCTCGGTAGCGGCGGCCGCGCCGATCAGGCCCGCGTCGACGCCGAGTTGCGCTGAGACCAGCGGAACCTCGCGGTGAAACTCTGACCAGACGCGGCGGCGCAGCGTGGTTTCGATCGAGCGGCGGTAAAGGCCTTCGGTCGTGCCGAGGCCGCCGCCGAGGACCACGAGTTCGGGATCGAGCGTGTTCACGAGCTGCGCGATCGCCGCTCCGAGCGCGATGCCGGCGGTTTCGACGATCCAATGCGCGTCGGCGTCGCTTGCGTCCGCCATCGCCAGCACGTCGCGGGCCGTGCCGTGGAACTCGGGCTGAACGTCGCGGTAGCGCTTGACGATCGCCGGACCCGAGGCGTGGAGTTCGAGCGGCGGGCCATCGATCAAGTTGCCGCCGCTCAACGGAGTCAGCGTCGGGCTGCTGGCGAAGGTGCCGGTCAAGCCGCGCGCGCCGGTGTAGGGCGTTCCATTCAAGACGAGCGAAGCGCTGATGCCGGTGCCAGCCGTGACGAACAGAAAGGCGCGTTTGCCCCAACCCGCGCCGTAGCGGGCCTCGGCGAGGGCCGCGGCGCGGACATCGGCCTCGACAATGCCGCCGATGCCGGTCGCGCTCGCGACCTGTTCGATTGGATTAAGACGGAGCCAGTCGATCGTCGCCGCGCTGAGGACCTTTCCTTCGGGACTGACCAACTCCGCGAGCCCGATGCCGGCGCGCTGCGGCTGGGCACGTAAGGCGGCGCCTTCGTCTGCGAGGGAGCGGATCAACTCAATGACTTCGTCCAACACGCGGCGTCCGCCGCGCTCGGGGGCCGTGGGAATCTGCCGGCGCGCGAGGATTTTTCCGTCGGCGAGGCGGACGAGGCCGGCTGCGATCTTCGTGCCGCCGACGTCGACGCCGATGGCGTAAGGTGAGTCACTCGCGGCGGGCATCGATGGACTCATGGAACGTGGGCCGTGCTGATGAGGCTGGGGAATGCGCGACGACTCAAGTGTCTACTGATCCGCGTGCAGGCCCTGCGCCAACGCGCGGATGTACGCGGGGTTGCAGCCGCAGCAGCCGCCGGCGAAGCGGATGCCTTCCGAGAACGCCGCGCGGCCGAATTCGGTGAACTCGCGGCGCGCGATTTGAATCGTTTCCAGGTCATCGGGAAACGCGGGCAGTCGCGTAAAGCTCTGACATTCGGCCGTCGTGTGGAAGGCGGCGGGTTGCGCGGCGAGGGGGACGTCGGTCGCCGCGCGCATCGCGCGCAGCAGCGGCAGCATCGTCTTGGGCTCTTGCTCGCAGTTGGCGCCGACCGCGATCGCGCCCCAGTCGGCCATCGCCTTGGCGCATTCCGCGGGGGTGAAGCCGTCCGTGCATTGGGCGATCAGCGGGCGAAAACTCATCGTCGCCACCGCGGGGAGGCCGCTTTCGACGGCGCACTGGAGGGCGACTTTCATCTCGGCGAGGTGGAAGAACGTTTCCAGGATGAGGAAGTCGACGCCGGCGCTTTTCAGGAAACGGATCTGTTCGGCGATGTGATCGCGAGCCTTGTCGAGCGACTCCATGCCTTCGCGTTCGACCAACTGCGTGCGGGAAACGCTGCCTGCGACGAGGGCCTGATCGCCGGCGACTTCCTTGGCAAGCTTCACCGCGGCGAAGTTGATGTTCTCGGTCTGTTCGCCGTAACCGGCGCGATGGAGTTTTTCGCGGGTGCCAAAGAACGTGAGGGCTTGCAAGACTTGCGAGCCGGCGCGGAGGAATTCGCGATGCAGTTCGCGGAGGGCCTCGGGGTGTTCGATCGCCACTTCGGGGGTGAATTGCCCGCTGCCACGCCCGGTGCCGACGCGTTCGCGGCCGGAACCGGAATCGACGTAGCCGCGGCGCTCCAGTTCGATGAGATAGCCGCCGTCGCCAAGGACGACGCCGGATTGCAGGCGTTCGACGATGCTCTTCATGCCAGTGGATCTGTCGCGGGGTGAGCAGGTGCGGTGGCGGCAGTAGGGTATTCGTAAGTCAGCATTCCCACGGCCAATAAGGCCAGGAAGATTCCGAACGCCTCGCGGGCATCGATGCGTTCGCCGAAGCGCCAGAGCGCGATGGGCAGACTAATGAGGGGATAGAGGCCGGCCATCGGGGTGATAATCGACGCGCGGCCGCCGTGTGAAAACGCGGCGAGAATGGCCCAATTGCCGAGCGCGAGCGTGAAACCGAGAAATAAGACAAGCGCCCAGTTGCGCGGCGCGACGGGTGCGGAGAGCGGATCGCTGAAATAAAACAGCGCGCCGATCGGCAGGAACGCGGCGTGGAACCAGAGCGCGGCGTAGCCGCCGGAGACGTGGTTGGTGGCCATTTTTTGGAGCAATCCGGCCAGGCCCCAGACGGCGACGGGAATCAACGCGACGAACAGCCAATTGGCCATCACGCCCGTGCTGTTTTCATCACGGGGTGAGACGCTTCCTGAGTTGAAAAGATAGATGGCGGTCATTGAGACGGCGAAGCCGAGCATTTGCACGAGGTTCATGCGCTCCTTTAAGAGCAATAGCGCCAGCGTCACGGTGACGAGGGGATACATGGCGGTGAGCGGGACCACGGTGGCCGCCTTGGCGCCGCCGGAGAGCAGTGCGAAGTAGGGGATGTTTCCCAGCACGGAGCATACGCCGGCGGCAAGAGCGAGCAGCGTACCGCGCCACATGGCGCGGCGATCGGACGGAGGCTTCTGAAAGGCGAGTAGTGCCAGCAGGGGCAAGACGCCGAGCGTGCAGAGGGCCTGTTGTTGGCGCGCCGATAGCGCAGCGCCGATCTCGGTGGGGATCACCGCCCAGATGCCCCAACAGGCGATCGCCAGCAACGTCCAGAGAAGCCAACGCGGCATCATAATGGCCTTACGAGACGATCGGCCACTTGAACGTCGTTTGCAGATCGATCCGGCGGCCGGTTTTTTGCGATTCCCGGGCCGCGCAGATGATGTCGAGCACGTGGATCGAATGTTCCGGCGTGAAGAGAGGTTCTTTGCCCGTGGCGAGGCACTCGGCGACGACCGAGGCGCCTTGCTCCCAGACGTAGCTCTCGGCGTCGGTGCAATGGCGCTCGTAGGCGGGGTGGCCGGCGGTGGCGAGGTCGACGCCCAGAGGTTCCCAATCGTAGCCGACGAGTCCCATCACGCCTTCGCGACCCACGAGCGAGATGGTGTGGCGTTGTTCTTCTTTGCCTTCGTGGCCGTGCGGATTGAAATAGTTGAAGCCGCTTTGGATATGCGAAAGAACGCCGTGGCCGTGGTCGAGGATGACCATGGCATTATCTTCTTCG
>CAZUBB010000036.1:21412-27786 GCA_964618485.1 uncultured Pirellulales bacterium
ACCGGGATGATCCCGCGCCCTTGGATCTCGCGCTCGGGCGTGACGATGCTGACCATCGCGACGACGGACTTCGCGGGGCCTAAGAGGCCGGTCAGGCTGGTGAGGTTGTAGACGCCGAGATCGGGGAGGCTGCCGCCGCCGACTTCGTAGAAGAACGCTGACCAGTCGGGGCCGTTGTGCCCGTAGTCGGCATGGGCCGCAGCCATTTTGCCGAGCTTTCCGGCGGCGACAGCCCGGGCCATGAAGGCAAACTGCGGGCTGTTAACCGCGGTCGGCGCGCCCCAGATGCGGAGGCCTTTCTTCTTGGCCATGTCGAGGACCTGCTGCGCGCCTGCGACGGTGTTGCCGATCGGCTTTTCGCTCCAGACGTGTTTGCCGGCCTCGATCGCTTCGCGATTGAGGTGCTCGTGCTCCTGCATGTCGGTCGTGTTGACGAACAGATCGAACTCGGCGCCGGCGAGCATCTCTTTGATGTGCGGATAGTGGTGCGGGACTTTGAATTGCTCGGCGCGGCGCGCGGCGCGTTCGGGGATGATGTCGCAGGTGGAGACCAGTTCGACGAACGGGCAGGCCGCGAGATGCGGGAGGTATTTGCCGGAGACGCTGCCGCAGCCGATCTGGCCGACGCGGATTTTTTTCGTGGCGCCGGTCGGCGCTGCTTGAGCGGGGGAATTCTGCAACAGGGAACCCAGGGTCAGCGCGGCCCCCGCGCCGACCGAGCGCCCCACGAAGGAGCGCCGATCCAAATCGTCCGCGGCCATAGGGAGAACCCGATCGAGAAGAGAGTGTGAGCCAGAGGAGATCGCGAAGAGTTGATTGTCGATTGCCGGGGCGCTGGATGTCAAGCGATCGAGGGAACGTGGCGTCGCGCCGCATGGGCCGGTAAGATGGCAGTCTCCCGCCGGTTTTTTCACTCCCGCCTTCGGACTCCTTCTCTGCCCTGCCATGCTTCGAATCGCTACGTTTGTCGTCTTGTCGCTGTTTACTCTTCCCGCGTTGGCCGCTCCGCCGAAGCTGTTTGAGCGCGAGAACCTGGTGGCGTGGTGCATCGTACCGTTCGATGCGAAACACCGCGGGCCGGAAGAGCGGGCCACGATGCTGGAGCGGATGGGAATTCGCCAACTGGCGTACGACTGGCGCGATGAGCATGTGCCGACGTTCGACGAAGAAGTGGCCGCGTGCGGCCGGCATGGCGTGCGGATTGCCGCATGGTGGATGAGCTCGCCCGAGTTGAATCAGGCGAACCAGCGGATTTTCGACGTGGTGCGCCGTCACGGGTTGAAGCTGCAATTCTGGGTGATGATGCCGGACCCTGCGGCGCCGGACCAGGAGGGAAAAGTGCGTGCGGCAGCGGCGGCCCTGCGACCATTTGCGGAGGAAGCGGCGAAGCTCGCTTGCCAGGTGGGGCTCTATAACCACGGCGGATGGTTCGGCGAGCCAGAGAATCAGTTGGCGATTATCGAGGAATTGAAGATGCCGAACGTGGGCATCGTTTACAACCAGCATCACGGGCATGCGCATGTGGAACGCTTCGCGGAACTGCTCCAGAAGATGAAGCCGAGACTGTTGGCGCTGAATCTCAATGGGATGGATCGCGACGGGGAAGCGAAGGGGGAGAAAATCGTGCCGCTGGGGGCGGGCGAGTTGGATTTGGAACTATTACGAGTGATTGTCGCCAGCGGCTACGACGGGCCGATCGGGATTCTCAATCACACCGAACTCGACGCCGAGGCGAGGCTGCTCGATAACCTCGATGGCCTCGATTGGCTCGTGAAGCAACTAGACGGCGGCGACGCCGGGCCGCCGCCGGCGTATCGCAGCTATGAGCGTCCCGCCAAGAAGGAGACGGGCAAGCAGAGCCAGTTCTCGCCGGAGGCGGTGGAGCGGCTGCTTGCCGATGCGCGGGGACGTGGCAACGCGGCGCGGGGGGCGGCGGTGTTCGCTTCGGCGCGCTTTGCGTGCGCTTCGTGCCATAGGGTGGGGGACGAAGGGGGGACGGTCGGGCCTGATTTGACTTCGGTTGGCGTTTGTTTGAAGCCGGACGAGATTGCGGAGTCGCTGCTGTTTCCGCAAGCGAAGATCAAAGAGGGGTATCGCGCATCGGCGATCGTGACGAGCGGCGGCGTGGCGTATCAGGGGTATGTCGCCAGCGAGACCGACGCCGCGATTGATTTGCGGATTGCGCCGTCACAGGAGATTCTTAGGATCGCCAAGTCGGAGATCGACGAACGGCAGGAGGTGGGTTCGCTGATGCCGGTCGGATTGGCCGAGGCGATGACCGGTCAGCAACGGGCCGACGTAGTGCGATTCCTGTTGGATCTCGGGCGCGGGGATGCGCACGCGGCTGCCGACATGCTGCGTCATGCGCACGAACCGGCGACGTTTGCCTATGATTTTGCGCCGCTCGATCCGGAAGCGTGGCCGCAGCGGACGCATCCAGTGAATCGCGAACGGCTGTACGATTTCTATACCAAGGAGGCGGATTATTTCTTGCGAGCGCCGAATGGGTTTGGCCTGCTGATGGCCTATCCGGGGATCGACGGCGGCCTGCACGGGCATTGGGGAAACCAGAATGAAGCATTCTGGGCCGACGATCGCTGGAATCAGACCGATTTGGGTTCGTTGCTTGCCGGCGTCGTTCACGGCGACGGTCTGGTCGTGCCGCGCGGCGTGTGCGTGCGTCTGGGAGAGAACGGCGAACTGGCGGTTTGCTTTGACCCCGAAACGCTGACCTATCGCGCCGCGTGGCGCGGGGGTTTCGTGAAGTTCTCCTCGGTGCGGCATGGGTTCATGGATGGGCTGCGGATCGACGGCGCTCCGGTGGCATTCGATGGCGGCGCTCCGCGGCAAGGGAAGGCTCGATACCGTGGTTTCTATCGCCACGGGAAGCGTGTGATATTTTCGTACGACATCGATGGGCGCGCGTATTTGGATGCGCCATGGGTCGATGACGGAAAACTGGTGCGCGTGGTCGCGCCGGCGGAAGAGCATCCGCAGCGGGAGTTGACCCAAGGTGGCGAACCGCAGTGGATCTGGACCTTTGAAACGCAGGGGAGTCTCGGCGAGCAAGCGCCTTACGCGATCGATACGATTCCGCCGCCGCTGGAGAATCCCTGGAAAGCGCCGATGTTCTTCGGCGGGCATGATTTTCTGCCGGACGGGACGGCTGTGATTTGCACGATGCAGGGGGATGTTTGGAATGTCAGCGGGCTCGATGAGAAGCTCGAGCACGTGCGCTGGCGGCGCTTCGCCTCCGGGTTGCATCATGCACAAGGGGTCGTCGTCGCCGAGGGGAAGATCTATGTGCTGGGGCGCGATCAGATCACGCGATTGCACGACCTGAATGGCGATGGCGAAGCGGATTTCTATGAGTGCTTCAGCAACGCCTACACGACGTCGCCGGCGGGGCACGATTTTATTTGTGGACTGGAGCGTGACTCCGAGGGGCGATTCTATACCGCTTCGGGAAATGAAGGTTTGCTGCGGATTAGCGCGGATGGCCGGAGCGTTGAGCGCCTGGCGACGGGGTTTCGCAATCCGGACGGATTGGGATTACTTAGCAGCGGCGAGGTGACGATTCCTTGCTCGGAAGGGGAATGGACGCCGACCTCGATGATCTGCCAGTGGCCGTCGCGCGCGGCGGGAGCAACTCAGGCAGCGTCGGTGCCGATCGATCCGGCGGAACCGGCGTTTTATGGTTATCTCGGCCCGCGCGAGAAGTATTCACCGCATCTGCCGCTCGTGTACTTGCCGCGCGGGTTGGATAACTCGGCGGGCGGGCAAGTGGAAGTGACGAGCGATCGCTGGGGACCGCTCGCCGGGAACGCGATTCACTTTTCCTACGGAACGGGAACGCATTTTCTGCTGTTACGCGACGTCGCCACGCAGGGGCCGACGCCCGGACAGTATCAGGGGGCGGTGGTTCCGTTGCCGGGGGATTTTTTATCCGGCGTGCATCGCGGGCGTTTCGCGGGAATGGGGGGCTGGGGGACGTACACCGTGGCCGACGGCAGTTTCCAGCGCGTGCGCTATACCGGCGAGGCGGTGCAGTTGCCGATTGGCTTTTCGGTGCGCGAGAACGGCATTCTCGTACAATTCAGCGAGCCGCTTGACTCGACCGTCGCCAGTGACGTTGCGAATCATTTCGCGCAGGCGTGGAATTACCGCTACAGTTCCGCGTATGGTTCGCAAGAGTATTCCATCAGTCATCCCGACACGCCGGCGCACGATCGGATGGCGATCACTTCCGCGCATGTGCTGGGGGACGGAAAGACGCTCTTTCTGGAAATGCCCGACGTGCAACCGGTGAATCAACTGCATTTGCGGTTGCGCGTCGCTTCTGTGCGAGCGGTGGATATGTTCCTGACGGTGCATGGGTGGAGCGAACCGTTTACGAATCTTCCAGGCTATGTGCCGCGCGAGCCGATCGTTGTGCCGCACCCGATGTTGGCTGATCTGGCGAGGTTGAATCAACCAAAGTTGCCGAACCCCTGGCGCGAGGCGATCGAGGGGGCGCGGGTGTTGGAGATCGAGGCGGGAAAGAACCTCACCTATTCCACGAAGACGCTGAACGTGCAGGCCGGCGAGCCGGTGGCGATTCAGTTTAAGAACCCGGACGTGGTGCCGCACAACTGGGTGCTGTTGCGGCCGGGTTCGATGGCGCGGGTCGGGGATCTGATCAATCGCTTCGTGGCCGTGCCGGAAGCGGCCGCGCGGCAGTATGTGCCGGAGTCGGAGGACGTGCTGGCGTATACCGATGTGACGCCGGCGGGTGAGGCGGCGACGATCTACTTCACGGCGCCGGAACAGCCGGGGCGATATCCCTTTGTGTGCTCGTTCCCGGGCCACTGGATGGTGATGAACGGGCAGATGATCGTCGGCACGGCAGAAGAGTGAAGTCGACTGGCGACGGTATGCGCGCTGGCTAATCGAGATAGGCGAATTCGTTCAGGCCGAAGAGGACCTGGCAGAAATCGGCGAGTGCGATGGCACGCGGGGCGGCGTTGCCGGCGGCCTGATAGGCGGTCGACTGCGCTTCGACGAACTGGAGCGCCGATTGCAGTTCGTCGTGTTCGGGCTCGCGGCAGAGGGACCAACGGTAGGCGGAGCGGATTGCTTCGTCGAGCGGCGTGTCTTGCTGTGGAGCGACCTTGGCCGCGAAGGCGATCGCCCAGGTGCGGACGTTGGGGTTGTTCATGATCGTGAGCGCTTGCGGCGCGACGGTCGTGGTGGCGCGGCGTCCGAGACCGGCGAGGGCATCGGGGGCGTCGAACGAGAGCATCATCGGCACGAGCTTGCTGCGCTTCACGGTGAAATAAATGCTGCGCCGCCGGTGCGATTCGTCGAGGGTGCCGGGGCCGAACATCGTGGGATCGAGCGCACCGCTGGCGGCAAGCATTTCGTCGCGGATGATCTCGGCTTCGAGACGGCGCGGCGTGAACCGCCAGGCGAACTTGTTGTCGAAGTCGATCGCGGCGTTGGCGGGGTTGGCGTCGGAGCTGCGGCGATAGGCGGCGCTGGTCATGATGAGCTTATGAATCGGCTTCAAGCGCCAGTCGTTGCGAATGAGTTCCTGGGCCAGCCAATCGAGTAATTCCGGATCGGTGGGCGGCTCGCCGCGAGAACCGAAGTCGCTCGGCGTGGCGACAATGCCACGGCCGAAATGGTGATGCCAGAGGCGATTGACAATCACGCGGGCCAGCAAGTGACCGGCGCCACGCTGGGTGTCGGTGATCCACTCCGCCAGGGCGCGGCGGCGATACGAAGTGTGCGAGCCGCTCGGAGGCGCGGTGAACCAATGCTCGGGACCTTCCCCGGCATCGCAAAGGACTTGCAGATAGCCAGGCTGGGCGATAGCGAGCTTGTCTTCGACGTTGCCGCGCTTGAGGAAGTGCGTATGTTCGAGGAAGTCGCCGCCTTGCGTGTGGAGGCGAACCGCGGGGACGCCTTCGCTGGAGATCAGGACCTTTTCCAGGCGGGGCTTCGGCTCGGCCTGCGCATGCTGGCCGACGGGATGCCAGCGCTCCTGCCAGCCGGCGTCGCGCCATTTGTACCAATCGAGTAACAACTGGCGTTCAGCGGGAGTGCGGGATTCAGCGGGGATTTTCAGCAGCGCGGCGATGCGATCGGGGATGCCTGCCCCATCGGGGCCGACGGGGCGCGGGGCGTCCGTCGTGCTGATGCGGAAGCGGCCGAGGTTGTGGCCGGCGTTATTGTTGAAGGTGAGGGTTAAGCACCAACGATCACCGGCGGAAAGTTTGGCGTCGGCGAGTTGCAGGATGAGGGTGCTGGGTTGGCCGATGTTGCCGTCGACCGCCCAAGCCGATTGGGCGTCGGCGTCGATTACGGCGGCGGCGGGGAGGCCTGATTGTTCG
>CAZUBB010000037.1:0-9231 GCA_964618485.1 uncultured Pirellulales bacterium
GTCGTGTGCCGCGTGAGATTGATCTTCGCGTTCCACTCCCAGAGCAGCCGGCAGTAGTTTTCGAGTTTTTCCAATTGTTTCTTGGAGAGCTCGACTCCCTGGCGCTCCGCTTCCGCGGCCAAGGTTGTCGAGGGCGAAGTGTCGGCGCTGTCGTTCAATGCTGTGGGAGGCGACTCCGTCGCCGATCGTGGAGGGCGTGGGGGGATAAGAACGCGTTGCGATCCCAGGGGAGGCCGCTTGCGGCGCTCTGGATGGCAACTTTGTCCGTGGCGGCCACCCCTGGGCTTAGGGCGGCCGATGAAGTTGCTTCCACGATAGCGAAGATTGCACCTGCGGGCTATTGGGGATAGCATAAGCCCGAGTTGATCGAATCCTTCCGCAGAGCGCGCTGTCGAACCGGCCGCGCTCGCCGCGACCTCCTCAATGACCCGCCTGGAGAGCCTGCCATGAGTTTGAGAACCTCGCGCCGTCGCTTCCTGCAAACCACGGCTGCCGCCGGCGCCGCCGCGTCGATGGGGGGCTTTTGGACCTTCCCCACGAAGGCCGCGCGGCGATTGGCGAACGACAAGCTCAACATCGCCATGGTCGGCACCTCGAACCAGGCGGAATTCACGATCGACAATATTAAAACCGAAAACCTGGTCGCCATCTGCGACATCGACGATCGTCTGCTCGGCTCGTGCGGCGAACGGTTCCCCAAGGCCGAGAAGTTTGTCGATTTCCGCAAGCTCATGGATAAGGAATCGATCGACGCCGTCTGCGTCTGCACGCCCGATCACATTCATGCCCCCGCGACCGTGATGGCGCTCAAGCATGGCAAGCACGTCTACTGCGAGAAGCCGCTCACGCACACCATCTTCGAGGCCCGCACCGTCTCGCAAGTCGCCGCGGAGACCAAAAAGGCGACGCAGATGGGGACGCAAATTCACGCCACGGATAACTACCGCCGCGTCGTGGAGATCATCCAGTCCGGTGCGATCGGCCCCGTGACCGAAGTCGACGTCTGGGTCGGCAAAGGTTGGGGCGGAGGCGAGCGCCCGACCGATAAGCCGCCGGTTCCGAAGTACCTTCATTGGGACCTCTGGCTTGGCCCCGCGGCGGAACGCGCGTATAGCCCGGTGTATTTGCCGGCGGAATGGCGCCGCTGGTGGGACTTCGGCGGCGGCACCCTCGCCGACATGGGCTGCCATTACATTGACCTGGTCTTCTGGTCGCTCAAGCTGCACTCGCCGGTCGCCTGCGAAGCGTTCGGCCCGCCGGTGCATCCGGAGACGGCGCCGCTCGGCCTGAAGGTCGTGTGGGATTTCCCGGAGCGCGGCGACCTGCCGCCGGTCAAGATGAGCTGGCGCGACGGCGATCAAACGCCCACCGAAGTTCGCGGCCACCAGGTCCCCGGCGCGGGCATCATGTTCGTCGGCGACAAGGGAATGCTCTTCGCCGACTACGGCGGCTACAAGCTCTATCCGGAAGACAAGTTCAAGGGCTTCACGCCGCCGCCGAAGAGCATCCCGGACTCGATCGGCCACCACGCCGAATGGATCCAGGCCGCCAAGACCGGCAGCCCCACGACGTGCAACTTCGGCTACGCCGGCCCGCTGACCGAAACGGTCCTCCTCGGCAACGTCGCCTACCGCAGCGGCAAGAAGGTCCAATGGGAAGCGGAAAGCATGAAAATCCCGAACGCGCCGGAAGCGGAAAAGTTTTTGAAGCGCGAGTACCGGAAGGGGTGGGAGTTGTAGGGGAGGAGAAAAGGAGAAGAGAAGAAAAGGAGAAGAGAAGGGGGAGGGGAACATCCGTTGTGGTCCGGTCTCCTGACCGGACCACCGGCGCGACCGAAGATCTCCCCGGCTGGCAATCTCGCGCAGCGTGGCAGTGGTCGGGAGACCATGCCACAACAATTTCTTCTAACTACTTGCTCCGAACTCTGTACTTCAAACTCCTGACTCCTGGCTCCTCTCACCATGTCGCTCGCGCCGCCCGCCGAATCCGAGCGTCTCCTCTCGCTCGACGCCTTTCGCGGCTTCGTGATGTTGATGATGGTCTCCGACGACTTCGGGCTTCCCCGGGTTGCGGAGAAGTTTCCGAACTCGGCGCTTTGGCAATGGATCGGCTATCAGTTCAGCCACGTCGACTACATCGGCTGCGCGGCTTGGGATCTCATCCAGCCTTCGTTCATGTTCATCGTCGGCGTAGCGATGCCGTACTCCTACGCCAAGCGGCTGGCGCGCGGCGATAGCAAGGCCGTCGTCGCGCGACATGTTCTCTTTCGCGCAATCTTCCTCACGTTGCTCGGCGTCTTCTTGCGCTCCAACGGGCGCGAGCAGACGAACTTCACTTTTGAGGACGTCGTCAGCCAGCTGGGGCTCGGTTATGCCTTCGTCTATCTGACGCTCGGCCGCGGCCTGAAAGCACAACTCGGCGCGGCGCTGGCGATTCTCGTCGGTTATTGGGCGTGGTTTTTCTTCACGCCGTTGCCGAATCCCATTCCCGAAGGCATTCCGCCCGATTGGCAGCAGTTCCCCTACGTGGCGCCGGGGAAAAGCTATAGTCCCGATGTCTTCCCGTTCTACTCCGAGTTTTGGGCTCCCATCGCCCAGCAGTGGAACAAGCACATCAACCCGGCGGGCATGTTCGATCGTTGGTTCTTGAATCTCTTCCCGCGCCCCGAACCGTTTCAATTCAACGGCGGCGGCTACCAGACGTTGAACTTCGTCCCGTCGATGGCCACGACCATTTTCGGCGTGATGACCGGCGAGTACCTCCGCGGCGCCGACTCGGTCGGGCGCAAAGCGGTGAAACTGCTCCAGGTGGGCGCGATTTGCCTGGTGATCGGCATGGCGCTCGACGGCACCATCTGGCCCGGCGGCGGACTGCACTTCACGTTCTGCCCCATCGTCAAGAAAATCTGGTCGCCGACCTGGGCCATCTTCAGCACCGGCTGGGTGTTGTGGAGCCTGGCGGCGTTCCTGTGGGTAGTCGACGGCTGGGGCTTTAAGAAGCTTGCCTTCCCGTGCGTCGTCGTGGGCCTGAACCCGCTTACGATGTACATCATGCACTGGCTGTTCGACGGCTGGGTCGGCCGCACGCTCTGGACGCACTCGCGCACGGTCGCGCAATGGCTCGGCTACAACCTGAACGAAATCGTCGCCGCTGGCGAAAGCGCCCCGCCGAGCCAAGGGGGCTGGGTCACGTATCTGCCGATCATTGAGCGCGTCGCCGTCACGTTTGTACTTTGGCTGTTCTGTTTGTGGCTGTATCGCCGGAAGATTTTCGTCCGCGTGTAAAACACTCGCAACGTCTGTAGCCGAGGTCTGTGACCTCGGGGAGAGGACGTAATCCAAGCCAACGCTGGCTGGCCTCGCAGAGGCCAGCTACAGACGATTGGGTAGAGCAACGAAGATGGTTTCAACGCCAAACGAGCATTTTGCGCCCGATCCGAAGCTCTTAGCAGTGCTTGCGGAATGCATTGATTCCTATGGCATTGGCGATCTCAATGCCGAATGGCCTAACAACATTCTTTCGCGCCGCACGATCGTCTACGGTAGTGGTGCAATTGCCAGGCGCGGGGATACGATTCACCACGCAGTTGAGCCTGAGGAACTAGCGATCTGTCGACGTCTGTCTTCCGAAGCAGCCGAGCTCATGCGTGGCGTTGAAATTGGAATGGGCTCTGCATCAAGCGACGAATTCCGGCCGTTCTACATCGCGGCGAATTTCGATGAGCCGATTCCGCACGGAATAACTCCAGAAATGATCAGGGAGAAGTTTCGCGGTACAATTTTCCCTTTGGCCACGATCACGGTCGAACCGCTCGCAGAACGCGGGCGATGGTGGGCGGCCGTCGAATCCGACGGCTCCGAATGCGGAGCGGAATACTTTCGTCCTTGGCGCGAGATGATTCACTGGTTCGCACAGCGCAGTGAATTCATCGATCGCGTCTTTGTTCGAATCGGCGATCAAGAATTACTCGGGGATCTCCCACGTGAACAATTGCCCGTCGGTACCGAACTGACCGGCTGCGTACTCCCGCGGCTGGCGCTTGGGCTGACAAAACGGGGCAGCCTGGCCGGGTTGTTTGGCTTCACCGTGAAGTCGTGAGGGTGTCGTCGATAAGCAGGTCGAGCCCTCTGGCGATGCCCAATTGTCTGTAGCCGAGGTCTGCGACCTCGGGGGAGAGGCCCTGATTCGCGCCAACACCGGCCGGCCTCATAGAGGCCAGCTACAGACAACGCGATAGCGTCGTACAACGATCAGTCTGGTATTGGGACGCAAACTGCGTCGCGATCAGTGGGCGCTGCAAGCGCCGCCTGATGTGCCTCACGTAGAGCCGCCTCGCGCTTTTCCATTATCGCTGCCTCGCGGCACGGAATGCTCGATCGGTTCCGTACCCCAGGGACGCGTCGCGCGGCAGCCAACCGTGAATGCCAGCAGCAACCAGGCGAATCCAATCAGTCGACGCATTTGAAATCACTCCCACCATGGAAGACTTCGTTGAGGCGGGACTGTAGCCGAGGTCTGTGACCTCGGGAAGAGCACATGATCCGCGCGCACGCCGGCCGGCCTCACAGAGGCCAGCTACAGAAGAACAGCTACAGGAATGCGATCGCCTTAGTTCTGACTGAACTCCGGCGGAAACTTTGGCTTCTTTTCTCCGGACGGCGTGCCCATGCGCGTCAAGTAATCGGCCAGGAACGCCGCGCGGCGGTCGACGTTCGCTTCGCCCAAGAGGAGCAGTTTTTCGTCGAGTGCCAGCGGCAGCGAGTAGGCCAGGATGTCGGTCAGGATGCCCAGGCTCACGTCGCTCGACATGAATTGCTCGACCTGCTCCTGCATATCAGGCAACAGCGGCAGCACGCGGCGGAAGCCCTCGAGCAGTTGCCGTTGAATCTTGACGCGCTGCTCAGCCCCGTGCGGCGGATACTCGTCTTCGATCACCTGCACGAGCGCCTCGCGAAAGCTCCGCTCCGGCGGAAGTTCTTCCAGCACGCGGATGCGCTTCAGCCCCAACAGCAGCACGTTGTAGCGCCCGTCGGAGAGCTCGTGATACGTGGCGATTCGCCCCAGGCACGCCACCGGCTGGAGCGGAGGGCGCCCTTCGTAGCCGGTTTCCCAGCCGGGCGCCAAGAGCGCCATGGCGATCATCTTGTCCCCTGCGAGCGCGTCTTGCAGCATTTCGCGATAGCGCGGCTCGAAGATATGCAGCGCCTGCACCACATGCGGATACAGCACCAGGTTCGGCAACGGAAACAACCGCGCGCGGCCGGCGAACCCCTTCTCCTCCACGTTTTCGTCTTCGTCACTCATGGCGGCACGGCGTCGGCTCAAGTCGCGGCGGGCGGGTCGAGGTGAATTTCGGGAATCGTCTCGGGGTCGATTTCAATGTCCGGAAACATATCGGTCGCCTCGGCCACCTGTACGAAACAGCGGTCCAGCTCCGCTAGAAACTTTTCCAGGTCCAAGCCCATGTGTTTGGGACGATACGCGGCCAGATAGCTGCGGCTGCCAAAGTAGACCTTTTTCGCGCCGCGGATATTCCTATTGCCGAAGTGATGCAACGCCACGGCCGCCTGAATCAATCCCTGCAGAAATTTTCGCGAGGGCCCGTGGTCTTCCTGCCACAATTCCTCCCAGGCCTCGTGGGCCTCGAAAAACTCGCAGTCATTGAAGTACGCGATTCCCTGCAGGTAATGCGGATCGTATTCGTCGGAGGACATCGCGGATATCGCCAGAGGGTCGAAGCGTACGGGGCGCCCCCGCGATTATAGGTCGCCGCTGGCCCTAGGACTACGCAATACGCTTGCCAACAACTGTAGCGGACCTCTGTGAGGTCGGTAGAGCGAACGCCGATTGCCGACGCGGACCGACCTCACAGAGGTCGGCTACAGTTGGCTGTTGAAGACGCGTCTACCGGAGCCGCTTCGCGCTGCGGATCATCACCGTTTCGCTCGGCAGGGAGGGGAACTCCGCCGAATCCCGCACCGGCACTGCCGCGATCGTTTCGATCACGTCCCACCCCTCGACGACGCGGCCGAAGACGCAGTAGCCGAAACCTTCCGGCGTCGGAGACTGGTAATCGAGTTCCGCGTTGTCCGCCAGGTTGATGAAGAATTGGCAGGTCGAGCTGTCGATCGCGTCCGGCGAACGAGCCATCGCCACCGTGCCTTTCTCGTTCCTCAGTCCATTCTCCGCTTCGTTGCGAATGGGGCGCGCGGGGGGCTTGAGCTGCATCTCCGGCGTGTAGGCGCCGCCGAGCACGACGTAGCCCTTCTCGATCTGGTGGAAGAGGGTCCCGTCGTAATGCCCGCTGGCCACGTAGGCCAGGAAGTTTCGCACCGTATCGGGCGCCTTGTCGGCATCCAGCTCCAGCGTGATGCGGCCGTGGGTGGTTTCCAGCGCGACCTGTGGAAACCGTTCTTTCGCCGGCGCAGCGGCAGCGGTGGAGGATTCGGGGCCCTCTTCCGAGGTCGACGCCGCAGCATCGGGCGTCTCCGTCTCGCCCTTCCCGCAGCCTGCCAGGAAAAAGAGAGGACCGGTCAGGCTCAACATCCGCCAAACAAGCATCGATCGCATGGTGCGCCTCCTGCGCAGGGGACAGCCGGGCTTCCGCAACCGGGGCCCCATCTTCCCGAGGCGGACGAATTCTCGCAACACCGATTTGCAACAGTTGCGAGCACAAAGCTGAATCGCCGTTGTCCCCTTACGCCATGCGGAGATACGATACCGAAACGACGCTCCTCCTTGACCTTCTTCGTTCCACGAGGAGCGCACTGCGATCCGCGAGCACGCCACGCATGGCCGAAACTGAAGTTGCCGAGTCCGCCGAGACGACCCCGTCCGCCGATTCGCCGCGGTTGGTGCGGCGCGGGTGGAACCCGCCGATCGGCGGGTTCTGGGGCTGGCTGACCGCGCGCCGCATGCGGCGTTTCGCCATCACGGCCGTCGGCGTCGGGCTGCTGATCTGGTTCGCCTGGCTGGTCTGGACGCCGTTTCAGCATCCGCGCGTGCAGGTCGTCGCGCTCTCGGCAGGCGATTACCAAGTATTGCGGGCCCCGCCGCTCGCCTTCTCCGCCGAAGACATCGCGGCGCTGTCCGGTCTCAGCAACTTGTTCGACGAACACCTGGGGCGGTCCGAGCCGCACCTCTGGGACAGTCTCGCCGAGCCTGCCAAGTTGCAGACACTCGGCGCGCGGTTGCGCGGAATCACCAATAGTTCGTCCGACACCGTGATCCTCTTCGTCGGCGCGCATGGACAACTCGAGGATGGCGAGCCGTATCTGTTGTGTCGCAACTTCGATCCTGGCAATCCTAAGGCGGGTCGGCTGTCGGTGCGCGATTTCCTCGACCAAGTGCGCGGCTGCCGCGCCGGGCGCAAGGTCTTGATTCTCGACGTCGGCCGAATCGAGGACGACCCACGCCTCGGCTATGTGAGGAACGATCTGGCGAAACGCATCGCCCAAGCGGTTCGAGATAGCGGCGATGATTCGCTTTGGCTGTTGATGGCGCACGGCGACTTCGAGCGCTCGCAGGTCAGTCCCGCGATGGATCGCTCGGTGTTCGGTTACGCGCTGGAATGGGGTCTCGCCGGCGCGGCCGATTCCAATGGCGATCGCATGATCAGCCTCTCCGAGTTGCATCGCTACACATCGGCGACCGTCTCGGATTGGGTCGCGTACGTCAGCAATGGCGCCGATCATCAGCACCCGTTACTCTCCTGGGGAGGCCAAGACGAGGAAGGCGCGCCGTCGCCGTATCGCGCTGCCACCGAAGTGATTCTGGCGCCGATCGCGGCCGGCTTTGACCGCGAGGAAATCCCGCCGCTGGCCGATCAAGTGAAACGATCGCGCAAGACGTCGCGCGGCGAAGCGTGGCATCTGATGCTGTCCGGAAACAACGCGCCGGCTCGTGCGGTCGTTGCGGCGTCAAACTCCGACGCCGCCTCGTCGGGCGGAGAGAACGCACTGACCGCATCGTTGAGCCGGATTCGCATTGGCGACGTGCGCAGTACCGGACAACTGCTGGCGCAAGCTGAATCCGAAACTCGCCAGGCCAGTCGCGACGTGGCGGAAAAAGTCATCGAGGGGCAATCAAACGCGAAGCCTGCCGCCGAGGCGCCGGCTTCCGCAGACGCCAGCGCGGACACGCCTCCGACAGATACGGCGCAATCGCCCGCGACGACTGAGACGCCGTCCGCCAATGCTGCCACGGCGCCAGCCACAACCGACGCGCCGGCTGCCGGCGCTCCTGCAACGACGACACCGAATGTGTCCGCAACTACCGCGGCGCGGATTGCCATCCCCAAGCTTTTCGCCGAAGCCTGGCGACTGCGCGATCAGATCGCCGCGCAGCCGCCCGCGATGCGGCCGCGCGGGTACGCGGCGCAGTTCTGGCGCGAGTTGCAGCAATCGATTCTTGATTACGAACTGCAATACCGCGCCGGCAGAATCGGCAGCGCTACGCGGATTCAAGCGGCGTTGGAGCGGATCATCGCCGGCGAGAAACTGCTCGTCGAATCGGCGACGCAGCCCCAGTTGCAGCCGGCCGAAACCGGACCCGCGCGACTGCTGCGGTTTCGCCCCTGGGCCGCCCGCCGAGTTAGCGACGTCCACTCCGCGGCGATGCAGCGGCTCGTCGCGCGGCAAACCGGGGGTCCGCTGCCAGCGCCCGCCAAAGCCGTGCTGGATGCAAATCCCACTGCTGAAGATGCCGCCGCATTTCGGACTACGTGGAGCTCGCTGCCGGCGGAATCGCAGTCCTTCGCGGAATCGCGCGCGGCGCTGAACCTCGCCGCGACATCGGAGAAAAACTGGAGCGTCGCCCGGCAGGCCTGGCGCGCGACGTTGGCCTCGGAAACGCTGGCCGCCGCCGATCCTTGGATCGTTCCCTGGGCCGGCGCGGAGCTTGACGCCGCCGATGCGCTGCGCTGGGAGGCCGAGCGCGAATTGCAGGAAGCGATCGGCGCCGATCACACCGCCAAAGCGGCGCAATTGCTCGACCAGGCGATGACCCGTTATCAGACGGCGGCCGAGCAACTCGACGTCGTCGCGAACGCGCGCGCAATGCGCGAAGAACTGCTGGAACGCGCGCCGGACTATCTCCGCCTGCATGCCATTCGCCCGCGCACCACAGCCGATGCGTTCGCCGATCTCTGCGAGCAGCTTGGCACGTTGAGCGACCTCCTGACCACGCCCGACGCCGCGCGTATCGCCGAGCTGCGTGAAACGACCGAGCGCC
>CAZUBB010000037.1:9241-18401 GCA_964618485.1 uncultured Pirellulales bacterium
GCTGCGCAAAACGCTCGACGCCCCGCTCGCGCAAGCGAACATCACCGAGCTGACGAACGTCCCCGCGCAAACGGGCGACCCGCGCCGCGTGGCGGCGCTCCTCGACACGCCGCTCCTCCCGGCCGACCCCCGGCTAAAGCTCCTCTCGATCGTGGCGCGGCTCGACGGGCGGCTCATTGCCGATATCAAACCAATCACCGGCGCGGGCTATCAACTGCCGTTGGCCGACCCCATCGCCGACGCGGAGGCATCGGTCGTCGTCGCGCGCTGGCACACCGCGCTGGTGCAACTGGCCGGCTTGAACGCCGTCGACGGCGATAACTCCGAGGCGAAGGTCGCCGACGCGTTCTATCGCCTGCAAGACGCGCGGGCGAGGATGACGATGACCTATCCCGATACTCTTGAGGAGTTCCAGCGCCGCTTCACGACGTTCGAAACCGCGCTCAGCGACTTCTATGCGGCGCTGCCGCGGCGCATCGCCGACGCCGCGCAGGCCAACCAAGACTTGTCCGATCCCTCGACGCGAGCCGAACGCGTCATTGCATTGCGCCGCGTCGACCGAGCGCTCCGCGTCGTCGATGCGCGCGACGCGCGGCGCACGGGCGACGTTCCCGTGGCCGCCTTAATCGACGCCGCCGCGTGGCACGAATTGCTTACCTGGCACGCCGATCGCGCCACGCGCGCCGCCAGCGACAGTCCCGGCGATATGGCCGGCTTCTGGAGCGACGCCGCGACATCGTATCGCACTCAAGCCGCTGAGGTGTTCCAGGACGACGCCCCGGCACGTCCCGTTTCGCCGGGCCTGGCACTCATGGGGCCCGAGTCGCTCGATCTCACCGTCCAGCCCGAGCAGGACGCGAGTTTCACCCTCACGCATCGCGGCTCGGCGCCGGCCGATGTCTGGCTTACGCTCCGGTATGATCCCGAAATCGTCAACGTCGTGGCTGGCGGACCGTACGCCTGGTATCGCGATCGAGACCTCGACTCCACGGGCGCGTCGAGCGCCGTGGCCCGTGATGAAGCGCTCTTTGCGCGGGCCGCGTCGTTACGCATGAATCCCGGCCAGCAAGTCACACTACGCTTGCAAGCCCAATCGCGCGCCCGAGCGTCGCAACCGGCGCGCGTGGTGATCCGGGCCGTCGCGCGCGACGCTTCGGCGCGGCGCACGCTTAGCATCAATCTGCCGACAACCGACACGGTCGACCTCGCGATCGACGGCACGCCGGGCACGTGGACGCAGCACGACGGCCGACTGTTGCTGAGTCCGTTTCCGAATCGCGAAAACCGCTATCATTGGTCGCTCGTGAACGCTTTTGGCGCGGCGAAGGAAGTCAAGGCAGAGCTCTTTGCGCTCTCGCGTCCATTAACCGCGCAGGCGCCGGCCGGAAGCCTGAGTGCAGCGGAAGCGGCGGAGTTTCTCGGCAACGTCGGCGCACTGACGCTGCTGGCTGCGGCCGAAAAAGTCTCGCTCTCTGCCGGCGGCGCGGCCACGCCCATTCCCTTCCCTCCGCCCCCGGCCGATGCCCCGCCACCTGCCGAAGGCGCCGCGCCGCCCTCGCTGCCGCGCTTCGATCACGGCGCGTTGCTGCTCGTGACCGAACTTTCGACCGGGCGCGTCTCGGTTCATCCGATCGCCGTCGCGCCGCAACGCCCGCGGCGATTCGTGCGTCCGCGCGTGCGCTACAACGCCGTCACGGAGCGCGTCGAAATCACGGTCACCGCCGATAATCCCGCGGCGATGCCGGGAAAGCCGGTCCGCGTCGCCTGCCAGGTCGCCGAGCCGCTGCCGCCGGGAACGCAAGCGCGCCTTTCCGATGAGCTGAGCGCGCCGAACTTCACGGCGAGCATGTGGATCGCCGCGCCGCTCGACCCCGCACGCGTGCTTACGCTGACCTTGAGTGTTGACGATTACCCGCGCGCGTTCACGTTCCGAGTCCCCTGCCAGGAAACGGGCCGCGATATCCCGCCGGCCGACGACTTACTCGCCGCGCGCATCAGTGCGCCCGCCGCCGGCGCGGCGTTTCGCGCTCCGGCCGGCCCGATCGACGTCGTGGCCGAGATTGACCTTCCTCGCGGTGCGGAAGACGATCCCGGCACGTTGATCGAGGTCGGCATCGACGCTGATCGCGACCGCGACTTCCGCGGCGAAAGCACCATGCGACTTTCCAGCGATCGCCAGGTGCAGAACGAACTGGTCCAGGCGCTCCCCGGTGGAATCGTCGTGATTCAGCCGAAGGTCGGCGATTACCAGCTTGCGATCACGCCGCCGGGCTTGGTGAATAACCGCGTCGGCGTGCTCGCGCGTGTGATTTGGAACGATCGCACCGCCTGGAGCCAGGAGCGCGAGATCATCCTGGACGGCACGCCGCCGACCATCGAACGCGTACGCGTTAAGCCCGCCGGTAATGTGGCGATCGGCGATTCCATCGAGGTCTCCGGTCTGGCGCTCGACGGCGATCTTAGCGGAGTGGCGAGCGTCGAGATGACGATCGATCAACTCGGCACGGCGGAGTTCGAAGGCAATCTGCCGCCGACGCCGGCCAAACTCGGCGCCGACCGTCGCTGGTCGGCCAAGCTCGACACCGCGCCGCTCGGCGCGGGCACGTTTCACGTTTTGGTCCGCGCGAAAGACCAGGTCGGCAACGAGAGCGACGTCAACAGCAGCGCCACCGTGCGTCTCATGACCGCGGAAGCGATCGCCGATGCACGCCGCCGCGCCACGAATCGCGTCGTCGGCACGCTGCACTACGGCAACGCAGGCTTCGCCGGCATCGCGGTCCGACTGGAAGCGCTCCCAGGCGATCCCGCCACGGCGGCAGCGACTCCCGCGCTTCCGCCGCCGGAACCAATCGCGCCGGTCGCCACGAACGACCAAGGCGCTTTTTCGTTCGACCGCGTCCCGCCGGGCAAATACAAGCTCACCGCGGAGGGAGTCGTGCGAAACAAGATGCGCCGCGCGGAGGCGGAAGTCACCGTCGATCCGGCCCCCACGGCGATTCGGCCGTTGCAATTGGAGCTGAGGTAAATCGCTGTTAGCCGGTCAGCACCACTTCGGCCGCTTCATCATCCATAGACTGCGCGCTGCGCCAGTGATCGCTCGGCACGAAGCCGATCATTGCGATCATCAGGTGCAATCCGGAAGCGATCGCCAGCCACATCAGCACGCCCTCGGTGAAACCGTAGGAGTGCAGTCCGACGCCCAGTTCGTTGACGCCGAACCACGACCACGCGACGCAAATGTTGCCGAGCACCGCCAGGACCGCCATCCCGCGATCGCCGACCATCTTGCCCCACCGGGCGTGCAGCACCAGGGCGTTCCACAGCACGATAATCAGCGCGCCGTTTTCCTTCGGATCCCAACCCCAGAAGCGTCCCCAGGAGTCATCGGCCCACAGCCCACCGAGCACCGTGCCGATGAAGCTGAAGAAGATGGCGAAGCACAGCACGCCGTAAATCAAACTAGCGATCGTGCTGGAGATCTTTTTCGCCGTGTCGCGATCGAACAATCCCGCAATCAATCGCACGAAGATGAGCACGGCGCCGAGCAGTCCGGCGAGGAAGGTCGTTGAATACCCGAGATTGATCGTCAACACATGCGTCGCCAACCAGAACTGCGTATCGAGCACCGCTTGCATCACGACGATTGTATCGCCGTCGAGCGACAAGAAGTGGGCGATTAACAGCGTCATGAAGCCCGCGAATCCCGCCACAGCGCTGCACACTCCAAGCTTGGTGAATGACTCCAAGATGAGGGCAAGCCCGACGCACGCCCAGCCGATAAAGACAGCCGTGGCATACAGGTTCGTCACCGGCGGCCGTCCGGAGATATAGCTCCGTCCGATCAGCGCCAGCGTGTGGAATCCAAACGTGAAAAGCAACAACCAAAACGCCGATCGCTGCAAAATAGCCGGCTTGAAGAGCCATCCGGCCACTGCCAACAAGAAGGCGAGGATGTACAGGATCGACGCATAGAAGAACGGTTCGGCGCGATTGAAGAACGACTCGAACGCCACGACGTTCGCCGTGAATTCCGGCGGCGGCGCGGCCGCCAGCTCGCTGCGATAGGCGGCCACTTCCCGGTTAAAGGTCGGCGCGTCCTTCTTACTGTAGGCCGCGAACGCCTGCGTCAGCCGGTCCACGGCGGGATGAATCTTGATGTTCGCCATCGGCGTCTTGGCGGCTTCTTCGCCGCCGTGCGCCCGCAGCAACTCGCGTCGCGAAAGGTCAAACGTGGCCATCGAGTACGAGGACCACTTGCCGTCCGCTTCCGCCGGCGGCACCGCCAAGGGAGGCGTACCGCGCTGCAGGAACTCCTCGCGTTGCATCGCCACCATGGCGTCCTCGCGCCAGGTCTCGGGACGGACCAGCGTGCTGGCAAACGCTTGCTTGAGCGTGATCACTTGCCCCAGCTTCTGCTCGAGCTCGAGGACCTTGCGCTGGTAGTCACTCAACGAGTTTGGGCGTTCCTCGTCGGCTTTCCGCGCCGCGTCGGCCTGCTTCTCCAGGGCGTCGAGTTTGTCCTGGAACTCAGTCAACGCGTAGTAATGCAGCTTCCGCCGCTCGAGGCCGAGCGTTTCCAGCAACTCCGGATGATCGATCCGAAACACCTTGGCCTTCATCGCCTCTTCGGGGCGTGCAATCAAGTCGGCCAGCCAGCGAATCGCCGGCTGCCGGACGCCGTCGTTATCGGTGTACTCCAGCTTTCCGGAGAGAATGCGCAGCGTGTTCCGCGCGACCGAGTCGAGCGGCTTGACGCGCCCCTGCTGCGCCACCGGGAGCTTGCCGAATTCGCCCAGGTTCATCTCCTCAAACTTTCGCACCGGCTTCGTCATGCCGTACGTGACGAACGCGGCGGCCAGCAGCACGGTCGCTGATGCCACCCAGAGCCCAATCTTGCGGTCGCGCGCTTCGCTCTGCGCCTCGAGCGCATCGGCTTCCGCGCGGCGTTGGGCCGCTTTGGAGTTCTTCATGGCTTCGACTTTGAACGTCGGCTCCGCCTCTTTGCGATCAATCCGCCCCAGGAATCGCAGCAGCGTATTCGAGAACTGAAAGAGCATTCCCGTACCGACGATCATGCAGCCAATGTAGGGAATCATCCAGCCGAAGTTCGAGACCACGCTGAGCACCGTGAATTCGCGCTGGGTCTTCGGATCGATGCCGAAATCACTCTGGTAAAACGTTTCCCCGGCGAAACGCAACGGGTTGTTCATCCAGATATGCACCTTCTCCCGGTCGACGTTCCGCGACGGGTCGAGCAGATAGACGTCCGAAGAATAGTTCTTCGGAGTGCTGGTGCCGACGTAGTCATCCTTGCGGAAGTCGAGTAACGTCATCGAGTAGGGCTTATACGTGCGGCGGTGGCGCAACTCAAGGTCATACGTCTTGCCGTCCACTTCGACCTTTTCAGACACGTCGTTCAGATTCACCAACAGGCTACAGAGATAGACGCCCAAATCCTGCTTCGATTTCTTATCGGTGAGTCGCACGTAGGCCGACGGAAGATTGACCTCCTTGCTCATGCTCGTTCCCGAGACGGAAGGCTTCTCCTTGGCGGCGAGCGTTGCGCCGGTCCCTTTCGTCGCCGGGTTACGCTCGACCTCCGAGGGATTCGCCAGATCGGAGTTCTCGTAGAATGCCATCACGTCGATATCGAACGGCAATCGCGGATCGGAAATCCGCGCGCCTGGATCGGCCAGGAGCGGCTTCGGAATCGAGACGACCACGTCGTTCTTCGGGTCCGAGTGATCGGTTACGGCGAGTTCCACCGTGCGGATGTCGCTCACATAGTTGACCGTCTGCCCTTCGCGAATCTGCATCCGCGTTTCAACCGCCCAGAAGCTGACGATCACTTCGGTCAACATGACGAGGCCGATGCCGCCGTGCAGCAGAACAATGCCGGCCCGTTTCTTGAACAGCAGGTAACAGCCCGCCAAGAGCACCAGCGCGACCGATTGGCCTTTGACCAATTGCCACAGGATGCGCATGCCGGAATCGTTCAGCCGCGCGGAATCGCCTTGCACCACGAGCCAGAGCGTCACAGCGCCGAACAACACGGTCGCGGCCGTGAGAAAACGGCGTTCCCAACGCCGCTCGGGTCCGAGTTGGAAGCAACCATACGCCATCGCCGTCCATGTCAGCACCAGCATGCCGACGAAGATCCGCCATAAGAGCGGCCACGACACCAAGGATGTTTCCAGAATGCCGCTATTGCTGAAACCGCTGGCCACGACCAAGAAAAACAACGCTAGTCCCAGCGCTGTCACGGCCAGCCCCCCCAGCATGCGCGCGCCCCGGGCTTGAATCTTGAAGCGAATCGCGTGCGCCGCGAGCAAATTGGCAGCCATTGCACCGCCGATCAGGGCGCCGCCCGGGAAGGGAAACCATCCCGGCACCTTGTCAATCAATCCAGGAAAAAACGACCGCGGAAACAACACCTGCAGCGGCACTTTCACGTAGAACGAGCGGAAGTACTGATGCACCACTTCCCAGATATCTTTGTCCACCTGGGCCAGCGTGCCGATAAACACCAGCACGATCGCCAGTACGAACAAGACCACGGTGACGCGCAGCGAGGCGATCGCTTTCAGCGCTTTGAGTCCCCACTGCAGGACCGGGGCCAGCTCGCCGCGCTGCGGCTCGAAAGGATCGGCGGTTCGTTCCAGCGGCATTACGACGTCAGTTGCCATGACAAAGCGCTTCCGTTGATCGATTGCCCGCGGTGGGCAAGTAAAGTCTCATCAGCAACGAGGGCTCACGCATGCCACTCATCACTCTGCACTCATCACTCTGCAATCACCCAGCACGCCGGCCATCCAGGGCGCACAAGCCCTTCTAGCGCGCAAACGGCGCCGGCCCCATCCCGCCCGCCTTCTGCTTCCCGCGGAAGTTGACGACGGTCGCCTCGTTGCCCCCCGGCAGCTCGATCGTTTGCAGTAGCTCAGCATTACTACGCAACGCGACGAGGGTCGAGTCGGGCAAACTCATCTGGCCGAGCCAGCGGTTGAGGTTCATCAGCAAGAACTGGTCGGCATCGCCGCCAGGAAACGCCAACGACGAAATCGCCAGCTCCAGCTTTGCTCCTTCGGATTCAAACTCCAGCGTCGCAAAACGCATTTGCCGTTCGGGCCCTGTGCTCCAGCCCTCGGGCAACTTCCATCGCGGCTCGGCCTGATCGCCGTCAAATTCCACGGTCTTGAGAAAGGCAATGAACGGCTCGCGTGCAGCGGCGACCGCCGCTTCCGCGCCGGTGATCTTGAAGAACCACATCTGCGACGGACGCACGATGACCGCGCCGAGCATCCGGTCGGGCCCCGTGGCGGGATTAACCGCCTCGGCTGTCGCCGCCTCGGTGGCCGCAGGCGTCGCGGGACTGCCTCCGAATTTGCTGAGGTCGATATTCGGGCGCGGAGGCTCTTTGGGAATCGTATAGGAGACGATCTCGCGCGATTCGCCGCAGCCCAACAGGCATGCGGCCGTCGTGACGCTTGCCAGGGTCGCGGCGGCGAAATGAGAAAACGGCTTCGGCATACGGTGCATCCGATCAGTGCTGTACAGCGTCGTCAGGGAATTCCGCCGGATTCTGCGACGCCCGCGGGGCCATCCGGTGGCGTCAGAACGCCCTAAGTCGTTGCTGGATAAGTTGTTTTCAGCCTTACCGGCCAAAGGAGGGAGGCCCCAAAAAAGGCCCAAATGCCGGCGAATTACGGGAGCAATACCTCGTACCCGATTATAGTGTCGCGAGCGCCGGAAAGTATAGTTGGCGGCGCACCGGGAACCGCTGCACGGAGCGTGTTGTGCAATGAATCGAGCGCGAAACGGCGCGCGTCATCGCACAACACGATGCGCTAAATCCGACGCATCACCATCGCGATGGGATTACGCAAACGCTTGCAGCGCGCTTGGCGTCGCGCGAACTGAGATCGTCGCATTCCTGCACGTTTTCAGTGCGAGGTGAACGCAATTCAAGCACGCGCTGCGACATGCGAAGTCGCTCGCGAATGTCTTGACGGCAACTCGCGTCGCCACGTGCGACGTAACACCTCCATGGCTGCGTCATCGCATTGAAACGGCGGAGGTCCGCATCATTCGCGGGGTCGCGCAGGCCCTGAAAGCCGACGCGCTGGGACGGCCATCGCCATCGCTTGGCCATCCTTGCGTCCTACGCGTCTAGATCGAAGTTCTGAGCGGCGACACGGCCTCACTGAGAAAAAAAACGTTGAATTCCCGAGAAAAAAGCTGTTTTTTTTGGCCGGCGCGCAGCCGGACACCGCATTCGCACTATTCGACGCGTTCCCGCGACATCGTTCGATCACCTGCTGCTGAGGTGCGATCGAAGCTGGTTGATCAGTCTCGCGATCGCAGCAACCGGCGCAACAGTCGCTCGTCCACCGTGCCGCGAAAGCGTTCCTTCCCGTCGATCCACACGACAGGCACACACTCGTTAAATTGCGCGCGAAGCGTGGCGTCGTGATCGATGTCGACCAGCGTCACCTCAACGCCATAGCGCGCGAGCATTTCGTGCGCACGCTCGCAGAGGTGACAACCTTCGCGCGTGTAGATCGTCGCTTGATGTTCCATGCGTTGATGCGTTCCCAAGGTTGAACGAGCGCTTCGCGCGGCGTTCGCAACGTCGATTGAACACGATTAGATGACCGCATTCACGCGCGAATTCATCGCCTCATCCCCCCGATTTTCTTCGTCGCGGAAGTCCTCTGTCCAGGCCGCGAGCGTCCCGGACCGAAAGCCACAAGTTGTTGATACAAAACAACTTGCGATGTTCACTTGATTTTAGTTTTGGACTCTCCCTAGGATGAGAAGGTCAGCATTTTGATGGCTTTCTCGCTGGATGTCGGGAAGTCACCAGGCCCTCGCAAGAGGGGGTCGGAATTGGATCGGCGACCCAATCGAGTTCGCCTCCCAGGGAATGGTCACAAGGAGCCTTTGAAACAAGAACGAGCGGTATCGCAATGCGTCGGGGTCAACGGTTTGCAGCTTCCCAAAAGTCCCGTGAAATGCGTCTGGCGCACTATCACCACGCATCCAGCCAGCAAAAACCCTCCCAGCGGGGGGCTCCGCTTAACAATCGTGCGCGGAACAGCCAGCGTAACGCGCGGCTCCCCTTCGTCCCCCCCGAAAACTGGTACGAACCGGTCGGGGAGGC
>CAZUBB010000037.1:18411-27141 GCA_964618485.1 uncultured Pirellulales bacterium
TACCGTTTCGTGCTCCAGAACCCCGGCGAGGGCTTCCGCCACATCCTGACCCCGGCCGAGGTGCGCGAACGTCTCGCGGAACTCCCCGAGGAGTTTGTCGAGCCCCTGGAAGTGGTCCAACTTAGCCGCATGACGCGCAAGAAGCAGAGCTTCCCTTGCTACGGCATGCAATGGGGAACCTCGATCTACCTGTACCCGATCGAGGACAACCTCGTCGAGTATTACCATCAGCCCCCCCGGCCGAGCCAATACACGGAGGCGAAACTCTTTGGAGGCCGCTGGGAGCAGGACCACGACGGCGGCGATCAAGGATTTCTACCTCAATAACATCCTGATCCACGAGTTGGGGCACCTCCTCGACGAGCGGAACACGAGCTATACCGATCGCGAACGCTACGCCGAGTGGTTCGCGATCAAGTACGGCTACCTTCCCACGCAGACCGAGCGGCGGCTTTCGCGTCCCGTGGAATTCCGTCGCAGGCACGCGCGGAAGTAGACGCCGCCGAATTCTTCGCACAAGATAGCGAAGGCGCACCGATGGTGCGCACCCGGCGCGTGCGGCGCCGGCCGAAACTTTACTCGCGGGGCGATTCATGGTTCGGTTGGCGCGCTGTGCGTGCGTGATGGTGTGTTGCGCGACGGCCCTCATGCCGCTGCCGGTTTCCGCGGCGCTCCCCGCGGAGACTGCCGCCGCCGCCGGCAAGATCGATGAGTCGCTGGCGAAAATCGCCAAGCTCTATCGCGGTCGCAAGTACCGCGAGGCCGCCAAGGTTCTCGCGGAATCGAAGAAGGCGATTGACGCCATCGCGCTGCAACTCTCGGACGACGAACGCGCCGAACTCGGCGAACGGCTCAACGGTTGGCGCCGTCGCAGTGAAGCGGCGCAGCGGCTCTTAGACGCGAAGTCGTCCGGCGGCGCGCCTACCGGCATTAGCTTCGTGAAGGAAGTCGCACCGCTTCTGGTCGCGAACTGCGCCGGCTGTCATATCCGCGAAGCGCGTGGCGGCTTCAGCGTGGCGAGCTTCGAGGCGCTTAACCGCGGCTCCGAAAACGGAACTGTGTTGTTCCCTGGCGACGGCGAATCCAGCCGTCTCTTCGAGGTGCTCGATACGGGCGACATGCCGCGCGGAGGGAATCGCCTTCCGGACGAAGCGCTCACTACGATCCGCACGTGGATCGATCAAGGGGCGAAGTTCGATGGCCCCGATCCCGCCGCGATGCTCTCCGATCTCGCGATGGCGTCGTCCGCCTCGCCGAATACGCCCGCGGCGCCGGCGCTGACGCGACCGAGTGGCAAAGAAACCGTCAGCTTCGCCAATGACGTCGCCGGCGTCTTCGTCGAGCACTGCCTCGAATGCCACGGCGCGAATAACAATCCCCGCGCGAATCTGAATCTCGCGACGTTTGGACAACTGCTCACCGGCGGCGACGCGGGGGCGATTTTCGCTCCCGGAAAGCCCGAGGAGAGCTTGCTCATTGGCAAGCTCAAAGGGACCGCCGGCGGCGCGCGAATGCCGATGGGGCGCGATCCGCTGCCCGATGAAACGATCGCCAAGATCGAGAAATGGATTGCGGAAGGCGCGGCCTTCGACGGCGCCGAGCCCTCCACCCCATTGCGGCAAGTCTGGGAAACGGCGCTCGCCGCAAACCTGAGTGCCGACGAGTTATCCGCGAAGCGCGTCGAGCTAGCGGCGAAGCATTGGCGACTCGCCCTCCCGGATGCCCAGCCGTCGACGTTCGAGAGCAAGTCGTACTATCTCCTGGGTGATGTCAGCGAAGCCTCGCTCAAAGAGGTCGCTGCGGCCGCGGAGTCGCAACTCAACAAGATCGCCGCCGGTCTGCGCGTCCCGCGCGGCAAGGAATGGTTCAAAGGACGCGTCACGATCTTTGTGTTTCAGAAGCGCGTCGAGTGCACCGAGTTCGCCAAGATGGTCGAACAGCGCGGCCTGCCCCAGGAAGTCTTCGGACATTGGCGCTACTCGGGCCTCGATCCTTACTTCTGCCTGGTGCTTCCAGAGAAAGAAGAGGACCTGCGCCCCTTGCTCGCCATCCAGACCGCCGGCCTCGGCGTGGCCGCCCTGGGCGAAACCCCTTCCTGGTTCTCCCAGGGACTCGCGAGGGCGATCGCCAGTCGCGTCGAAGGGAAGGACCCGACCGTCCGGGGCTGGGACGCCATGGTCCCGCAGTCCCTGGCGACATTCCCCAATGCCGAAGCGTTCCTCCGCGCCGACGCCTCGGCCGGCAACAACGCCATCGCCGCCTTCGGCTTCTGCAAAACCCTGCTGGAAGACAACGGCCGCTACGGCCGCCTGCTCGCCGCGCTCCGCGGCGGAACCCCGTTCGAGACAGCCTTCGCCGAGGCCTACGGCGAATCTCCCATGACCCACGTGGAAGCCTGGGCCCGGGCCGCCGTCGGGGGGCGTTAGCGGCCCGCGACATGAAAATCCGGCTCGCGGCCGTCAGGAATACATATCCTGCTGCGGAGGGGAGAGTGAGGTCAGGCTGAATACGTTAAATAGGGGGGCCGCGCAGCTTGACGTGACCTAATTCGGTGTCTAACATCGGTTTAGGGCAGCCTCCCATCTCGTGGCGGCGACCGCCTGATTGCTCGGAACGGAACGCGAGTCGAGACTGCCATGAACCTTGCCAGCAAGATCATCCTGGCCTTTCTGATCATCTTTGCCATGGTGTTTTTCTACCTGGCAATGTACGTGCTCGACTTGCGCGGCTGGCAGAAGCTCGCGCAGACGCGGCAGGAGGCGCTCAACCGCACGAACGCCGAGGCCGCCCTGCTGCGCAACAGCGACGACGCCAACGCGCGGACCAAGCTTTCGGAGTTCGTTCCAGAGCCGCCGTCGACGCCCGGCCGAAAGCAACTCAAGTATGAGCTTGAGAACCGCATGATCGATCGCGGGCGGATGTGGATCGGCAACGCCGCTCCGACAGCCAATGCGCCCGGCGCTCCGCTGCTCTTTACGGTGCAGCCGAACCCCGTCCAGCCGACGCCGCTGACGTTGGCGCCGAAGACCTCGCTCTATGTCTTCGAGTACCCGCCGTTTGCCGGCGATGACACCGTCAACGCCCCGCCGGGGCGTTACCTCGGTGAGTTCGTGGTACTCGACGCGCCGCCGGTCGACGCCGCTGGCGGAAAGTTCGCGATGTCGCCGGCGCGATCGATGTCACCGCGCGAGCAGACGCGGCTCGCGCAGGCGGTTCAATCCGGCATGCCGTGGGTCGCGTATGAGACGCTGCCGCAGGATCGACATAACGCCTTCGCCGGGCTGACGGCGGACGAAATTGACAAACGGTTTTCCGGCGTTTTTACGCAGGAACAACTCGCGGAGATCGTCCTTGACGGTCAGCCTTGGGTACAAGGGAAGCATCCGGAAGACCGCAAGGACAGCCTGGAAAAATATCGCCGGCCGCTCGTCGATTTCGGCCAGATGCTACAGACGCTCTATCGCCGGCGCTCTGAATTGAGCGCGGAGCTGGCAGCCCTGGAAAAAGACCTGGGCTACATGACGGCGAGCAATGCGGACGTGACGAAACAAATCACGCACCGCAAGGACGAAGTCGTCACGCTGCAACAAGAGCTAGCCCGGTTGGAAGCGGAGAATAAGCTGGTCCAGGAACACCTGGCCGCCGTCGATGCCAAGCTGGCGTCGGTGCGCGCCACCTCGACGCGCCTCGACGCGGATAATCGCAAGCTGGTCGCGCAATTGGCCTCGCTACAGCGCCAAGCCGTGGACGCCGCCGCAACGGAAACCGCCGCCACGCCGTAACGCTTCACGACGGGCTGGCGGCGTTGTTTCTTCGCCAACGTTACTTGGCCGCCGACTCATCGAGCAAGTACATCTGCACGCAGACCGGTTTAGGCACTTTCAAGTCGTGCCCGGTCGCTTCGAGTTTGCCGGTGTCTTGGTTGATCTTGAACACCCGGATGAAGTCGGAGTCTTGATTCTCGGCCAGCAGGAACGTGCCGGTCGGATCGATGGCAAAGTTGCGCGGCGTTTTGCCGCCCGTCTTCTGGTGCCCCATGGGCGTCAGCTTGCCGGTGCCGCGCTCGACGGCGAACATCGCGATGCTGTCATGACCGCGGTTGGAGCCGTAGAGCCACTTGCCGCTGGGATGGATGTGAATGTCCGCCGTGCTGTTGCCGGGGAACTCTCCCTCGGGCAACGTAGAGACCGTGTCCGTCTTCCGGAACGTCCCTTGGATGCCGTCGTACACCAGTGACGTGATCGTCGAGTCCAACTCGTTGATCACATAGGCATGCTTGCCGTCCGGATGGAACGTGAAATGCCGCGGTCCCGCGCCGGGGGCCAGGTCGACCGATGGCTGGGGATCGTGCGGGACGACAGAGCCGAACTGGGGGCTGTAGCGATAGAGCATCAGCTTATCGAGTCCCAGATCGGCGACGACCAGGATGCGATTCGATTCGTCGATATTAACCGAGTGCGCGTGCGGGCTTTGCTGCCGGTCCGGATTCGCACTGCTGCCCTGGTGCTGAATGATCGGCAACGGGAGGTCGAGACTGCCGTCCGGCTTAATCGGCACGACGGCCACGCTGCCGCCGGAGTAATTCGCGGCGAAGAGCGTGTTTCCCTTCAGGTCGGTGATCAAGTGACAAGGCGCACCGCCCGCGGTCGGTTGCTCGTTGAGCTTGGTGAGCGTCCCGTCCGGCGCGAGCTTGAAGGCTGCCACGCCGCCGCCGCTCGCACCTTGAAACTCTTCGGTCTCGCAAACGGAATACAGGAAATCCCGCTTCGGCGAGAACGCCAGGAACGACGGGTTTTCCAACTCCGCGGCCAACTCCACGGGACTCAGCTCGCCGGTTGCCAGGTCGAGTTCACTGCGATAGATCCCTTGGCTCTCACCATCGGTGTACGTGCCAATGAACACGCGGGCCTTCTTGGCCTCCTGCGCCGAGGCCATCGAAGAATTCGCCGTCATGATGTTTGCCGCGCTGAAGAAGACTAAGGAAAGAAACAATCGTCGCATGTCGAATCACCGGAGGTTAGAAGAGGAAAAGTGTTCAGCTTTCAGTGTTCAGTTTACAGTCGGATCGTGAGAGCGTTGCTCCGTCTACTGAACACTGAACACTGAACACAGAACACTCCTCCTCCTTCTTTTCTCCTTTTCTTCTCTTCTCCTCCAAGCAGCTATTTCCGCGCCAACTTTTTCAGCACCCCCATACCTCGTTCGATGACGCTGTCGCTGGCCGCGAACGATAGCCGGAAGTGCGTGTCGCGCTGGCTGAAAATTTTCCCGGGAATCACCAGCAGTTGCTCGGCGATCGCTTCTTCCACGAACGCCGTGCCGGTTCCGCGCGGCGCCTTCGGATAAGCATAAAACGCCCCGCCCGGCGTGGCCAGTTCGTAATCGCGGCTGAGCTGCTCGACGACGTAGTCGCGCTTCTTGCGATAGGCGTCGATGTATGGCTGCATGTCGAAATCGAGCGCCTCGACGCCGGCCCATTGAAACGGCTGCGGCGCGCACACGAACGTGTACTGCTGCAGCTTGGTCATGCCGTCGATCAGTTCGGCGGGGCCGTGAATGTACCCGACGCGCCAGCCGGTCATGCCGTAGGTCTTGCTAAAGCCGTCGATCACCAACGTCGCCGGATTGTACTGCGCGGGGGAGGCCAAGGGGCCGTCGAAACAGAAGCGGCTGTAAATCTCGTCGCTCACGAGCAGCACGTTTTTCTCAGCCGCCAGGTGCGCCAGATCGCGAGCTACTTGCTCAGAGCCGACGACGCCGGTCGGATTCGCAGGGCTATTGAAAAGAATCAACTTGGTGCGCGGCGTGATCGCGTCGCGGACTTTATTGACGTCGATCTGAAAGTCGGGATGCGTATCAATGAACACGCACTTCCCGCCGACGAGCTTCACCAGTGGCTCGTAGCTGACGAAGTACGGGTCGAAGAGAATCACTTCGTCGCCGGGGTTCACCGTCGACAACATCACCAGGACTAGCCCGCCGCTCGTGCCGCTCGTGACGGTGACTTTGCGATCGGCGTGGCCAAATTGCCGATCCACCGATTGCTGGAGTTTTTCACGGAGCGGCGGCATCCCTTGCGTGGGCGCATACCCGTTACGGCCAACGTCGATCGACCGTTTCGCCGCCGCTTTGATCGGTTCGGGAACATCGAAGTCCGGCTGGCCGATCGACAAGTTGATCGGATCGCTCAGTTTGGCCGCCAGATCGAAGACCTTGCGAATGCCGGAGCTATCGAACAGATAGGTGCGATCGGCGAGCCAGGAGGAGGGCATAAGGGGAGCGAGTTTTCGGTGTTCAGTTTTCAGGGAGGGCGGCGACATTGAGGGAATGCACCTACCAGGAGGCACGCGGTGTGGCGAGGTTCGCGGTCGCGAAACGGCTACCAGATTTCGATATCGGTCGTGAGTTCGACGCCGAGGCGGTCGGCGACGCGATCGCGGATTTGCTCGATCAATTCGATCACGTCGCGGCTGCGGCAGTTCGGTTCGGCGATGATGAAGTTGGCGTGTCGATCGCTCACTTCCGCGCTGCCGACGCGAGCCCCTTTCAACCCTGCCTGGTCGATCAACTGGCCGGCGCTCATGCCGCGGGGGTTGCGGAAAATTTGTCCCGCGCACTGATGCCCCAGCGGCTGCGCGGCCTTTCGCACGATCCACTGTTTCTGCATCCGTTTCGTAAGTTCGTCGGCGTTCTCGGGTTCGAGTTTGAATTCCGCTTCGAGGATCACCAGTTCGTCGAGGCTGCTCTGTCGATAGGCGAAAACCATGTCCTGCCGGACGTGTTCGACGATTTCCCCCTTCTGCGTCATCACCCTGGCCTTGGCGGTCCACTGACCGATATCGCCGCCACGCGTTCCCGCGTTAAGGTGCAGAGCGCCGCCGATGGTCCCGGGGATGCCCACCAAGGGCTCCAATCCCGCGAGGCCGTGGCCGACCGCCGTTGAGATCACGTGCCCCAGCCGAGCGCCGGCCCCGGCGCGGACGACTTCGCCGTGGACCTTGATTTCGGAAAAGGCCGGTTTGTCGAGCCGGATCACGACTCCAGGGATTCCTTCGTCGCGCACGAGGACGTTGGAGCCGCCCCCGAGCAGTCGGACAGGAAGGTTGTGTTCGGCGCTACGGGCAACCACGACCTGGAGCTCTTCGATGGAGCGCGGTTCGGCGAAATACTCCACCGGGCCGCCGATGTGGAGCCATGTGTGCAAATACATCGGCTCTCGCTCGCGAACGAAAGCTTCAAGTCCGGTCAGGAACGCCATTCACAAGTCCTTTCAGGTTCATGCGACGGCGCGAGGTTCGGGCGTGCGGCGGCGCAGGATACGCCGCATTTTGCCGGTTGCCCGGTCGGGCGTCCAGCGGGAGCAAGCAGCTCGCACTAGCCGGAGAGAAAGCGATCAGGGCGTCCTTGCGGACGCCCCGATGCATTTTCAAGTTGGACCGGTGGCAAAAGGGAGCGTCATCGCCCGACCTTGGACTCGCCACCGCCACGAGGCAGCGACGGACCATACGGACTGGCGGACGGGCCGCGCGAAGGGCCGTAAGGCGACGGACCGTACGGGGACGCGCCTGCGCCGATAGCCCCGGCGACGCCGGTCTCTTTCGCTTCCTTGACCCGTTTTTGTTCGGCGATCGCCGAGTTAAACGCGGTGCGGTCGGTCAATTCCTCGCGGATTTCGAAGTTGCCATCCGAATCCATGAGCAACATGCGCCCCGGTGCGATCTTGGCGGAATTCTTCCCGACCGTCGCGCCGCCGAGAATGTCGACGACCGTGAGGTCGGTGTTCAGCGACAAGTCGTTGAATTCCTCGACCTTCTGCAGGACCGGATCGATGTACGAAATCTCCTTTTGGAAGAAATTCGCGATCTGGCCGCGCGTCACGCTCTCTTCGACCGTTGCCATCACGCCCTTATCGGCGTTGAACTTGGCGACGACCACCTTGGCTGACGGCTCGAGGGTGCTCCGGTTGATCTTCGGCTCGCCCGCCACGAGGGCGGTGTCGCCGGGGACACGGGCGGCATCGGTCACGCCGGACCATTCGCCCAGGATGTACTGCTCATCACGCAGTGACGGGCTTTCGAGTTGCGCGGGCAGCAATCCCCAGTTGGGATTTCGCACCCGCAGCCGCACGCGATACACGTACGACTTACCGGACTCGACCGAGAAATCGAAGAACCGCAGCAAGAAGTGGTCCGGCGGCGTCATGCTCATGCCGGTCATCATGCCTCCTTGCCCGCCCATCGGCCCATACGGCGAGCGGCTCGGCATCGCCGGCCCATAGGGCGAGGGCGGCCTCGGGCCGTAAGGATTGCCTCCGCCATGCCCCCCGCCCACGGTCGGTCCATAGGGCGACGGGCCGCGACCACCTTCGCGGCTCGGGCCATAGCTGCTCGGCCCATATCCACCGCCGCCACCACCGCCCAGAAACTCCCAGTCGTCCGCGGGAGGAGCCGAGGGATCAACCGGCTGCGCGGTCGGTTCGGAGCCAGAGCCTTCCGTCTTGCCTTCTTCGGCACGCTTTCTGGCTTCGTCTAATTGTTCTTGGAGCAATACGTACGCATCCATTTGCGCCATCGGATCGAGTTTTTCGATCTCCGGGGCATGGACCACTTCGGCGCCCCAGTTGCGCGTCACGAGCGGCGGCAGCGCCATCGCCAGCATCGGGTGCAAGCTACCGTCTTTCGTGTCGGCGACTTCCGGGTACTGGGTGGCCCATTCTTGCACGCCCTTCAC
>CAZUBB010000038.1:0-13357 GCA_964618485.1 uncultured Pirellulales bacterium
CGACGTTGACATCTTGCACGACGGTGCCGTTCACGGTGACTTGCAACCGCGGCCAATCGAAGCGGACCTGCACCTGGTTCCAGACGTGCAGATCGGCCGCATGCAGGCGCGGCGGGATGACGCCGAAGATCGCGCCGGTCGACGCTGTGCAGGGCCCCGGATGCCGGGTGTCGTCCGAAAGCTGGATTTCAAAGCCGACGTTGCTCGCCCGGCCATGCAGCGGGGCTTGGAGAAAAACGCCCCCTTCGCCGTAGTCGCCCATTCGATATTCGAACTCCAGCTCGAAGTTCTCGTACTCGCGCTCGCTGCGCAGCCAGGCCGGGTAGTTCCCTTCGCCGGTGCAGTAGATCGTCCCGTCGGGCTCGACCTGAAAGCCGGCGTTCGCTTCACGGACCCAGCCGCTAAGGTCGCGCCCATTGAACAGCGGCTGCCAATCGGTTTCGGCGCCGTGCGCGAAGGTCGGCGCGAGCCAGGCCAAGGAAATAAGGACCAGAGGAAAACGCATCGCGGCCATCCCAGGCATCAAGGAGTGAACGGGGGGAAAGTGACTACGATAGTCGGTCGCCGGGTGATTTGCAGCCGGCGCGCCCTTTTCCGCGACTTGAGTTACAATGGCGTCCGGGCAATCGGCACCTTGGATGATGAAGGCGGCGAGTATGCGTTGGACTTCGATGGCTTCGATTCTGGCAGTGATGGCGCTCGCGGCGCCAGCGCTCGCGGACACGCCGATGTTCGACTTCCCGCCGCCTCCCTTTGCCGATGCTGCCGCGTCGGGGACGGATGGATTTCGCTTCCGGCCGAACGTGGACATCGAGGTCACCGCGCTCGGCTATTACGACCACGATCAGGACGGCTTCGGCACCGGGTTCCATCCGGTGGCGATCTTCGATTTCGCTACCCGGGCGCAGCTCACCAAGGTTTCCGTGCTGAATGCGTCCCCCGTCGATGGGCTGTTTCGCTACGCGGAGATCGAGCCGCTCACCTTGACGGCCGGCGTCAGCTACATGTTGGCCGGCTACACGCCTGGGATGGAAGGCAATCACGCCCTCGGACCGACCGGCCTCACGACGGCGAGCGCAATCACGTATGAGGGTTACCGTTACATCGAAAACACCGGCGACGTCATCTTCCCAACGCAGTCCGACAACACGCCTTTTTTCGGGCCTAACCTGCGGTTCCGCGCGCTCGCGGCCCCAACGCCCGGCGACACCAACGGCGACGGCCTCGTCGACCTGGAAGACCTGAACAACGTGCGGAATCATTTTGGCGAATCCGGCACGCCCGTGATCGGGGACACGTCGCCGTTCGATGGCGTGGTCGACCTGGACGATCTTAATGCGGTGCGGAACCACTTCGGAACCGGCCCGGGAGTGGCGGCGCCGGAACCCTCCGCGGGGACGTTGGCAGCGGCGTTTGTTGTGCCCGCGCTCTTGGTGCGGTTCCGTCGTCGCGAAACAAGCTAAATGGGTGCGAGCGGGCGACCGCGACGAGGATGACACCGCCGGCCGAACGCAGTGGCTATTGTTGATCTTTCCCTACCGTTCGGTTAGCATCTGGGAAGCGAAAAGTCCCTCCTGAGTCTCCGGGCGAGTCGGGCGAGGTCTTCAGCGACCAGCGCTCGGCGGCCCACCTGCCTGGAGAACCACGACTCCGTTTTAGGAGCTAACCGCATGCGGTGTCGTCAACTATTGACGTGGAGCGGAACGGCGGCGGCTCAATGGAAGCGCCGGTGTCTCGTCCTGGCGAGTTGTCTCTGCTGGCTCGGCTACGCCGCCGTGGCTTCCGGCGGCACGAACGACGCCCCGCGCGAGATCGTGTTTAACCGGGATATTCGCCCGATTTTGTCGAATCACTGCTTCCAGTGTCACGGTCCGGACCGCATTCAGCGCCAGGCCGATCTGCGGCTCGATCGCGAAGAAAACGCGTTGTCCCCGCTCGCTTCCGGCGAAGGGGCCGCCATCGTTCCGGGCAAGAGCGCCGAGAGCGTACTGATGGCCCGCGTGGCGACGACCGACGAGGCGTTGATCATGCCGCCGCCGGAAATCGGCAAGCCGCTCACGGCGGAGCAAATCGAAACGCTACGGCTGTGGATCGATTCCGGCGCGCCGTGGCAAAAGCACTGGTCGTTTCTGACGCCGGAGCGCCCCGCCACGCCGGCGGTCGCGAACTCGGGCTGGCCGAAGAACGCGATCGATAGTTTCATTCTGCACCGGCTCGAAGCGGAAGGCTTATCGCCGTCGCCGGAGGCCGACAAGGAATCGCTGTTGCGCCGCGTGACGCTGCAACTCACCGGGCTGCCGCCGACCATTGAGGAAATGGACGCGTTCCTGGTGGACGAATCGCCGGACGCGTACGAGAAAGTGGTCGATCGCTTGCTCGCCTCGCCGCGCTACGGCGAACACATGGCGCGGTACTGGCTCGACGCCGCCCGTTACGGCGACACGCACGGCCTGCACCTTGACAACGAGCGTTCGATCTGGCCGTATCGCGACTGGGTCATTAACGCCTTCAACGCGAATCAGCCGTTCGATCAGTTCACGGTCGAGCAATTGGCTGGCGATCTGCTTCCGAATCCGGCACTTTCGCAGCGCGTGGCGACCGGATTCAACCGTTGCAACGTCACGACGAGCGAGGGGGGCTCGATCGACGAGGAGTACTACGTCCGTTACGCGGTCGATCGCGTGGAAACGACGAGCACGGTTTTCATGGGACTGACGCTCGGCTGCAGCGTCTGCCACGACCACAAGTACGACCCGTTCACCCAGCGCGAGTTCTATCAGCTCTTCGCGTTCTTCAACAGCCTGACCGAAAAGCCGATGGACGGGAACGCGCTGTCGCCGCCGCCATCGATCAAGGCGGCCACCGTGGAGCAACAGGCTCGCCTCGCGGAGCTCGACGGCTTGCTAGCGGCGACCGAGCAACGGCTCGATGCGCCGATCCCTGAAATCGACGCGGCACAGGCCGATTGGGAACGGGAAACTCCCGCCAAACTGCGGGCGCAATGGCAGCCGCTCGAGCCGACCGCGCTGAAAAGCTCTGGCGGGGCGACGTTCCGCAAGCTGGATGACGGCTCGGCGATCGTGGAGGGCGCGAATGCCGACAAAGACACCTACGAAATCGTCGCCGATACCAACGGCACGGGGCTGACTGCCATCAAGCTTGAGGCGCTGGCTGACGATGCGTTCTTCGAACGGGGCCCGGGCCGCTCGCCGAACGGCAACTTCGTGCTCAGCGAGATCGAGGCTGAAGCCGTCTCGCGCGAAAACCCCAAGGCAGTGAAGCGGATTAAGTTCGTCTACGCCCAAGCGGACCACGAACAAGCCAACGGCGACTTCTTTGTCGAGAAGGCGATCGACGGCGTGGTGGACGACACGAACGGCTGGGCGGTCGAGGGCATGCATCGCCACGAAAATCGGACCGCGATGTTCGTGGCCAGCGAACCGTTCGGTTTTGCCGGCGGTACGACGTTGCGCATCCGCCTGCGGCACGAATCGCAGTACACACAGCACGCCATGGGGCGGTTCCGGCTATCGGTCAGCAGCGACGCGTCGCTCGCGCCGGCCCGGTGGAGCTCGTGGCAGCTCTTGGGACCGTTCAAAGGCGCCGGCACGAATGAAGTGATGGACACCGACTTCGGCCCCGAGACCGGCGTCGACCTGGCGGCGACTTACGGCGATCAGAAAACAGCCTGGGTCGCCAAGCCGGAGTTCGTCGACGGCGAAAGTCATGGCCTGGACGGCGACCTGACGGCCCACTATCTCTACCGCACGGTCTATTCGCCGACGCCCCGCAAGGTGACGCTCTCGCTCGGCAGCGACGACGGCATCAAACTCTGGGTCAACGACGACTTGCTGCTGGCCAAGAGCGAGGTCCGTTTGCTGGCCGCCGATAGCGACATCGTCACGGTCACGCTTCCCGCGGGCGAGAGCCGTATCCTGATGAAGGTCGTCAATTTCAACGGCGGCTACGGCTTTTACTTCAAGCCCGTGAAGGAAGACGCCGGCGACGAGCAATTGCAGATCCTGCCGCTGCTACTTGTGGACTCAGCCCAGCGTACTCCCGAGCGGCAAAAGCTGGTGCGCGATTACTTCCGCCGGGAGCACTCGCCGTTCTGGCAACAGACGCAAGCCGAATTGGCCGACCTCCGGCAGAAAAAGCGCGACGTCGAGGCGCAGATTCCGGACACCCTCGTGATGGAGGAAATGCCGGAGCCGAAGGAGGCCTACATCCTGATCCGCGGGCAATATGACGCCAAGGGCGATCCGGTCGTCCGCGATGTTCCGTCCGTGTTGCCGCCGTTGCCGGAAGGGGTCAAACGCGATCGTCTGGCGCTCGCCCGGTGGCTCGTCGATCCCGCCCATCCACTGACGGCGCGCGTGACGGTCAATCGCTTCTGGCAACAGTATTTTGGGACCGGCATCGTCAAGACCTCGGAGGACTTCGGCTTCCAAGGGGAGTGGCCGTCGCATCCCGAGTTGCTCGATTGGCTCGCCCGGCAGTTCGTCGATTCGGGCTGGAACGTCAAGGCGTTACACCGGTTGATCGTCACTTCGGCGGCCTATCGGCAGAGCTCGCGCGTGTCGCCGGAACTGCTGCAGCATGATCCAGAGAATCGTTTGATTGCCCGCGGGCCACGGTTCCGGCTCGACGCCGAGATGATCCGCGATCACGCCCTGTTCACCAGCGGCCTGTTGTTGGAACAGGTCGGCGGCATCAAGAGCGTGAAGCCGTACCAGCCGCCCGGTCTCTGGGAGGCGGTCGGCTTCACCAGCAGCAACACCGCGGTCTTCACGCAGGACCACGGCGAGGCGCTGTATCGCCGGAGCATGTACACGTTCTGGAAGCGGACCTCGCCACCGCCGACGATGACGATCTTCGACGCCCCCACGCGCGAGGCCTGCACCGTCCGCCGGGCGCGGACGAATACGCCGCTCCAGGCGCTCACCTTGATGAACGAGACGCAGTACGTCGAGGCCGCCCGTAACCTGGCGACGCGCGTCGCGCTCCGCGGCGGCATGACGACCGAAGACCGGATCGCCTACGCGTTCCGCCTTTCCACGTCGCGCAAGCCGACGGCGGAGGAAATCGCGGTCCTGCGCGAAGTGTACGAGCAGCAATTGGCCGAATACCGCGAGGCGCCGGAGTCGGCGGCGAAACTGATCGCCATCGGCGAATCGCCGCAGACGGAACTCGTCGACAAAGCAGAACTCGCCGCCTGGACGATGGTGGCGAACTTGATTTTGAATCTGGATGAGAGTGTGACGAATGGGTAGAGGGAGAGTAGGTGAGAATGTGAGGAGGTAAGAAGGTGAGAAGTTAGGAAGGCCACTAGTTCAGCGCAACGTCGATGCGCCGAAGTATTCCGTCCTTCTTAATTCTTACATTCTTATATTCTCACCTTCTGATCTCCTCACATTCTTACCTTCCCTGGCGCCGCCCTTGAGCAATACCCCGAGGCACCCCATGAACCCTTATCGCGAATCCCAGTTGCTCGAGACGCGGCGGCAGTTTTTTGGGCGTTCCGCAGCCGGGATCGGGTCCGTGGCCCTCGCCAGCTTGATGAATCCGCAATTGCTGGCCGGCCAGCCGGACGCTGCGGAGCACTTCCCCGGGGGAATTCTCAGCGCGCCACATCACAAGCCGACCGCCAAGCGGGTGATTTACCTGTTCATGTCGGGCGGGCCCTCGCAGTTGGACCTCTGGGACTACAAGCCCCAGATGAAAGACTTCTTCGACAAAGACCTGCCCGAATCGGTCCGGATGGGACAGCGGATCACCACGATGACGTCCGGTCAGTCGCGGTTTCCTTGCGCGCCGAGCACGTTTAAGTTCGCGCAGCACGGCGCCTGCGGCCGCTGGGTGAGCGAATTGCTCCCCCACACGGCGTCGATCGTCGACGACCTGTGCGTCGTGAAGACGGTCAACACCGAGGCCATCAACCACGACCCAGCCATCACCTATATCCAAACAGGCTCGCAACTTCCTGGCCGGCCGAGCGTCGGCGCCTGGCTCTCCTACGGCATCGGTAGCGAAAACCACGATCTGCCGGGCTTTGTCGTGCTCCATTCGTCCTGGAGTTCCAAGCAGACGACGCAGGCGCTTTACTCCCGGCTGTGGGGGAGCGGTTTCCTTCCGTCGGAGCACCAGGGTTGCAGTTTGCAGTCGACGGGCGATCCGGTGCTCTTCTTGTCGAACCCCGAGGGGGTCAGTCCCGAGGCGCGGCGGCGGATGCTCGACGGTCTCGCCAAACTGAATCAACGGCAATACGAGGTCTTCGGTGATCCCGAAATCAACACCCGCATCCAGCAGTACGAAATGGCCTATCGCATGCAGAGCTCTGTGCCGGAGTTCGCCAACATCGACGGCGAGCCGCAGAGCGTCCTCGACATGTACGGTCCCGAGGTAAAAACGCCCGGCACGTTTTCGGCGAACTGCCTGTTGGCGCGACGCCTGGTCGAGCGTGGCGTGCGCTTCGTGCAGGTGTTTATCCGCGATTGGGATCACCACGGCGAGTTGCCGAAAATGCTTCCCCAGGTCTGCCGCGACGTCGACCAAGGTTCCGCGGCGCTCGTGAAGGACCTCAAACAGCGCGGTCTGTTGGAAGACACCCTGGTGATTTGGGGGGGTGAATTCGGTCGGACGATTTACAGCCAGGGAACGCTCACGGACACCAACTACGGCCGTGACCATCACCCTCGCTGCTTTAGCGTCTGGATGGCAGGCGGGGGGGTGAAGCCGGGCATCTCCTACGGCGAAACCGACGATTTCAGCTACAACGTCGTCGACAAGCCGGTCCACATCCACGACTTAAACGCCACGATGCTGCACTGCTTGGGAATTGACCACACGCGGTTAACCTACCGCTTTCAGGGGCGCGAATTCCGCCTCACCGACGTGCATGGAAACGTCGTCAAGGATATTCTCACATAACTGCAGGCGGGGCAGGCAATCCTGGTCGCCTGCCTTACCGCAGGGGGGAGAAAATTCTTTTTCCGATTTCTGCCTGCCACGTTGCTTTCTTCGCCGAGACCGCGGTCCGGAACTAATCTTCCGTCCGCTTCGTCTAATGGCGGGCCGCACCGCGGCCAATTTTTTTCTGAAATTCCTATCGCAAGCTTGACAAGAAATTCAAGCGCGAGTTAAGTGGTTGATGGACCGAACGGGGCGGAGTGCGGAACGATTTTCGAGATGGCGGAAGTCTCCAGACGTGGCGGCGATTGCGGCGTTGATTTCAGCGACCGCGTCCCTTCCATGACGGCGGATGTACGGGGACCGATTGCAGGGCGGAGTCCATCGCTCGCGATGTTGGGAGCGGGCCACGGTCTCGGAGTGGCGTGTTTTTCCTCTGATTTGAGCCTCTAGCGCCCGCACGGATTCTCGCGAGTCAGTGAGCGCCGGACGACTCGTGTCTTCAGTGAGCAGGCGCGGATCAGGTCATCTTGCGCGGGAACGGAGACGTTTTCGCCAGATAACCCATGGGAGATGAGGAACGGGCGAAGTTCGCCGCGCCCCGTCCGATGGAACGAAAGGAACCGAGAGAATGGCAATGCCAGGACCATATCGCGGTCGAGCGCACCTGCGACGCCGCGTCACGGAAATTCAGAGCGGTCGCCCGAGTAAGCGCGCAGGACGCCCACGGGCTTTGGAGCCACTGGAAGATCGCCGCCTGTTGGCGCTGGTCAATCACCTTCCGCAGTACCAGGATCCGCGCACCGGCGAATTCAGCGCTGATTGGGATCCCAAACGGAGCGACTACCCTGCGATCGACGGGCCGCTTTTGCAGGCGGCGCTCGAACACCGCTACCGCATCGTCACCGACGCCACCCCGTTCACGCCGTCCGATCCGGAATTGACCGTTATCGGCGACATGGTCATGGTGGACGCCTATTCGAAAGCGGAGGGCGGTCGCCTCGAGGCGGATATCGGCAAGCTGGGCGGGCAGGTCACCGCCTCGGCCGGCGCAATCGTGTCGGCGCTCGTTCCGCTTTCGAAGATGGAGCGTTTCGCCCAGCTCAACAGTCTCGGTTGGGCCACGCCCGCCTATCGACCGGTCACGAACGCTGGACTGGTTCAGAGCCAAGGGGACGCCGCGTTGCTGGCCGACCTAGCGCGAGCGCTGGGCGTCGACGGCACAGGAATCGACATCGGAATCATCTCGGACAGCTTTAACCAGCTCGGCGGTTACGCCACCGACCAGGCCAACGGCGAATTCCCGACGCCGGTCACCATTCGGAACGAATTACCGCCCATCCTTGGTACGGGTTTTGATGAAGGGCGCGCGCTCGCGCAGATTATCGCCGACGTCGCCCCGGGTGCGCACTCCATCTTCCACACCGGGGTGCTTGGCATCGGCAATTTTGTGGCGGCCGTCAACAACCTGCGCAACGCCGGCGCCGACATCATCGTCGACGACGTCCTGTACTTGTCCGAGCCGATGTTCCAGGACGGCGCGATCGCCCAGGCGATTTCCGATTCCGTCGCCAGCGGCGTGGGGCATTTCTCGTCGGCCGGAAATTACGGCGAAGTCGGAGCGGAGTTTGGCGCTTTCGTCGACTCCGGCGACGTGGGCATCAACGGCGGGCCGTTGCATGATTTCGACCCAGGGCCGGGGGTTGATATCTATCAGAAATTTTCCTTGCCGGTCGGTCAGTCGATGCGGATCTCCTATCAGTGGGATGAACCGTTCCTCGCCGGCGACGGTCGGCCCGGCGCGTTGAGCCCTGGTTCGGCCAGCGACGTCGACGTCTTGCTGGTCGACAAGACCGGCTTGATTGCCTTTGCGGCGGGTTTGTCGAGCAATGTAGGAAGAAATCCCGTCGAGATCGTGTCGTTTTTCAACGATGGCACGCTCGATTTTGACAGCGACGGCGTCCCTGACACCGAGTTCAACCTGGCTTTCGAGTTGTTCTTTGGTCCAGCGCCGGGCCGCATGAAGTACGTCGACTTCGATGGCGGGATGGTCATCGAAGAATATTCCACGTCCACCTCGACGTCCTTCGGTCACTTCGCTGCGGAGGGCGTATTCGCAGTCGGCGCTGCACCGTACAGCGCAACGCCCGACTATGGCGTTGACCCCGCCGTCCTGAATTCGTATTCGGCGCGCGGCAGGCAGACGATTCTTTTCGACATCTTCGGCAACCGCCTGGCGCAGCCGATCGTGCGGAACAACCTGGGCGCCACTGGCGCCGACCAGGGAGATACGTCCTTCTTCTTCCCTGGCATCGATATCGAGCCCAACGGATTACCGAACTTTCCCGGCACGTCCGCGGCGGCCCCGCACGTGGCCGCGGTGGCCGCTTTGGTGTTGGACGCGGCCGGCGGACCGGGAAGCTTGTCCGTGAAGAGCCTCTACACGGCGCTTCAGAACACCGCCACGGACATTCTGCAACGCGACGTCGACGCGCCGACCGACATTCCTGGCGGCCTGGGATATGATCACTTCAGCGGGCACGGCCTTGTGAACGCGCTGGCGGCGGTGCAGGGGGCGCAAGACGGATTTGACCTTCAATTCGACGCCAACGACATTCCGGGCGATGAAGCCGTCAACGATGGCGATCCTGCGAATGACGGCCTGCAGGATGTGTTCACCGTCTCGCTGCTGGGAACGGAAGTCGTGGTGACGATCAACGGCCTTGAAGTCGGCCGTATGAACCTGGCGGCGATTCAATCGCTCACGATTAACGGTTCCGACGACGATGATTTGCTCATCGTTGACGCCACGAACGGCAGCCCTATTCCAGCCGGCGGCCTCGAGTTCAACGGCGGCGGATCGACCAGCGGCGGCGACCGCATTCAGTTCTTCGGCGGCGCAGCGGCGGTGGCCCGCCACAACTTGAGCGGCCCCGGCGAAGGAACCTCGGAATTCGACGGCCTTATCGCCTCTTTCTCGGGCGTGGAGCTCGTGGCGGATTTGACCGCTCCTGTGCAGCGGGAAATTGAACTAGCCTCCGCAGATCATTCGCTGACGCTCTCGGATGGCGCGGCGGCGGCGGACGGCACAGTGCGGCTCGTTAGCGGCGGAACAGTCCCGGCCATTGAATTCACGAATGCCGCCGGCGCCACCACGCTGGAGACGGGCGCGGGCAGCGACCTCTTGTCGATCGACGCCTTGGATTCGCTGGCGACCTCGGCAATCAACGTGTTTTTCGGCGACGGGAACGATCATGCGGCCATCGTCCCGCAGTTGGCGACGCCGGTGTCTTTGGACGGCGGAGCGCAAACGCTGGAAGACCTGCTGAGCGTGAATGCCCTCGACGCCGCCGTGACCGACACCGGTGCAGTTCTCCAATTCACGGGCTACCAGACGGTCGCGTACGCCAACTTCGAGCGCCTCGCTGTGAGCAACGCGGGCGGCGGCGGCGGGCTGCCGGATATCGCCATGGAGGGCGTCGCAAATGCCGAAGGATCCGCCGGCGGCACGACCGACTTCGTGTTCACGGTGACGCTCTCGGTCGCCAATCCCACGCAGAGCGTGTTCGTCGACTACTTCACTTCGGACGGCGATGCTGAGGATGAGCAAGGGGACGGCGACTACTTCGCGACTGCTGGAACGCTCGAATTCCTGCCCGGCATGACGAAACAGACAATCGTCGTGCAGGTGCAGCAGGATATTGACTTCGAAGGAAGCGAGTCTTTCTTCGTGAATTTCGCCAATGCAATCAACTCCAACTTGCTTGTCGAGCAGGCGATTGGCGTCATCGTCAACGACGACTTCGCCGATGTCGAGGTCGTTTACGTCGACGACAACTGGTTGGGCACGCCTTTGTTCGCCGACCCGGACGGCAGCGGGCCGGCTTTAAGCTTCGGCGTCGATTCGTTCGCCGATTTCGCTGAGGCCGTGGCGGCGATCTCGGCCGGCGGCTCCATCTTGATGTACGCGGGCAGCTATCAAGGCGCCGTCGTCGATCAGGACGTCTCGATCCTCGGCGTCGAGTCCGGCGTGACCATTAATGGCGCTTCTCCGGCCGTGACCATCGTCGCGGGGAATGTGTCAATCAGCGGCGTCACGCTCGATACCGCCAGCGACGACGCGACATTGCGCGTGGAAGCCGGCTCGCTGAAACTCCGCAACGCGACGGTGCGCGAGACCAGTGCCGGAAGCCAAGCTGCCATTCAAGTCACCGGCGGAACCGCCGACCTGGGCACGACGGCCGAAGTCGGCCTGAATCGATTCCGCGTGCGCGGCGCCGGTTGGCTGGTCGACAACCAGACGTCGGCGGCCATTCCCGCCATCGGGAACACCTGGCTACAAGGAGATGCGACCCTCGACAATTATGCGATCGAGGATCGCGTGGAGCATGCGTTGGACGACGCGGCGCGGGGGCTCGTGACCTGGGTCGACAAGACGCTCTTTGTCACGGCCTTTACGTCGGACCGCATCGACGCTTTGCACAATAACTATCGCCGCCTGGCGAATATGGCCGCCGTGCTCGGCGACGACTTTGGCGCTTATCTGAAGGGCGTCTTTGACTTCGCAGAGCCGAACGCGCTGGCCGACTGGGCGCTCGGCAATGATGGCGCCGCCGGCACGGGCGACGATTACCACGTGATGTTGCCGGGCGATGTTTCCGGCGTCACGTTGTCCGCCACCAACCTCGGCGACGCCACGATCGTCGGTCCCGGCGACGTGGCCGCGGCGGACCTCGAAGGCGTGTTTCGCTTCACGGGCGCGGACAATCATGGTTGGGAGATCTCACGCCTGCAGATTTTTGATTTCGACCTGGCCATTGATGTCTCCGGCAGCGTCGACAATCCCGACGCTTACAACGACCTGTTGATCGCCGACAATCATGTGCGGCTGGCGCGCGACTTGAATTTCGGCGTCGCGCCGGTCGACGTTTTCCAGAATATCGGCATCGCACTGGGGCAAGGTCACCGGCAGACGGTGCGTGGCAATCAGATCGACATTCCCGGAGACTCGGCCTCGGACGGATCGCAGTTCGCGGCGGCCGTCGGCATTCAGAATCGTCCGGTCGGTCCGGCGGACTACGACGACTTGCTGATTGAAAACAACACGATCCACGTTCTCAATGCTCCAGCGGCGCAGCCAGCGACTATCATCGGCATTTGGGACGCCGCCAGCGCTTGGGCAAGCGACATCACCATTCGCGGCAATTCGTTCCTGAACGACGCGGCTGGCAACGACGCCTCGGATAACCTGCAGCGGGCCTTCCGCATCGGCTCGCAGAGTGGTCCCGATACGACCGTCCTCTATGAGAACAACGTCGTCCAGGGGGCGAACATCGCCTTTCAGTGGCAGTTGAACGTCGACCTCTCCGGCCACGAACCGGTCGTGCTGCGCAATAACAACATTACCGACGTCTTCCGCGGCATTGTGGTCGCCTCGCAGGGAAGCGCCGAGATTTCCGGGAACGTCATTTCAGGGTTGGGCTCGAATCAAGGCATCGGCATCGACGTGCAAGGCGGCAGCACGGCGTCGATCGACGGCGTGGCGAGCGACAACAGCATCTCCGGTTTTGACAAAGGTATCTTCGTCAAAGGCACGGCCACGATCAACGATAACGCCGCCACGATCTCTGGCAACAATGTCGGTATCGACATCGACGGCGGCACGGCCTCGATCACCGCCAATCGCATCGAAAACAACACGACCGGCATTCGTATCACCGACGACGGATCGACGACCTCGATCTCCAATAATTTCATCGTCAACAACACAGCCGACGGCATTCGAATCACCGCCACCGCCGGCGTCGTCGGCCCCATCTTTAACAATTCGCTTTCCGGCAATGGCAATCGTTCGATTCGCAATCAATCGGGCGGCCTCGTCGACGCCTCGGGCAACTGGTGGGGCACAAGCACTGCCGACGGCGTCCATCAGGAAGCGCAAGGCGACGTCGATTTCTCGCCGTGGCTTGACGCCGGAACCGACATCGACGGCGATCCCAGCAATGGGTTCCAAGGCGATTTCACCACGCTCCATGTCGACGACGACTCCCCACAGGCGGCGCCGGTCGGCCTGATCCAGGAGGGGATTATCTGGGCCCTGGCCGGCGGAACGGTGATCGTGCACGATGGCCTGTATCGCGAAAGCAACGCTACGGTCGATCGCCCGTTGACGATCGTTGGCGAATCGCGCTCGGGCGTCGTTATCGCACCGGCGGCGACCGACGACCATGTCGACACCGCCTTCGGCGGCGCATACCAGCACGGTTTCATCGTTCAAGCCAGCGACGTCACCATCCAGAACCTGACGATCGACGGCCGGGCCAATACGTCGCTGCAACCGGGGCGCAACAACTTCCGCAACGGCATCGTCACCGATCGGCGGACCGCCGTGGTGTACGATCGCACGCGGATCGAGGATGTCGACATTCGACATATCCGCCGCCGCGGC
>CAZUBB010000038.1:13367-16067 GCA_964618485.1 uncultured Pirellulales bacterium
AACTTTATTCCTCGGAAGGCGCGGGCGCTCGGCGGAGCCTCGACAATATCATTCGCAACAGCGGCATCGAGGACGTGACGTTGCGCGAGGCAATCCTGGTGCGCGAAGGAAATGCGCTGATCGAAGACAACGTCATTGAATCCGCAACGATCGGCATCGGCGGCAATGATCGCGGCGACTTCTCCAACGCCCCGCTGTTGATCATTCAAAGCAATCAGATCAGTCGCGTGGGACGGGGAATCGCCCTCAGCGGCGTCTCCGCCGGAACGCTCGTCGGCGGGGCCGGCCAGGGAAACCGCATTGATCTGCGCCCGGGGAACACGGACGACGTCGGCATTTTCGTGCAGTACGCCCAGGGCCAGGTGGCGATCGTCGAGAACGAGATTCTGGCGGAGCACGACGACGCCGCAATCTGGCTCTTCAGCAACGCGGACGCCTCGCGGGCGATCGTTGTCGCGCGCAATATGCTCACGAGCGAAGACGCCACTTCGAATGGCGTCGGGCAAGGCGTGGGCGTTTTCCTGACCGACGACGGCGACCTATTCGGCGTCGCGGACGGCGTGAGCCACGCCACGATTACAGCGAACTTCATTACCGGATTTGCCGTCGGCATTCACCTTTATCAGAACGGCGATTCCCCCGCCGGCGGGCGGGCCGTGACGGCCACGATCGGCGGCGACACCTCCAGCCTCGGCAACGAATTGATTGATAATGCCGTCGGCATTCGCGTCTATGAAGCGGACGGCGCCGACGGAGGCGGCCGCCTGGCCGTGGCGCGGATCCTCAATAACTCGTCGTCCATCACGGGCGGCCGCATTGGCATCGACGTCAGCGGCGGCGCAGCCGCAATCTCCGGCAACCGCGTCGTCGAGAACGGAATCGGCGTCCGCGTCGAGCGCGGCGGCGCGGCGATGTTGCAAGACAACGATCTCACCGACAACGCCGACGTCGGCCTGCTCATTCAGTCGCACGCCATCGTTGACGCCGGCCAGGAAGGAGTAGGCGTAGACTTCACCGGCTTCGGCGTCAGCCACGGCGGCAACGACTTCTCCAGCTACACGTCGGCAGCCGATATCGACAACGGCGCCATCGTCAACCGCACGGAAGACAACGTCGACGGTCGCCAAGGCGTCCCGCCGGACGTGTCGGCGCGCCAGAATCAGTTCTACTCCAGTGACACCGACGACATCGAAACGGTCGTCTACCACGACGTCGACGACGGCGATCTCGGGTTCGTCGATTTCTTCGGGCTGCAGAATCTCGTTCTGAACTTCAGCGATCCCGCAGCGGAAGAAGGCGCCCCGATCACGCTGGAAGGTTCGTTCGAAAGTGATTTCGCCGGACCGCACGAGGTCACCATTCACTGGGGCGACGGGGAGTCGGAAACCATCGTACTTGGCGCGGGCGTCTTTGCCTTCGCAGCGCCGCACACGTACGCGGACGACGATCCCACGTTGACGCCGGCCGATGTTTATTCGGTCACCGTCACCGTGGCGGAAGTTTCCGGTCCCGCGTCGCTGACGAAGCAGACCGATTTGACAGTACAAAACGTCGTCCCCAGCCTGGCCGATGTCTCCATCTCGCCCGACGTGGACGAGAATAACTCGGTCAAGCTGCAAGGCACGATCGTCGACGCGAGCCCGCTCGATACCTTTACGCTCACGATCGACTGGGGCGATGGGCAGACCGACACGCATACCTTTGCAGCCGGCGCCTCGCTGTTCGAGTTTTCACATCAGTACCTCGACGACGATCCGAGCGGAACCTCGTCCGACGCGTACACGGTGACGCTGACGCTCACTGACGACGATAGCGGCGTCGGTGATGCGAGCGTGAAGACGACCGTTCATAACGTAGATCCGGTCGCCACGATCGGGGACGTTTCCGACGAAGGAACGATCGGCTCGCCGATTGAACTGTCCGGCGCCGTTACCGACTCGGGAACGCTCGACACGCATTTATTGAGTTGGGAAGTGTTGCTGGACGGCCTGCCATTCGACGGCGGCGAGGGATTCGACTTTTCGTTCACGCCGACGGAACCAGGGGAGTACACCGTTACCCTCAAAGCGGTCGACGACGATCTGGGGGAAGGCACTGACTCGATCACGATTTACGTCGACGGCTTGAGCAACGTGGCGATCGCACCGTCAGTTGATGAAAACGGCGTCGCGACGCTGCAGGGCTTGATCCGCGACTTGGGTCCGCTCGACGCCTTTACGCTCGTCATCGACTGGGGCGACGGCCAAAGCGAATCGCATGACTTCGCGGGTGGAGACGTCCCGTTCGAGTTCACGCATCAATACCTTGACGACGATCCGTCGGGAACATCTTCCGACGCGTACGCCGTGACGCTGACGCTGACCAACGGCGACGGCAGCGTCGACGAGGCGATCGTCGACACGACGGTCCACAACGTCGATCCGGTCGCCACGATTGGGGACGCACCGGCGGAAGGGGAGGTCGACGAACCGATTACCTTGACCGGAAGCTTCACGGACGTCGGCACGCTGGACACGCACACGCTGAGTTGGGAAGTCCTGCGTGACGGCCTGCCCTACGCCTCTGGCGAAGGCGCCGAGTTCACGTTTACGCCCACGGCGGGCGGCGAATACCTGGTCACCTTCACGGTCACCGACGACGACCTGGGAACTTCGTCCGATTCCGTCACGATCCACGTCGAGGGCGAGCCCGAGGAAGCGC